>JBKDVK010000151.1:0-7881 GCA_046338875.1 Cyanobacteriota bacterium | reverse complement strand
GACGGCACCATCAAAACCTGTGTATTTGTGCCAGCCAAACGAGGAGGAGGCCTCGACAACTACGCGACGACGAACGCCAGCGGGCAGGACGGATTCGCGATAGGCGGAATCCTGCTCTTCAAACAATTCAACACAGGGCATCGATACCACCCTCACTTGGCGACCTTCGCTACGCAGGCTGGCCGCCGCTTTGACACAAAGGTCAAGCTCGGTACCGGAGCCGATCAGGATGATCTCGGGCGTGCCCTGGCTGTCTTCCAAGATGTAACCACCCTTGGCCACGGCAGCGGCGGAGGAATTGGCTTGATTGGCCACCGCTTGGCGGCTGAGCGCCAGCACCGTTGGACGCTTGCGATTGGTCACTGCGACCTGGTAAGCACCACTGGTTTCATTGCCGTCACCGGGGCGAATCACCAGCAGGTTGGGGATGGCGCGCAGGTTGGCCAGGGTCTCAATCGGTTGGTGGGTGGGACCGTCTTCACCCAAGCCAATCGAGTCGTGGGTGAGCACATAGATCACGCCCAGCTCGGAAAGGGCGGATAGGCGCATGGCCCCGATCATGTATCCGGCAAAGACCAGGAAGGTACCCCCGTAGGGAACCAGGCCACTGTTGTGATAGGCGATGCCATTAAGGATGGCAGCCATGGCGTGTTCACGAACCCCGAAGTGCAGGTAACGGTTGGCTTCGCTGCCTTTTTGGAAGCTCTTTTCTCCCTTGATGTCGGTCAAGTTGGAGTGGGTGAGGTCCGCAGAACCGCCGATCAGTTCGGGCAGCCTTGGAGCGATGGCATTCAGGCAGTTAAAGGAATGCTGCCGGGTTGCCAGGCCTTTGTCGTCTGGGGTGTAGTGGGGAAGATCGGCATCCCAACCCTGGGGCAGTTCGCCACGCAGCATCCGTTCAAACAAGGCGGCTTCGCTGGCGTATTGGCTGCGATAGGCAGCAAGGGTGGAGTTCCATTCCGTTTCGGCACTCTCGCCACGTCCGAGGGCTTGACGCCAATGGTCATAGGCCTCCTGGGGCACTTCAAAGGGGCCATAGCTCCATTCGAGCGCCTGGCGGGTCAGTTCGGCTTCGTCCGCTCCCAGGGCTGCACCATGGACTCCAGCCGTGTTGGCTTTGTTGGGTGAGCCGTAGCCGATGGTGGTTGTTATTTTGATCAGACTTGGTTTGTCGCTGACGGCTTTGGCGGCCAAGATTGCCTTGGCAATGCCATCGACATCAGTATTGCCCTCGGCCACATGCTGGACGTGCCAGCCATAGGATTCATAACGCTTTAATACGTCTTCAGTGAAGGAAACGGAGGTGTCTCCATCAATGGTGATGTGGTTGTCGTCATAGAGGGCAATCAGCTTGCCCAGACCAAGGTGGCCGGCCAATGAGGCAGCTTCAGACGAAACACCTTCTTGGTTGCAGCCATCTCCCATCAATACATAGGTGTAATGGTCGACAAGGTTGAGGCCAGGCCGGTTGAACTTGGCGGCTAAATGAGCCTCGGCGATGGCCAGGCCCACGGCATTGGAAATGCCCTGACCTAAAGGCCCGGTGGTCACTTCCACCCCAGGGGTCTCGAAGGTTTCGGGGTGTCCCGGGGTTTTGGAACCCCACTGCCGGAACTGCTTGATGTCTTCAATCGTTACCGAGTCATACCCGGTGAGGTGCAGTAAGGCGTAAAGAAGCATGCAGCCGTGGCCAGCGGACAGCACAAAACGATCACGATTGAACCACTTGGGGTTCTTGGGGTTATGGCGCAGAATCCTGTCCCAGAGGGCGAAAGCCATGGGGGCCGTACCCATCGGCAACCCCGGGTGGCCAGAGTTGGACTTGTTGATCGCGTCGACCGCCAAAAAGCGGATGCTGTTGATGCAAAGGCTCTCGACCGAAGTGGTGGTGGCTACGACCATGGCGGAACGCGGTAAGGGGGGGGGAGGAGGGGCTTGGAAACGGAGGACTTCCGACGCAACTGGGCGTGACCCGCGACGGGCCCGTGCTCAGGGGAAGCGCCGGAACGCAAGGCAGACGTTGTGACCGCCAAACCCGAAGGAGTTGGAGAGTACGACGTTCACGGGGTGGTCGCGGGCCACATTGGGGACCACATCCAGATCGCAGGCTGGATCGGGCGTGTGGTAATTGATCGTAGGTGGCACCAGGTTGTGGCCGATGGCCAGGACGGAGGCTACGGCTTCAATGCCGCCACTACCACCCAGCAAATGGCCGGTCATCGACTTGGTGGAACTGACCGGGATCTGACGAGCCCGATCTCCCAGGGCTGATTTGATGGCAGCGGTTTCGTTGCTGTCGTTGGCCTGGGTGCTTGTGCCGTGGGCATTGACGTAATCGACGTCCTCGGGCTGCAGGCGGGCATCAACCAGGGTCAGGCGCATGGCTTCGGCACCGCCCACGCCACCGGGAGAAGGAGAGGTGATGTGGTGGGCATCACAGGTGGTGCCATAGCCGACGATTTCAGCCAGGGGTGTGGCCCCTCGGGCCAGGGCATGGTCGAGGCTTTCAAGCACGAGCATGCCAGCCCCCTCTCCAATTACAAAGCCATTGCGTTCCAAGTCGAAAGGACGACTGGCGGTTGCCGGATCGTCGTTGCGGAACGAGAGGGCCTTGGCGCTGGCGAAGGCCGCCACCCCAAGCGGTGTGATTGCCGATTCGGCCCCGCCACAAACCATGACATCAGCAAGACCAAGCTGGATCTGACGAAAAGCGTCGCCGATGGCATTGGAGCCGGCGGCGCAGGCGGTGGCCACCGCACTGCTGGGACCGCGGGCGCCCAGGGCGATTGCCGTCAATCCGGTGGCCATGTTGGGAATCATCATGGGCACGCAGAAGGGCGTGACCCGATCCGGCCCACGGTCATTGAGCACCTGGGCCTGGGTCTCCATCATCAACAGGCCGCCCACCCCGGATCCAATCGAGACTCCGACTCGATTGCGGTTGCTGTCGTCGATGCTCAGACCCGCATCCTGGACCGCTTGCTTGGCGGCCACGACCCCGAACTGACAAAAACGATCCCAGCGCTTGGCTTCTTTGGGTTCGAGCCAGCCTGCGGGTTGAAAGTTTTTGACCTCGGCCGCGAAGCGACAGGCGTGCCGAGACGCATCAAAAAGGGTGATGGCGGCCACGCCATTACGACCGCTGCGCAGTCCTTCCCAATACTGGGCCACATCGTTGCCGATCGGCGTGACCGCTCCCAGACCGGTGACCACGACGCGGCGGAGTGCCTCCACCATGGACGATCAGGCCTGTTTTTCGAGGATGTACTTAACGGCATCGCCAACGGTGGTGATGCCTTCTGCGGCCTCATCGGGAATTTCGATGTCGAAGGATTCCTCCAGGGCCATGACCAGTTCGACGGTGTCGAGGGAGTCCGCGCCCAGGTCGTTTTGGAAATTCGATTCGGGTTTCACGTCAGCGGCATCGACGCTGAGTTGATCGGCAACGATCGAACGGACTTTCTCGAAGATCGCTTCCTGGGACATGGCCGCTGGAGACAGTGGTTCTCATCCTACGGGTCGTCCAGGACCTGGCCCCCGCGCCGTATGAACAAGGGTGACGGGCTGCCCGGCGCGCACCCTTGGTTCCCGCTCCTGCCGGTACCTTGACTCCACGCCGTCCGTTCACCGGCCCAGCCGCAACAAGGCCCATGTCTCACGCCGTCAAGATCTACGACACCTGCATCGGCTGCACCCAGTGCGTCCGGGCCTGTCCCCTCGATGTATTGGAAATGGTTCCCTGGGACGGCTGCAAGGCTGGCCAGATCGCCTCTTCGCCTCGCACCGAAGATTGCGTCGGTTGCAAGCGCTGCGAGACCGCTTGCCCCACTGACTTCCTCAGCATCCGCGTCTATCTGGGCGACGAGACCTCCCGTTCTATGGGCCTCGCCTACTGAAACCGGTAGCTAGCCGCCATAAGCTCATGCCCGGCCCGCGCCGGGCTTTTTTGTGTGTGGCGCTCCCCTTCCCCCATGTGCGGCATCGTTGCCCTGATCGGTTCGAGAGAGGCTGCGCCCCAGTTGCTGGAGGGGTTGCGACAGCTCGAATACCGCGGTTATGACTCCGCTGGCATCGCCACGGTGGAGGCCCTGCCGGATGCGGGCGGGGCTCCCCAAGGGCGACTGCATTGCCTCAAGGCCGAGGGCAAGTTGCTCAACCTGACCGCCCGTTGGGAAGAGCAGGGTGCTCCGGGCCATTGCGGCATCGGCCATACCCGCTGGGCCACCCATGGCAAACCGGAAGAACGCAATGCCCATCCCCATTTAGATGGCAGTGGCCAACTGGCCGTTGTTCAAAACGGCATCATCGAAAATCACCGCAGCTTGCGCGAGCTTCTCCAGGCTGAGGGGGTGGTGTTCCGTTCTGACACCGATACCGAGGTCATTCCCCACCTCTTGGCCCGTCGCCTGGAGGCGCTGGAGAGAGAGGGCAATCAGGTCGATGCGGCCCTGCTGCTGAGAGCCCTGCAAGAGGTGTTGCCCCGGTTGCAGGGGGCCTACGCCTTGGCGGTGGTCTGGGCCCGGGTGCCCGGGGCCCTGGTGGTGGCGCGACGCCAGGCCCCATTGCTGATTGGTCTGGGGGAGGGAGAGTTTCTTTGCGCCAGCGATACGCCCGCCCTGGCTGGCTTCACCCGCACGATCCTGCCGATGGAAGACGGCGAGGTGGCGTTGCTGACCCCCCTGGGCATCGAGCTGTATAGCGCCACAGGAGAGCGGGTGCAGCGCAACCCCAGCCTGCTGAGTGGCACTGAGCACGTGGCGGACAAGCGCAGCTTCCGCCATTTCATGCTCAAGGAGATCCATGAGCAGCCCGAGACCGCCGCGCTGTGGGTGGCCCGCCACCTGCCCGAGGGAGCCTTGGTGGCCTTGCCCCTCGATGAGGAGGTCTACAGCGGTGTGGAGCGGATCCAGATTTTGGCCTGCGGCACCAGTCGCCATGCGGCCCAAGTGGGTGCCTACCTGTTGGAGCAGGTGGCCGGCCTGCCCACGACTGTGTTTTATGCGAGTGAATTCCGCTACGCACCACCGCCCCTTTCGCCCCAGATGCTCACGATCGGCGTCACCCAGTCCGGCGAGACCGCCGATACCCTCGCGGCCCTGATCATGGAACAGGAGCGACGCCAGCGTCACGGCGACCCGTCCTATGCCCCGCGCATGCTGGGCATTACCAATCGGCCCGAAAGTTCGTTGGGGCGGCTGGTGAGCCACATTCTGGATATTGGCGCCGGGATTGAAGTGGGAGTGGCCGCCACCAAGACCTTCATGGGCCAGCTATTGGCCTTCTATGGCCTCGCTTTGGCCTTTGCTGAGCGGCGGGCAGCGGCGGGTCTGCGGCAGCCGGGGCTGCCGGATCACGGGCGGCTGCTGGCCCTCGTCGCCCAGTTACGGGAATTGCCGGCCCAGTTGCAGGCGCTGGTGGAGGACCACGACCGCCGTTGCGCCGAGCTGGCCCACCTGTTCAGTGATACCCAGGATGTCATTTTTCTGGGCAGGGGCATCAACTATCCCATTGCCATGGAGGGGGCCCTCAAGCTCAAGGAAATCAGCTACATCCATGCCGAGGGCTACCCGGCCGGTGAGATGAAGCATGGTCCTATCGCCTTGCTTGATGCCCGCGTTCCCGTGGTGTCGATTGCCGTGCCGGGGACGGTGTTTGAAAAGGTGCTCTCCAATGCCCAAGAGGCCAAGGCCCGGGATGCCCGTTTGATCGGCGTCGCCCCGGCCTGTCCGGATACGGAGCTGTTCGATACTTTGCTGCCCCTGCCGGTGGTGGATGAGTTGTTGAGTCCCCTGTTGACGGTGATCCCGATGCAGTTGCTCAGTTATCACATCGCTGCGCACCGCGGTTTGGATGTCGATCAGCCCCGCAACCTGGCCAAGAGTGTCACGGTGGAATAACCGGTGAAACAACCCTGGTAATAACCAGTGGCATGAATGGCAACGCCTGCGTGAAGGCTCTGGGCAGTTCAGAGTTCCAGCAGTCCAGGCGGAGGCGTCAGACCGATCCAGCCTTCCTGCAGGTTGACTTGGGGCACGATCGCCTCGACAAAGGGAATCAACACCCGGCGGCCAGTTGCCGGCTGGCCCACATTTGCCGGCTGGCCGCCAGTTGTCGGTGGCGCCGCGGCTGGGTCCAGTTCCACCGCTAACAAATCGTTGCCGCCGTGGATCAGGTCGACCACCCGACCGATCGGGGCCCCGGGGCTTGATCCTGGCTCGGCGTCAGCCAGCAGCCGCACTTGGAGGCCGACTAGATCCAGCAGGTGGAATTCTCCGGGGGCCAGTTTGGGTCGTTGGCTGGCATCCACCAAAAACTCCTGATGGACCAGGGCCTCCGCCGCATCACGGCTGCTGACGCCGGCCAGACGTACCGCAAACAGGGATTTGCCTGGCAGTTGGCGTCCTCCCAGCAGCTCCACGGCCCGGGGCATGCCCTGGCGCGCCAACAGCCAGCGCGGGCCAGGCTTGGTGAAGCGCTCGGGGAAGTCACTGCGGGGCAGGATGCGCAGTTCGCCAGCCAGGCCCTGGGCCGCCACCAGGGTCCCCACCACCAGCAGGGGCTTGCCCTCGGGACTCAGATGATCGGCCTCGGGGCTGGGGGTGGATTCGTCGGCGTTCACGCGCTGGCCAGGGCGATCAGCACCCAGTGTGCAGTCTCGGGTTGGCAGGCCCCAAGCACCGATTCCGCTGGTGGGGCCGATAATGGCGCAGCTGGCCTTGATTCAGGAACCCCGATGCCGACCCTGCCGATCCTGCCGGGCACCACGGTGGTGGTCAATGATCCACGTTCTATTTACAACGGCTACAAAGGTTTTGTGCAGCGCATCAGTGGCACCCGCGCCGCAGTCTTGTTTGAGGGGGGCAACTGGGACAAGTTGGTCACCCTGCCGCTGGCGACCCTGTTGCAGGAGGGCTGATACCCAGGCTGGCCAGAGCGGCGCGGGCCGCCTGCTGTTCGGCCTGGCGACGGGAGCCGCCCCAGCCTTCCCCCAGGGCCTCACTGCCGAGCTCCACGCGGCAATGAAAACGGCGTGGATCGCCATGGCTCCGGCTGCGCTCTTGGCAGCGATAGGTCGGCAGGCCGCGGCGCTGGCCCTGGCTCCATTCTTGCAGGGCCGATTTCCAGTTGTGGCGATGGGGATCTTGCAGCAATTCGGCGCTGGTCTTTTGCCAATGGGGGGTGAGCCACTGGAGCACCGGCTCCAGGCCGCCGTCTGAGCCCCCCCAGGCGATGAACAGCCCACCGATCAGGGCCTCGCAGCATTCGGCCAGCACGGTGGTCCGACCGGCCCGATCAGCGGCAGCCGTGGCCCCCAGGTGCAGCAGGGGTTCGAGGCCGCATGCCAGGGCCAGTTCCCCCAGCCAGCGATCGCTCACAAGTTGGGCCCGCAGGGCGGAGGACTGGCCGACGCTGAGTTGGGGGTGGTGGCGGCGCAGGTAGAGGGAAGCGGCGAGGCGCAGCACGGCGTCGCCGAGGAATTCGAGCTGTTCGTGATCAACGGGCCGGCCGGCGGAACGGTGGCTGAGGGCCTCTTCGATGGGGGCGAGGGCGCTTTCGCTGCTGCCGGGGCCAGCCGGCGCCGCCGGGTCCAGGCCGAGCCGGCGCAACAGCTCCAGAAGCAGGCGGCGACGCTGGGGAGTCATGGAGGCAGGGCCGCCGGCGACGGGGGCCAAGGGGGTGAAAGCAGGACATAAGCCGGGTTCTGTTCTCGCTGGCGCACCAGCGGGGTGACCATCTGTCTGGGACCGCCGTTACCGACGGCCTCTAGCGGCGCACTTGAAGCGGGACGGGGAAGCTGGCCAACCTTTGTCCCTGGGCCTTGCTCCCAGCCGGGGTTTACCTAGCCGGCACCTCTCGATGCCGCTGGTGCGCTCTTACCGC
>JBKDVK010000150.1:0-9026 GCA_046338875.1 Cyanobacteriota bacterium | reverse complement strand
TGCGCCAGGCCGGCCTGGTGCTGGAGATCTGGGAGCCGGCCAGCGGGTCGGTGGACAAACGCAACGACGAGTGGCTGGGTCTGTGGCGCCAGCCAGGCCAACTCCACTTAGCTCACGAGATCGAATCATGCTGCGCCAACTGAACGAACGCATGCAGAAGTGGGGCTTCTCCTGGGATGGTCTGCGGGACAACCGCCACGGCGAGTGGTGGCTGCTGGCGCAGTTGTTCCTGATCGCCGCCCACTGGCTGCCGCCAACACCTCCCCCCTCAGATCTGGGTATTGACTGGCCCCCGGCGCTGCGCCTGATCGGGGCTCTCACCTTCTTTATCGGCCTGGTGATCGGCGCCCAGGGGGCCCTGAACCTCGGGGACAGCCTCAGCCCGCTACCCGAACCGATGCCCGGAGCGTCCCTGGTCACCGAAGGGGCCTACGGCCGTTGCCGCCATCGCCTCTACCAGTCGCTGCTGCTCTGTTCCCTGGGGGTGACGTTGGCCCTCGGCAGCCTGCTGCACCTGGTCCTGCTGCTGGCATTGGCGACCGTACTCAGCCTCAAGGCACGACGGGAGGAGCGGCGCCTGTGTGCCATCCACAGCGACTATGCCGACTACATGAGGTCCACCCCGGCGATCGTTCCCTTGCTGCCAGGTCTCGATTGGCGGGTCACACCAGATACCGCCACCACCAGGTAGGCAGCAGGTTGAACGGAGCGAGAGCAGCGTTCTGGTTTCGCGAGCCCATGCAGACCGTGGTGCTCTTTGCAGATGGATGAACCAGCTGCCGGCTGTTACGGCAGGCGGGTGGTCGTGGCGTCGCCAGGCCTCAAATCCGCTGAGCAGTGCCGAGCCGATCAACAGGGCCGAGAAGCCCTGCCGCAGCCGCACCTCGGGTAGGTGAGGCGCAAGCCGCTGGCCGACCACCGCCCCCAGGAAGCCACCACCCACCAGAGGAACCAGGAGCGGCAGCTGGGCCGTGGGCCAGTGGCCCAGGGCGGCAAGGGCCACCAGGGAGTTCGTGGTGAGCAGCAGCAGGCTCGTGCCGCTGGCGAGCTGCATCGGCAGGCCCGCCAGAAGAACGAGGGCCGGCACGATCGCAAAACCGCCGCCCACCCCGGCGATGCCGGTGAGCAGACCCACCACCACGCCCTGGCTGGCCAGCGCTAAGGGGTTGCCTGCGGGGCGCCCGAGCTTGGGGGGATGCTCCAGTGCACCATGGCGATTGAGCAGCCAGGACGCCAGCAAAGCCGCTGCCGTGAAGATCCCCAGCTGCACCGCCTCCGGGATCAGGCCGGCCTTCACCAGGGTGCCGCCGATCCAGCTGCCGGCGAGGGCCGGCACCCCCAGCACCAGGGCGGGCCGGATGGCGACCTGCCGGCGGCGGATGTAGGGACCGACATTGCCAAGGGCCAACAAGGCGACGACCAGCAGCGAGAGCGGAACCGCAGCCTTGGTGGGCAGGGCCGCACCGCTCACCAGCAGGGGCAGCAGCAGGATCGAGCCGCCGGCCCCGAGCACGGCGAGCAGAAAGCCGATCAAGGCGCCGCCCGCCAGGAGCAGCGCCATGGTCGCCGTGATCATGGCCGCGGGGATCCCATCGCCACCTGGTTCCAGGGCATGGCGGCCAGCAGGCGGGCCATGCCGCAGAAGCCGCTGATACCCGCGAAGGTGAGGCCAGCCCCCACGAAGCCACTCAGCCAAATCCAGCCGGGGGCCACCGTCTGGCTGAGGATCACCCCCAGCAGCACCAGGCTGCCGGCCGCGATCTGCACCTGGCGCATCAGGGGCAGGGGTGCCCCCTTGAGCTTGCGCACTTTGAAACCGGCCTGCTGCCAGGCGGGAATACCACCCATTAGGTCGGCAACCGGCTGGGGGTGGCCCTGCTGCAGCAGTTGGTGCATGGCCTTGGCACTGCGGTTGCCGCTCTGGCAGACCAGCACCAGGGGACCGCGGGGTAGATCGGCCTGGGCGATGCGCGCCAGCGGAATGTTGAGACTGCCGTTGATATGACCGGAGGCGTACTCCATCGGTTCGCGTACATCGATCACGGTGACGCCTTTGGTCGCTAGCTGATCGGCCAGGTCGTGGGCGCTGATGCGGTGGAGTTGGGCGGTTGCAGGGACGGACGACATGGTTACAGGGGCGAAACTCTTATGAGCATAGCCGCATTATGGGCGTTAAGGCGAACTCGGCTGTTTGGGGCGCCGCGAGCTTCAGGTCAAAGGCCTGCGCACTGCGAGCACAATGCGTTTGTCGGCATAAGCCCGTCCAGCTGGAACAGTTGCAGGCTGTTTGATGCATTGATGTTGATCCGCTGATTACGGCGCCGTCCAAATCGCTCAGTGGCCAATAGAAACCAACGGATCAAGGCAACCCGCTGGTTCAAGCTGAGAAATTCTGTTGCTGTCCCAGGAACGAAACGATCGCAGCGCCGAATGGCTTTATCAGCAGCATTCATGGAGTGGCAGCTTGATCAGTTCTTTAAGACTGAGCAGGGTGCAATCGCGTTGCCAGGCGGGGATTGAGGGGTGTCATCTTCGCTTCTGTTGCCGGGGCTGCCGCCGCGATCAAGCCGGGTCACAATGGCCAAAACCACCCTGGGGGCTACGGCCATGGATCTGGCCACGGCTTTCGCCTGGGCGCTGCTGTCGCTGGCTGCCGCCGCTGCTCTTGGCCTGGTGATCTTGATCGCCGGGCTGGCGCTGGTGTTTGCCCGAGCGCCCAGGCTGGCGGAAGAGCCGGCTCCTGATGCATCAACGGCCTTGGCCAGCACCTCGCTGACGGTGGTGGTGCCCGCCTTCAACGAAGCGGCCAACATCGCCGCCTGTCTCACCAGTGTGTTGAGCAGCGAAGAGCCCTGCGGCGACTGGCGGGTGCTGCTGGTAGACGATCGCTCCACTGATGCCACGGCGGCGATCGCCCGGCAGGCGGCAGGGGCCTGTGGCGCCAGCGAGCCCCGCTTTGCGCTGCTCGATGCCGGGCCTCGGCCGTTCGGTGAGCGCTGGGTGGGTAAGAACTGGGCCTGCAGCGTTGCCATGGAGCAGGTGCAGAGCGAATGGGTGCTGTTTGTCGATGCCGATGTGCGCCTGCAGCCGGCCACCCTGCGCCGCGCCCTGGCCCAGGCGAGCGCCGAGGGGGCAGACCTGTTCAGTTTGGCGCCGCGGCTGAGTTGCGGCTGCCTCGCCGAATGGCTGGTGCAACCGATCATGGCCAGCCTGCTGGGGCTGGGCTTTCCGATCGAGGCCGCCAATGATCCGGCCAGCTCCGTGGCGTTTGCCGCCGGGCCATTCATGCTGTTTCGCCGCAGCGCCTACGAAGCGATCGGCGGCCACCGGGCCCTGGCGGCGGAGGTGGTGGAGGATCTGGCCCTGGCGCGGCGGATCAAGCAGGGGGGCTTTCGCCTGCGCTACCTGCTCGGGCTCGATGCGCTCGAGCTGCGCATGTACAGCGATTTCGCCTCCCTCTGGGAGGGCTGGACCAAGAACTGGCTGCTGGGCCTCGATGGCGATGTGGCCAAGGCCTTGGCGGCCTCCTCGGTGGTGCTGCTGATGTTCAGCGGCCCCTGGTTGCTGGCGCCGGCTGCGGCCTTTGCCGCCATGGGGCTGGCCCCAGTGGGGCTGGCCGCCGCGCGGTTGCCGGATCTGCTGCTGGTGTTGCTGGCTGCCCTGGCCCTCGCCCTGGCAGGCATCGGCCTGCAGCTGGTGCTGCGTCTGTGGACCCGCCGCCAGTTCCAGTTGCCGCTCACCTTCTGGTGGCTGATGGGGGCTGGTGGGCTGGTGGTGGCCGCGATCGGGCCGGTGTCGGTGTGGCGCACCCTCAGTGGCCGCGGCTGGACCTGGAAGGGGCGGCCGTTGGCCTGATCGCTGGGGCCGAATCCAGCGGCGGCCCCGCGCCTCAGGCTGGAAGGTTGCGTTGATTGAGGCGCTGGCGGGGCGCCCTCAGCCCTGCGGCGGTGAGTTTGCCAGCTTTTGCGCTAGAGCCGTGGAGAGCCGCCTCAGCGCCGCTGACATCTCGCCGGCGGGGATGGCCACGCTGATCAATGTGGGGACCGTCATCCCGTCTGATCGCCAGCGGCCCAGACAGCACCAAAGCTCCTCCTCGTTCTCCACCCGCTGCGCGACGCTGAAGCCCATCGCCAGGGCCAGCTCCCGATGGGCCACCGGCTGCAGATTGTTGAACGGACCATCGACGATGGGTCGCTCGGTGCCATAGCCGCCGTTGTCGAGCACGATCACCAGGGCGGGGATGGCATAGCGGGCCAGGGTTGCCAGCTCGTTGGCGCACATCAGCAGGGCGCCGTCGCCGAGGAGCACCACGGGCGGGCGCTCCGGGCAGGCTCCCCAGGCCCCCACGGCGGCGGGCAGGGCGAAGCCGAGGGAAGCCCAGAAGCTGCTGGCGAGGAAATGGCTGTCTTCCCTGAGCTGCAGATCGGCGGCGGCGAAGAGGGCATCGCCGGGATCCGCCAGCACGGTGGCAGCGGCGGGCAGGACGGCTTCAATCGCCGCCATCAACCGCTCCACCCGCACCGGCTGATCGGGCGTCGGCTCGAAGGTGGCGTCCGGCGTGGCGCCATGGGCCGCAATCGGCAGGGGTGCGGGCTCCGGCGGGGGCGCCTCCGCCCAGATGCGTAGCAGGGTGAGGGGATCCAGATTCTCGTTGCGCGCCTCGGCTGTGCGCAGTCCTCCCTCCAGGTCCACCTGCAGTACATGGCTGGCATCCACCGCCATCGTGAAGACGCCGGTGTCGAGGTCGTTGAGGGGCTGGCCGAGCACCAGCAGGCCGTCGCTGCTCTCCACCCGCTGGCGCAGGTGTGGCTGCCCCATCGCCCCCTCGTAGATGCCCAACACCCGGGGATGGCTCTCCGGCAGCAGGGTTTTGCCAGAGAGGCTGGTGGCCAACTCCCAGCCCTCCCGCTCCAAGATCTGCCGCAGCAGCGGCTGCAGGCGGAAGCGGGCCAGCTCCACGCCTGCCAGCACCAGGGGGCGCTGGCGGCCGCGCATCCAGGCCAACCAGCGCTCCCCCTCGCGCCGCAGACCCTCCGGGATGGCCAGGGGCGCGGGGGCGGGCGGGGCCAAATCGATCGGCCAGGGAATCTCCCGGTTGAGGCAATCGGCCGGAAGCTCCAGGTAGCCGGGGCGGGATTCGCGCCGCATCGTCTCCAGCACCCGCACCAGCTCCTGGGCGGCGGTGCGGCCGGAATCGAGCACCGCGCTGGCCACCGTGACCTCCCGGAAGAGGCGCAGCTGGGTTTGATCCGCCCGGATGCGGTGGTGCAGCAGGGGGTGCTCTTCGCTCTCCCGCAGGCCCGGGGCGCCGGAGATCACCAACAGGGGTGAGCGTTCGGCGTAGGCGCCGGCTACCGGATTGAGCAGCTTCAGAGCACCGACGCCGTAGGTGACCACCGCCACGCCCAGACCCTGCAAACGCCCGTGGGCATCGGCGGCGAAGCCGGCCCCCTCCTCCCCGGCGGTGCAGATCAGATCGATCGGCGAGGCCTGCAGGGCGGCAAACAGGCCCAGCACATAATCACCCGGCACTCCATAGACGCGCCGCACGCCACGCAGCCGCAGGGCTTCGATCAGGGCGGCGACGATCTGCATCACAGGCGAGCGGGAATCATCTGATCATGAAGTGGCGTTGGGGGCTGTGGCGTGTTCCTCATCCCAACTGCCGCCCCAGCTGATCGGCCACCTTCAGCGCCGCCACCAACGCTTCGGCGGTCACCTCGCCACCCGCTTGGGCCAGGGTGATCGGCAGCCCCACCGCCTTTTGATAGTGCAGGATCTCGTTGATTTCGGTTTGCGGCTGCTGCTGCCCGCGATCGGGCCGCTGGCGGGCCGTTGCTGCCCAGGTGGCGATTGGGCTGGTTAGCTTTCGCCATCGTTCCCATGGCTGAAGATGGCCGGCTCGCGTGTCAGCGAAACCCGCATGCACTGGGTGAGATGGCTGCTCACCACAGGCTGGCTGCTGATCATCGCCTCGCTGTTCTTCGATCCGTTCACGGCCCGCTTCACCAGTCCCGATCACCCCTGGAGTCCGCTGCGATTGGCCGATAAGTGCGTGGCGGTGCAGGGCCGCTGCCTGGTCGAATCGCCTTATCCGCTTGGCACCACGATCTTCTGGGGAGCGGTTGTGCCGGCGGGAATCTTTATCCTGCTGGTCTTCGGCCATGAACTCTGGCGGCGCATCTGTCCGCTCTCGTTCATTTCCCAGATTCCGCGCGCCTTGGGCCGCCAGCGCCAAACCGCCAAACGCAACCCCAAGACCGGCGAGATTCGCCATCAGCTGGCGCGGGTTCCGCCCGATTCTTGGCTGGCCAAGTATTACCCCTTCCTGCAGTTCGGCTGGCTTTACGCCGGCCTCTGCGGCCGGATTTTGTTCTTCAACGCCGACCGGCTGGTGTTGGCGGGCTGGTTGCTGTTCACGATCGCCGCTGCGGTCACGGTCGGCTGGCTGTATGGCGGCAAGGCCTGGTGTCAGTACTTCTGCCCGATGGCGCCGGTGCAATCGGTTTACTCGACGCCGACGTCACTGCTGGGCAGCTCCGCCCCGATGAGCCCGACCACGATCACCCAGTCGATGTGCCGCACGGTTGATGCCAACGGCGAGGAGCAGAGCGCCTGTGTGGCCTGCCAGCAACCCTGCATCGACATCGATGCCGAGCGCATGTACTGGGCACGGCTGGAGCAGCCATCCTTTGCCTTCGAGCGCTATGCCTATGTCGGCCTGGTGGTGGGTTATTTCCTCTACTACTACCTCTATGCCGGCAACTGGGACTACTACTTCTCCGGCGCCTGGGTCCGCCAGCCGGATCAGCTGGCAACCCTGCTCAGCCCCGGGTTGTATCTGTTCGGCCAGGTCATCAACATCCCGCGGCTGGTGGTCGTGCCGCTGCTGCTTGGGCTGTTCAGCTGGCTGGGCTGGCTGGCCGGCAGGACGATCGAGGCCTGGATGCAGCGCCGCGTGCGTCGCGCTGGGGCGGAGCCCGATCGCATCTTGATCCGCCACCGCGTCTTTTTGGCGGCCACCTTTTTGGTGTTCAACTTCTTCTTCCTGTTCGCCGGCAGGCCACTGCTGCAGCTGGCGCCGGCCTGGCTGCAGTACCTGTTCGACATGGCCCTGGTCGCCACCAGCTCCCTCTGGCTGGTGCGCAACTGGCATCGCAGTCCGGCCCTCTATGGCCGCGAGAATCTGGCCGAGCGCTTCCGCCGCCAGCTCCAGAAGCTGGGGCTGGATGTGGGTCGCTTCCTGGAGGGCCGCAGCCTCGACGACCTCAACACCGATGAGGTGTACGTGCTGGCCCGCATTTTGCCCGGATTCGGCAGCGAGCAGCGCCATGAGGCTTACAAGGGGGTGGTGCGCGATGCCCTGGCCGAGGGCTATGTGAACATCTCCAGCAGCCTTGAGGTGCTGCGGCGCATGCGCCAGGAACTCGGCATCTCCGACGACGAACACCGCCAGCTGCTCGATGAACTCGGCGTGGAGGATCCGGCGCTGCTTGATCCCGACCAGCGCCGCAGCCTCGAAGATCAGGTGCGCCTCAGCGGCTACCGCCGCTCGCTGGAACGGCTGCTGCGCCTGCAGAGCCGGATCGGAACAGGCAGCGGCAGTGGTGGTGGTGGCGGTGGTGGTGGCAAAGCTGGTGATGCGGCGCTGCTCGATTCAATCGGCAGCCAGTATTCGATCAGTGCCCAGGAAGAAGCCCGCATCCTGGAGGCCGTGTCTCCCGCCGAAGCGGCCCATCACCGCGCCGAGATGCTGCTGCAGCGGCTCGAAGACCTGGGCCTCGCCGCCCGCAGTTTGAGTGAACCGCTGCTGCTGCGGCACCAGCCCGCCCCGGTCGCCCTGCTGGCGGACCGGCTGCGGCTGCGCCAGGAGCTGTGCCTCAGCGCCATCTTGGACTGCCTGGTCCAGCTGGAATCCGCGGCCGAGCGTCAACAGCTGCTGGACCGGCTGAGCGTCGCGGCACCAGCAGCGCTGCCGGAGTTGCTGGAGCAGGACCGCTGGCGGACCAAGCTGCCCGCCGCGGTGATCGACCGCCTGCGGGCTGGCGCCCGGGACGGGGCCCAGCCCGGGCCCGACCTGCCGGTCGCGGCGACGCTGCAGCAGCTGGAGCGGCTGGCCCAGGACCCGGATCCGATTGCAGCCACCGCCGCTGTGGTGCTATTCACCAGCCTCGATTGGCAGCGGGGCCGCTCGTTGGCCGCTGCCCTGGCCGCATCGGAACGGCCCGCCTGGGTGCGGAAGACGGCCGAGCAATTGCTGACCCTGAAGCCAGCGGAGGCGCCTGCAGCAATGCCGCTAGCAGCACTGCCTCTTGCAGCGCTGCCGGAGTTCGAGAAACGGGTGGTGCTCGCCACCAGCGATTTCTTCCATCGCACCTGGACAGACACCCTGGATCTACTGGCCGATCACGCCGAGATCCGCAGCTTTGCGGCGGGCGAGGCGATCACCGCCGCGGGCGACTCCTGCCGCGAGCTGTTGTTGCTGATCGAAGGTGAGGCCCGGGTAGAAGAGCGCAGCGGCGATCAGGTGCGCTTTCGTGCCCTGCGGGCCGGCCAGGTGCTCGACGAACTGGAGGTGCTGACCCACAGCAATTCCGAGAACACGATCGTGGCCGAAACGGCCGGCACCAGGGTGTTGGCAGTGCCGGTGGATTGCTTCGACGCCACCCTGGAGCGCGATCCCGACTTCGCCCGCCGGGTGCTGGCGCTGGAAACCCGTCAGTTGCAGCGGGTTACCCGCGAATTGCCGGCCACCCCGCTGGGCTGAAGCCCTCCAGCTCACCCCCCCGCCTCACCCCTCCGGGCCGCCTTCCCAGGCAAACCGGGGGAGCCGGTAGAGAGCCTCCCGCTGGGCTTCACTCCAGATGTCCATCATGGTGGCCAGATCGGCATCGTCCGCTTCGATCTTGCGCTGTTGGGTGATGGCCAGACTGCCGGCGGGAATCAACGCCAACTCGAAGGGTGGGCCCACACTGAGGTTGGAGCGCTGGGTGAGGACCTGGGAGATCAGGCAGAGCCGGGCGCCA
>JBKDVK010000149.1:0-8994 GCA_046338875.1 Cyanobacteriota bacterium | reverse complement strand
CCCCAAGAGCCATCCTCACGGGCCACGAGTGATGCGGTCACCACATAACCAGAAATCACAAAAAAGATATCTACTCCGAGATAGCCGCCTTTCAGCCACTCGCTATTGAGATGATTAATCAAAACAGCTACAACCGCCAATGCCCTCAGTCCATCAATTTCGGGCCGATACCGATGGATCGTCTGAGGAAGTTCTGCCTTCAGCTCGATCGAGTCTGGCGACGAGCCTGGGGCCATTGGATCACTTGTAATTCGGCCAGATGTTATCAGCACCAACTCCATTGGTTGAAATTTAGACGTCGCTTCGTTTGCTTGTGGCCTTTGCTCGCCTCGTCAGGTGGCGCCAGGTCTGACAAGCTGGCCCGCAAAAGCTTCGCTTCGATGGCGCCGTTCGGTCTCCCCCGCCTCCGCCCGCCGCGATCGGCAGAGAAACCTTTCTGGCAGCCTCCTTTCGCCAGTTGGCAAAGGCCCCTGGGTCAAGGTTGGGAGCGGCCCTACACGGTGCGCTACGCCAGCAACCTGGATGACGGCCCCAATCACGGCATGCCCCTGGGAGGATTCGGGTCCGGATGCATCGCCCGAGCCCCTGACGGTGCCTTCAATCTTTGGCACCTAGATGGCGGTGAGCATTGGTTCGGAGTTTTGCCGGATTGCCAGTTCTCCCTGTTTGAGGACGATGGTCAGCGTCGCCTCGCCCATGCCCTGGCCCAGGCACCGGTCCGGGATGATTCGCGGCCCGAAGCAACCGAGGTTCCCCTCGGTGCCTGGAGCTGGTATCCGATGGGCGATCCCCAGTCCCCTGGAACGGGATCGACTGGCACCTACGCGGCCCGTTATCCGGTCAGCCAGGCGCACTACCGAAATGTCTTCGCGGTGGAAGCGGTCTGTGAGGCATTCAGTCCCATCCTGCCGGGGGACTACGAGCGCACCAGCTATCCCGTGGCGGTGTTTCGCTGGCGCTTTGTCAATCCCACCCCAGCACCCCTGAATCTGTCCTTGCTGCTGAGTTGGCGCAATACCTGTGGCTGGTTCACGAACACCGACCCCTCCGCTTCCGTCCATTTCCGTGACGACGGCAGTCCGGAACACAATTACGTGCCTTCCATCGGCGCCAGCCGTGGTCAACGCAACCGCTGGGGAGACGGCCCTGGCTGGCAGGGGCTGGTGCTGGAAGGCGAGCGCTGTGAACCCCTGGCGGAGGGCCAGGGCCAGTGGTGTTTGGCCGTGGCCGATGGCCTGGCCACGGCTACGGCTCCGGTCGAGGTGATGCGCTGCAGCCGCTGGAATCCGGCCGGCGATGGCGCTGAACTCTGGGAACCCTTCGCCCGGGAGGGCGCTATCCCCGATCGCGACGATCAGACTTCCGCAGGGGAGGACTGTCCGCTGAGCGCTGCCCTGGCGATCCGCTTTAGGTTGCAACCGGGGGAGAGTCTGGAGATTCCAGTGGCGATCAGCTGGGACTTGCCGGTCACCAGTTTTGCCAGTGGTGATAGGCGTTTGCGTCGCTACACCGATTTCTTTGGGGTCGGCGGCGATAGCGCCGGCGCCATCGCTGCCGAAGCCCTGCGGGATCACCAAATGTGGTACACCGCGATTGAGCGTTGGCAGGCCCCCGTTCTGGAGCGCAAGGATCTCCCCGAGGACCTGCGCATGGCCCTCCTAAACGAGCTCTACGACTTGGCCAGTGGCGGCAGCCTCTGGACGGCCGCCACGGCCGAAGCGCCGATTGGCCATTTTGGGGTGCTCGAGTGCCTCGACTACGCCTGGTACGAAAGTCTGGATGTGCGTCTCTACGGCTCCTTGGCGCTGCTGCAGCTTTGGCCTGAATTGGATAAGGCGGTGCTGTTGGATTTCGCCAGGGCGATTCCGGCCGCCGATGCCACCCTGCGGCCGATCGGTTGGTACTTCACCCAGGGCAAAGGTCGGGTTGAGGCGCCTCGCAAGCTGGCGGGCGCCACTCCCCACGATCTCGGCGCCCCGAATGAGCGTCCTTTCCAAGCCACCAATTATACCGCGTACCAAGATTGCAATCTCTGGAAGGATCTGGCAAGCGATTTTGTGCTGCAGGTATGGCGCACTTTCCGGTTTTCCCCCAGTGGTGAAGATCTTCAGTTTCTGGCGGATTGTTGGCCGGCCTCGCTCCAGGCACTGCGTTATCTCAAGCAGTTCGATGTCAATGACGATGGTCTGCCCGATAACGGAGGTGCCCCCGACCAGACCTTTGACGACTGGCCCCTGCAGGGAGTCAGTGCCTATTGCGGTGCCCTCTGGATCGCCGCGTTGGAGGCGGCCCTGGCCATGGCCCAGCGGTTGCAGTTGGATCTGGGGCTGGACACCGGCGAAGAACAGCGGCAATTCGGGGGATGGCTGGAGCAATCCAGGGCCAATTTTGATCGCCTGCTTTGGAATGGCGAGTACTACAACATCGATGCCAATAGCGGCACTCCCGTGGTTATGGCCGACCAACTGTGTGGCGATTTTTATGCGCGCTTGTTGGGCCTACCGCCCGTGGTCAGTGAGGAGCGGGCCCGATCGTCCCTCAAGGCGATCCGGGAGGCCTGCTTCGAGCGCTTCCATGGCGGCAGCCTCGGGGTGGCGAACGGTCTGCGGCGCGATGGCACCCCCCTGGATCCCCAGGGCACCCATCCCCTGGAGGTCTGGACAGGCATCAATTTCGGGCTGGCGGCCTACTACCGACTCATGGGGGAGACCCCCACCGCTCTGGCCATCTGTAGTGCCGTGGTGGCTCAGGTCTACGGGGGCGGGCTCCAGTTTCGAACCCCAGAAGCCATCACCGCCGTTCACACTTACAGGGCCTGTCATTACCTGAGGGCCATGGCGATCTGGGCCCTTTGGGCCACCCATACCCAGTGGCAGCCCATACCTGGCGCCGAGCGCAGACCCTGATGATCTTGCTTGCCCGTCTGCCCGGTTGGCTGCTGCAGCCCTTGGCTTTGGCCCTGGCGCTGGTTGTGTTGCTGTTTGGCCCCGATCCTGGCAGCGCCCAGATCCAGGCCCACGGCGATCTTGGCCCCGGGGTGGCCGTGGTGCGCAGCCTTGAGAGCTTGCGGGATCTGGACCACCAGAGCTGGCAGGTGGTGGCCTACCGGCAGGGAGATGCCGCCGCCAAGGCTGCCTTGCGGCTGCGGCTTGTGGGATATCCCGGCAAAGTCCGTCTCCAACATCCCACCAGCCTCCAAGTGCGCAGTGGTCGCCGCCAGTGGTTGTTGGCCGATGTCACCCTCAGCCAGCCCGAGTTGGTAGCGGACGGCAGGGCGGCGGCGGCAGAGTTTGACCTGTCACCGTTGATGGTCGATCTGGATCAGCCCCGCCCCCTGCGCCTGACCTTGCCAGGAGTGTTTCTGGAGTTGCCGGTGCCTCCTTATGTGGTGGCCGAATGGCTCCGCTTGCCGAATTGGGGGCCAGCGGACCTGCCATGAACTGGCGCCCCCAGATGGATCGGGCGCTCGCCCTGGCCGCCCTCGGGGCCGGAACGACCAGCCCCAATCCGATGGTGGGGGCCCTGGTGCTGGACCGGGACGGCCAATTGGTGGGGGAGGGCTATCACTGCCGCGCTGGCGAACCCCATGCTGAGGTGATGGCCCTGGCCCAGGCCTCCGGGCGGGCGCGGGGGGGCACCCTGGTGGTGACCCTGGAGCCTTGCTGTCATCAGGGTCGCACGCCCCCCTGTTGCGATGCGGTACTGGCGGCGGGAGTGGCACGGGTGGTGGTGGCCATGGCGGATCCGGATCCCCGGGTGGCTGGCGGGGGCGTCGCCCGTCTGAGGGCCGCCGGTCTGGAGGTGGTGGAGGGGGTGGCGGAGCCGGAGGCTGCCCGTCTCAACCAGGCTTTTGTGCACCGGGTCCGCAGTGGTCGTCCCTGGGGCCTGCTCAAGTGGGCCATGAGCCTTGACGGTCGAACGGCCCTGCCAAATGGCGAAAGTCAGTGGATCAGCGGTCCCTTGGCCCGCCAGTGGGTGCATCGGCTCAGGGGTCGCTGCGATGCGGTGATCGTCGGCGGCGGCACCCTGCGTGCGGATGATCCGTTGCTGACCAGCCGGGGCGCCCGCACTCCCGAACCCCTGCGGGTGGTGCTCAGCCGCAGCTTGGATCTGCCGCTGGCCGCGCAGCTCTTTCAGAATGACAACACCGCCACCTCTCTGGTGGCCCATGGTCCGCAGGCCTCCCTGGCGGCTCGGGAGCGGCTGGATCGCCTCGGCATCGAACGACTGGAACTGCCGCAATGCACCCCTATCCGGCTGCTTGAGAGTCTCGCTGTCCGGGGTTGCAACCAGGTGCTCTGGGAGTGCGGTCCCACCCTGGCCGCGGCCGCCGTCCGTGAGGGTTGTGTGCAGCAGCTGGCGGCCGTCATTGCACCCACCTTGTTGGGTGGTGAGCCGGCTCGCACCCCCCTGGGCTGCCTCGATCTGGCGCGGCTCGCCCAGGCTCCCCGGCTCACCTCCCAGGGCTGGCATCAACTTGGCCCTGATCTGCTTTGGCTGCATGGGCTTGAGCTTGGCTCGGCGATCGGGCCATAAAAAAGCAGACCTTTGCAGGTCTGCCGTTGTTGGTTTTGGTGGTTCAGACCACTGCCTGAGCAGATTTCAGTCCCGCCGACCACCACCACCGCCCTGAAGGGCCACGATCAAACGCAGCAGGAAAACAAACAGATTGATGTAGGTGAGATACATGCCTAGGGCACCAGAGAGATACTGGTCATCCCGGTAGGTGCGGGGCATGGTGTAGAAGTCCAAGAAAGCGGCACCAACAAATAAAATCGTGCCAAAGCCGGCAATCAATAGTTCAAAGCCACCGGTGCTAAAAATTTGCGGAGCAAAGAAACTGCCCACAAACTGCACCAGCATGGCCACGATCAGGCCAAGCAGGCCCAGGCCCACCACGCCGCTCAACGCTTGACCGACGTTGTCGCTCATGCGGCGGCCCATGGTGGAGGCCGCAACAAAAGTGATCCCCGTGGCCAGGGCGGCGGTGCCGACGGCGCCGACTCCGGCGGCGGCAATGGCATAGCTGACTACGCCGCTGAGGGTAAAACCGGTGATCAGGCTATAGGCCGATAGCAGGGGCAAGGCGGTGGCATTGTCACCCTTGGCCGCCACATTCTGGGCGACAAAGAAAAGAATCAGATTGCCAATGAGGGCCAAGAAGAACAGCGGCATGAACAGGGCCGAGTTCGCTGCCATCAGGGAAAGTCCTCCCAAGACGCCAACGGCGGTTAGCACCATGCCACCACCCACGTAGGGCAGGGCCTTGTTGACCACATTGGGCCCAACGAGGGCGCTGGACTGGGCCTCACGAATGGCTTGTTGGAAATTGCTGCTGGCGGGCATTTGCCGCACTTTCTCGAAGTCTTTCCATCCTGGCAGCCGTGATCGAACAACTGCCGTGGGGGCTGTGCGGATCTCCCTATTCTTTTGCGTCTATCGGAGCGCCTATCGGCCCTGCCGGCCCCGGTCATCCTTGCGGGCGTAGGCCTGAACTAGGCGCTGCACCAAGGGGTGGCGGACCACGTCGGCATCACTGAAGCGACAGAGGGCCACCCCCTCTACCCCACCCAGCACCTCGGCGGCTTCGATCAGGCCACTGGGCTGACCAGGGGGCAGATCGATCTGGGTGATGTCTCCGGTCACCACCATGCGCGAGTTTTCGCCAAGCCGGGTGAGGGTCATGCGCATCTGGGCGGGAGTGGTGTTCTGGGCCTCGTCCAGGATCACGAAGGAGTCGGCCAGGGTGCGGCCACGCATGTAGGCGAGGGGGGCAACTTCAATTACTCCCTTTTCCTGGAGCGCGGCGGTCCGTTCGGGCCCCAGCAGGTTGTGAAGGGCGTCGTAAAGCGGTCTCAGGTATGGATCCACCTTTTGCTGCAGATCGCCGGGCAGAAAGCCAAGCCTTTCGCCCGCTTCTACGGCAGGTCGGGTCAGCACGATCCGCTCCACCCGCTGTTCCTGCAGAAAGCGGACGGCTTGAATCGTGGCCAAGAAGGTTTTGCCGGTGCCCGCCGGACCGATCGCCAAGGTGAGGTCATGGCGTTCAATGGCATCAATGAAGGCCCGCTGACGGGGGGTCCTGGCCCTGAGCGGCCTGCCTTGGCGGGTGGTGGTGAGCACTTGGCGAGCTAGCTCCCCATGCTCATCTTGTTTGCCGGTATCAAGGGCCGTTAGAGCGGTCTGAAGATCCACCGCCGCAATCGGTTCGCCGGATTCCCAGAGGGGCTTGAGGCTTGAGAGCACCGCATGGGCCCGGGTCACTTGAGACTCCCGGCCTTGGATCCGTAGATCAAGGCCATAAAGAACCAGGGTGGTGCCGGTAAGGGCTTCTAGCCGTCGCAAATTGGCCTCTGATGGGCCGGCAAGAGCTACAGCCGCCTCAGGGGAGGGCAGGCCCAAGGTGGTGAGGCCGTTCAGGCTTCGACAGCCTCTTCGGCTTCAACGGTGTCAGCTGCGGAGGCAGCTTCGAGGGCAGCTGCAGCTGCTGCTTCAGCATCCTCGGCTGCCTTCGCTGCGGCTGCGGCCTTGGCATCGGCTTCAGCCTTGACCGCGGCGGCGGCTTCCGCAGCCCGGGCTGCTGCTTGCTTGAGTTTGCCAGCCACTTCGGCGGGACGGATGCGCTTCTCGACGAGTCCACCTTTTTCAAGCAGGGCTCTTACGGAATCTGTCGGTTGGGCGCCCTGGCTCAGACGCAGACGGATTGATTCGGTGTCAAGCCGGGTTTCTTTGGTGCGGGGGTTATAGAAGCCCAGCTCCTCTAGGGGCCTGCCGTCACGCCGGGAGGTGCTGTTAGTTGCCACCAGACGGAAGCTCGCTTCCCGCTTTTTCCCGAATCGCTTCAGCCGGAGCTTGATCATTGGGCTTACCGAGGTTACGCAAACGAAGATCCTAACCTGCAGCCTGCGGCTGCATGGGGTACTGCCTCCCCTAAAGCTCGCCGAATCCCTTGCGCTTCTTGGCCGGTCGATTGGCTCGGGTTCCCGGAGCCCCAGGACTGCGGCCAGCGGCCCCGGGGGCTCCGGGTCTTCCCATGCCTGGCATACCGCCCATACCAGGCATGCCAGGCATGGCTCCGCCCATGCCAGGGAAGCCCCCCATCCC
Organism: Cyanobacteriota bacterium; assembly: GCA_046338875.1. Classification (GTDB taxonomy): domain Bacteria; phylum Cyanobacteriota; class Cyanobacteriia; order PCC-6307; family Cyanobiaceae; genus Cyanobium. Next base: position 1,890 of record JBKDVK010000149.1, on the reverse strand, counting down.
CGGCATGCCGGGCATGCCGCCGCCCCGGGTCATTTGCTGCATGAAGCCCCGCATCTTTTGGAAGTCGGCTAGCACCTTGTCGACATCCGCCGCTTGATGGCCGCTCCCGGCGGCGATGCGCCGGCGGCGGGACGGCTGGGAGGCGAGCAGTTCGGGTTGCTGCCGCTCGGCCTCGGTCATCGAACCAATCATCGCTTCAATTTTCTTGAGCTGTTGCTCACCCTGTTTGAGCATGCCGTCGTCAATCTTGTTCATACCGGGGATCAGCTTCATCAGACCACCCAGGGAACCCATGCGTTTGATCAAGCGCATTTGCTGCAGGAAGTCGGAAAAATCAAAGGAAGCCTCCTGCAGTTTCTGCTGCATGCGGGCCACATCGGCCAGCTCCACCTCTTTCTGGGCTTTTTCGACCAGGGTCAGCACATCACCCATGCCCAGGATGCGGCTCGCCATCCGTTCCGGGTGGAAGGGCTGCAGGGCTTCGACCTTTTCACCGGTACCAATGAATTTGATTGGGGCCCCGCTCACCTTGCGGATCGAGAGAGCGGCCCCGCCCCGGGAGTCGCCATCGAGTTTGGTCAGGACAGCTCCTGTGATGCCCACCTGCTCGTGGAAAGCCCTGGTCAGCTCGGCGGCCTCCTGGCCGATCATCGAATCCACAACCAGCAGGACTTCATCAGGCTGCACCGCTTCGCGGATACGAACCATCTCTTCCATCATCGATTGATCGATCTGGAGGCGTCCGGCCGTGTCCACCAGCACCGTGTCGAAGCCCCCATCCCGCCCCTTCTGGACCCCAGCGGCAGCGATCTGCTCCGGGCTGGCTCCGTCGCCCAAACTGAAGACCTCGACGCCGATTTGGCGACCCAGGGTCTGCAGTTGGTCGATGGCCGCTGGCCGATAGACATCGGCCGCCACCATCAGGGGACGACGACCTTTTTCCTTGAGATGGAGACCCAGTTTGGCGGTAGCGGTGGTTTTACCGGCCCCCTGCAGTCCCGCCATCAGCACAACGGTCGGCTGGCCCGGCTTCCCGGCCGCGGCGAGGGGAGCATTTTCGCCGCCCATGGTCTCCACCAGTTGCTCATGCACCACCTGGATGAACTTCTGGTCGGGGCTGATGCCCCGCACAACTTCGGCGCCGATGGCCTTGCGGCGCACGTCGTCGACAAAATCCTTGACCACCGTCAGGCTGACATCCGCCTCCAACAGGGCTCTGCGCACCTCCTTCAGGGCGCCGTCCACATTGGATTCGGAGATGCTGGCCTGGCCCTTGAGGTTCCTGACCGCGGCTTCGAAACGCTGGGAAAGTTCGTCGAACATCGGGAATTGGGATCAGGGGGCCGGTTGGGTGGCGACGAGCCGCCATGTCTGGCCATCGCGGCCAAACACATAGATGTTGCGCAGGGTGGTGGGCGGGGTGCTTTTTAACACCTTGTCGTCAGCGCTGAGGCGACGATCGCTGTAGTTCATCTCCGCCAGCAGGGCGATGCGGCTTGGAGACTGATTCTGGATTCTTACGCTTTTTACTTCGACATCAATCTGTTGGCTCTCGCCCCGTGCGGCATCGCTTTTTTGCTCGGCGGCTAAGCGAGCGATTGCGTCAGGCCGGGCCAGGCGTTCTAGGTCTGCTGGCATGGATTCGCCGCCCAGAACCGAGCGTTTCGTGGCCAACCATTGCTCTAGCAGGGTGCGCAGCTCCGTTTCACTGGGTTTGTCACTGTTGAGGGGCGCTCGTAGGGGGACCGTGGGAGTGGGTGTGGGAGTGGATGATGGGGCCGTGGGTGTGCCGGTCGCCACCGGTTGGACGGCAGCGGGGGCTGGTTGAACAGGCCTCCGTTGCACCAAGGGGGTGGGCAAGGCTGGTGCCAACGCTTTTGGGGCCTTGGC
>JBKDVK010000148.1:0-8544 GCA_046338875.1 Cyanobacteriota bacterium | reverse complement strand
GCTCTTGGAATTGTAACTTCATCAGGCACTGTGATGCCATCAGTTGCCAGTGTGCAGGCAGGTCGCTATCAACCCCTTTCTCGGCCACTCTTTATCTACATCAACGACAAGGCCCTCGCCAGCAGACCTGATCTGCAAAAGTTTATAACATTTACTGTTCGCAATGGCCTGCAACTCGTTGGCAAGGCTGGAGATATTCCCTTGCCGGCCAGCACCTATCAATTGGTAGAATCTAAACTCTACAAGCGAATCACCGGCAGCTCATTCTCTGGTGATCTGCCGGTTGGCCTCAGTATCGGCGAAGCTTTGCGGCGGAGTTTTGATGCCAATAAGCAGCCTCAATTCCGCTAGTTTTGAGTCGTTATTTCCCCTCCAAGCGAGCCATGCAATCAACTCCAGATCAACTTCTCCAGATCTACTTCAGCTTGGTGGTGCGCTAGGACACCACACGGGGTGATCTAGGACACTTGAGGCTAAATCTTTTTTAACCTGCAGCTGCAAAATTGTTATGTATATTTTTTAGCAGCGATGCGATTTCTCCCTGCTGAAGACCAAGTAGTTGTCGATCAGGCCCTTGCCCTGGGACTCCAGGATGCCGTTCCTGCGCCGGCCTACTTGTCGCCCCCTCTCTGCACTGCTTTAAGTTTTATTTTGGCAGTGCCCACTTTGGGGTTCTCCTTGGTTCTGGTTCCCATCCTCTGGGTTGCTCAGTACGACCAAACCAAACACCGAATCATGAACTTGCGGAGGCAAATTGAGCAAGATTCTTATCGCGTTGGCTTGAGTGATTGAGTCCTGCTCCAGGGCCTGCAAGTCGCACTGCGTCGGGGGGCGAGCCTGGCCAGGTGGTTGGCCTGAAAAGGGCTGAAGTTGTCGTCGGAGGCGAGCAGCAGGGTGGGGCGCCCATCCTCAAGCGGCGGGCCAGGAGTGATTGCTTCCCAATTATCCGCAGCCAGGCCGATGGCCTTGAGGTCCCATGACATCAGGGGGGCTATGGGAGCGGCATTTGCTGCCGGAGTGATCGGCTTGGGCAAAGGGTATAGAACAAGGCGATTGCTCCATTGATCCGGCGCCTGGAATCTTCTTTGCAGCCCGAGCAGGGATGGCCCAAAGGGGGACCCTATGGGTGCCCCTTTGGGGCCCTCGGGCAGGGCCAGCAGGTCAGTGAGCCCCCAACCATCACCCCGGGGAAGTTGCAGCGGCTGCAGTCGTTTGGGGTCGCCGGCCGCAGAGGCCATGCCGGCGCCGAGGGGCCACCCCAGCACCCGCACTTGGCCAGCAGGATCTTGAAGCAGGGCGGTTTCGGCCGCCATCAACAGCATCGCTGGCCCGCCTTGCCGCTGCAGCAGCGTGAGGGACTCGGGACCCCTATTGGCAGCGAGTCCCTGCCCTGGAGCAGGCTGCCACTCGGCAGGCATGGGCATAGCCAGCTGCAGCTCGCCGTTGCGGCGATCGAAGCCCAGCAACTGGGCAGGACGTTCGGGGCTGCCACGGCCCTCGCTCACCACCCAGGCCCGCTCTCCCAGCAGTACCAGGCCCTCCCCATCGATGCTCTTCGGCAGGTTGGCGTCCTTGCCACTGCGCAGATGCACCACCCCCAACGGACGCAGCGGTGCCTTGCCGAGCTTGTCCAATCCGCCCCAGCCGACCAACTGACCCTTGGGGGCGTCACTCAGCAGCCAGAGCTGATCCCGGTTGGCGTTGTAGCTGGCTGCTGAGAAGCCCCCGAAAATGTTTCCTGCCCCATCAAGCCTCGGCAGACGCACCTCGGCTACCAGCTCCCAACCGGCCGTGAGTGGACAGGGCAATAGGGCGGGTGGCGGGGCTTGAACAATCATTGTTTAAGAATCCATTTGTCTATATCCCATGGGCATGGCTGACATGGGCATGGCTGAGCTGTGCCGGTTGCCACCGCTTAGTTGCACCAGCTTGGCCAGGCAGGAAGCAGGTTCGGCAGTTAGACCACGACAACAATAACCATGGATCATAATCAATCGCTTTTGCGGCTTTGCGGCCGGCCTTATTCCATTCCTAGAGAGGTGCATTGCCGTCAGCTAGCCAACGTTGAAATGACGCCTCATAATCAGGTCTTGTTGGGATACCCGCCGGTGGTTCTTCGCCCATCTGGCGGTAAAGGCCTGGTTTGCCACAGCGATAATACACTGAGGCTTCATCCACATGCTGACGTAAAATTCCAGATTGGCGCACATGATGCAACATGATTCGGTCGCCGATCAGGTGGCCATAATCGGGCATCAGCACCCAATGATGCAAAAGATGAAAGGCTTCCTTGGCAAAAAGCATGCAATTAGTATCTATGAATCGCTCAGGGTCAGTTAGCGGACAGGGACCCATCACACTGCCATCCAAGCGGCACAGCATCCGACCTGAAGATAAAAAGGCTGCCCCGCTTCTAGCCCGCGCCCGCATCAGAGTACTGATATGGCAAGGATGTAACCAATTATCGGCATCTAGAAAAGCCACTGCCTCCACCCCAAGGCCAATGGCGTGAAAGCTGCCGATCAGCCTTGGCGTTGAGCCGATATCGCCATGGGCTTGCGGCAGTACAACATGGTCAACCTGCCAGTTAGCGACAGCGGCCTGGGGCTGGCCGTCTGCCACCAACACGTGCAGGCACGGATAATCTTGGGCCAGTACCGAGCGATGGCACTGCCACAGCAGATCCAGGGACTCTTCGAAATAGGGAGTTATCACTGCCACCAGCGGCCAAGGCTGGCCTGGCGTGGCGTCCAAAACAGGCATCACAAAGATGGCGAGTGGCCCTCAAACCAATCATGCAACCGCGAATCTTTAAGCAATCTGCCTGCTTGGATCAAGCGCTCTCGTTCATCGGTTGTAAGACAAAGGCTGTCGTAGTAGGCGCCAAGGGTGCCTCCCAACACATGCTCTTGATAGACCTGCCGCCAGGTGGCGCCCACTTGGGGATGCAAACGGGGATTGTTGGCCAGAGCCTGGGCCCCATGGCTGATCTTGGCACGGAACTGCTCCAGGCTACGTATAGGAAAATGCAGGATTTCAATCGCCGACGTCTTCGGAGCGCTCAAGGCCTGACCGGCCAGAGCAGCCCCATGATTGCCATCATTGATGCTGATGCCGGCCAAGGCGCGATGACAAATCTTGCCTGGTAACGGCTGACCCAAGCTGTTGAGCGAGCATCGCTCCCGCAGCAGCTGACGCTGATGAAAGCATCCTGAATCCAACCCCTCTTGGCCGGAGTTACCGGGGGGTGGCAGGAAATTTGTACGCCCCACCGTTAGGGCTACCACTTCTGGGGGTACGGCTTGCAAAGCGGTTTTCAAATCACCATTATGCGGCCACCAAAATTCATCGGCATCACTATGTATCAACCAGTCAGCCCCCAGTTGTTCTGTTGCGATCTGGGCCATTGCACTCACCCAAATGGCCTGATCATGGGTCGATTCAGGTTGGTCAATTAACAATAATTTACCGGATTGAACATAGCGTTGTAGGCATTCTCTTGTGCCATCACTTGAGCCGTTATCCGTAGCCACAATGAAATCAACTCCATGGCCAAGGTGAAAGCGAATCATGTTTTCAATAATATCTATCTCATTGCGACATAACAATGTTAGGATCAGGCGCATGGTTCATTTGGCATCCAGCTTGAAACCTGGCTAAGTTCAAGTAATTGTAAGTATATTGACTCCGCTTCGGCGCTGCTTGCTTGTTCGGCACGGCTGCGGTTGAGACTAGAATCTACCAATGTCCGATCTAATGCATGGCCACTGAAGGCTTCGATGCGATCCAGGGTTGAGGCTTGAAATAGATGTTCATAATTAACTAAAAGCCATGCTCCGTTGTGGATATATTTTTGCAAGATGTGGCGGTATAATAAACACCAATTGGCGAAAATTAACTCGGGGCTAATCGCCAGGTTGGCCAGATAAGGAGCGCTGCGACATTCGCGCAAAACACTTGAAGCCACAACACTGGGATGACGAAAAACGCAGAGATGGTGCACCCGCGCTCCAGGCTCCAGGGCTGACCACCAGGCCGGCAATGTATAACAAAAGCGGGGATCTTTCAAACAAGTCGCCCCCTTGGCCAAAACGGCTCTGATGCGCCTGGACAGGTCGGCTGTGGCCAGGGGGGTGATCTCCGTTGGCAGGCGCGCCAACCAGCGTTGACCCTCCCCAGGCACGTCATGACCATGGCCGCAGACACCCGATTCGATTCGCTGGGGCAGACAGCTGGCCAACAGGGCCTCATTGATGGAATTCACCTCCCGATCCTCAAAGAAGCCATGGGGGTTGGCCTGTCGTGGTTTGTAGGGAGCATCTCCCATGTACAGCCCACTGCGACGAAAGAGACCCGCTACTAGACTGGTACCGCTGCGGCCGGCCCCCAAAACGAATAGTCGATCGGCCGCCTCGCCCCCAGGTTCGTACGAGCGCAGGTTTGAAGGTATCGGGGTCACCGAATCACCGACTTGGACTGCCAGTCCAGACTAATGATGGACTTGATCAGCTACAGATCCACCTTAGGGTGGCCAGGTAGATGGGAAAACCGCAGCAGTTGCGACCCATTCCGCGACCGGACGCTGTCAAAGTGGTCCTTTGGGGAGGCTTCTCTTGGCCTGTCGCCGTTGCGGCTGTCGCATGGTCACCATGGTCGGACGCAGGGGCAACCTGCTGATCTGTTGCGATTGTGGAGTGCCAGTTGAGAACCTTCAGGGTCAACTGCAACACCGCCAGCGTCTCTATGCCGCCCTGGCCCTGATCAGCCTGACTCTGGTGGGGGGCATGATTTTCTTGCTGGCGGCCATGGATGACCGGTTGGCACCTTGGGCCACCCAAACGGGTCAGAGCGAGGGCGGTACCCAAAGTGGGGACGAAAGGCAGCGGTTGCCAGAACCAGCATTGTTGGCTCCTGACCCCAAACCCACCGCTGCAATCAGCCGCCCGGCGCTGCCAATCAAGTCCGTCAACCCTAAGTCGGTTAACGCGAAGTCCGTCAACGAGAAGTCCGTCAGCGCCAAGTCCGTCAGCGAGTTTGGTTTTGGTAGGCAGGATCCCTCAACTCTGCCGCTGCCTTTGCCAAATCGAACTCAGCCAGGGGACAATCGTCCTAAGCCCTAACAACAGCAGCACACAGGCAGTCAGCCAACCGCTGATCGGTCCCAATGTTGCGAAAAGCTCAGTGGCCCTGGAGCCCAGCTGCATTCCTACCAAGGTGAGCACCAGCACCCAGATCAGGCTGCCGGCGGTCGTCCAAAGCAAAAATGGCCCCTGGGGCATCAACTCCATCCCCGCTGGAACCGAAATCAGGGTTCGAATTGCCGGTAACAATCGGCCCCAGAAGACAACAGCGACCCCGTGACGCCCAAACCAGGCCTGGCTGGCAGCCAGGCTCTCGGCGCCAAGGCCCAGCAGGCGGCCCCCCGATCCCAACCATGTCGCCAACCGATCGGGCCGCAGGATTCTGCCGACCCAATACCAGAACCAAGCCCCTAGCACCGTGCCGACCAGACCGGCCAATACCACCGCCACAAAATCCAGCCTGCCCTCGTCCACCAGCACCCCCCCCAGGGGCATGATCAATTCAGAGGGAATGGGAGGGATGAGATTTTCAAGCAACATGGCCAGAGCAATCAAGCCATAACCCAGCAGGGGGTTGCGCTCGACGCCATCAAGAATCAGCTTTGGCAGTCCCTCGGCAAAGGAAGCGAGTTCTGGCGGCAGCCAATCCATACCAGCCATCTTGCCTGATCAAGGCTGCCGAATTAGGAATCGGCGTGGCGATGACGACGCCAGAGCCGGAATACCTTTTCAAGCTCCAAGTAGACAAAAAACAGCATACTGACGCCTAAACAGATCCCTAGATCGCGCAGTGATAAAGGCGAGGTGCCGAAAAATGCGGCCAGGGGCTTGACGTAAAGCAACAGCAGCTGCAGCAAAGTGGTAGTGCCCACGGCTGCGATTAACCAGGGGTTGGAGAAGGCCGGCACCTGCACCAACGGGCGATCGCTGCGCGCTGCCAAAGCATGGCCCATCTGGGCCAGACAGAGGGTGGTGAACACCATGGTTTTCCAGGGGGCACCACTTCGGTAGGCATAGACCATCAGCGCAATACTGAAAGCTGCAAAAATCACGCCAATGCGTAAGATGTATGAACCAACTCCCCTGGCAAAAATAGTTTCTCCCGGCTGGGCCGGTGGGCGTGCCATCAGGTCTCTTTCGCCTGGTTCAAGGGCGAGTGCCAGGGCCGGTAAACCATCCGTAACGAGATTCATCCAGAGAATCTGCAATGGCGTCAGGGGGACTCCAGTGATTCCTAAAAGCGGAGTGGCGGCGATGGTAAGCAGTTCGCCGACATTGCTGCCCAGAATGTATTTGAAGAAGCGACGGATGTTCGCATAAACCAATCGCCCCTGCTCAACCGCATTGACGATCGTGGCGAAATTGTCATCGAGCAGCACCATGTCGGCGGCCTCCTTGCTCACCTCGGTGCCGGTCAGGCCCATCGCCACACCGATGTGGGCCTGCTTCAGGGCAGGGGCATCGTTGACACCATCGCCGGTCATGGCCACCACCTGGCCGTTCGCCTGGAGGGCCCGGACAATTCGCAACTTCTGCTCGGGTGGCACGCGGGCAAAAACACTGCAGCGCTGCACCAATTGGCGCAACTTATCGTCGTCACTGGCCTCCAGCACCTTGCCCAGCACCACTTCGTCGTCGCCATAACCTTGGCCAGGGCCCCTGTTCTCTTGCACCAGCCCAATGCCCGTGGCAATGGCATGGGCCGTCAGCGGATGGTCGCCGGTGATCATCACGGGCCGGATGCCGGCCTGGCGGCAACGATCAACCGCCTCGGCCACCTCGGGTCGGGCTGGATCCAGTTGGGCCATCAGGCCCAGTAAGACCTGCTTTTCCACTGGCTGCTCCGGTCCGGCGTGGTGCGGGGCAGCGGCAAAAGCCAGAACCCGCAGGCCCCTGGCGGCCAGCTCGCGGGCCTGGCCAAGCCACCATTGGCGCTGGGGTTCATCCAGCGCTTCCACCCCGGAGGGCGCCAGCCAGCGGTCACAGGTGCCTATCAGCACTTCTGGAGCCCCTTTGGTCAGCAACAAAGCTCCTGAACCTTCAGCTGCAGCACCCAGAGGGGCCTGCAGTTCCCCGTCCGCATCGCCCACCCAGACCGCCATCCACTGGCGCTCGGAACTGAAGGGAATCTCACTCTGGCGGTGGAAGCGCTGGCGCAGCTCCTCCGCCCCTTGGCCAGCCTTGGCTGCAGCTACAACCAGGGCGCCCTCGGTGGGATCGCCCAACACATCCCAACCGCCTTCAGGTTGGCTGTTCAGTTCGGCATCACTGCAGAGGGCTCCCGCCTGGAGCAACAAGTCCACGGCGCCTGGGGCCGTGCCCTGCCGTTGGACGAAGGGGACAGTAAGGGGCGAAGGGGTCAAGGTGCCGATGGGCTCATAGCCCTGGCCACTGACGGCGATGGCCTCAGTGCCACAGCGCAATTCCTGCACCACCTGGCGGTTCTGGGTGAGGGTGCCCGTCTTGTCCGAACAAATCACCGTGACCGATCCCAGGGCCTCCACGGCCGGCAGGCGTCGGATCAAGGCGGCTCGCTGCACCATGCGTTGGGTGCCGATGGCGAGGGTGACGGTGATCACGGCCGGCAACCCTTCCGGCACGATCGCCACCGCCATCGACAGCGCCACTTCCAGCAAATCAAGCAATGGCTGGCCCAACAGCCAGCCACCCAGCACCACCAAGGCCACCAGGACCAGGGCGCTACTCACCAGCACGTTGGCGAGGCCATCCAGGCGCTGTTGCAGCGGGGTGGTTTCTCCACCGGCGGTATTGATCAGCTGGGCGATCTGGCCCAGTTCCGTGCCCATGCCCGTTTGGGTAACCAGGGCTGTGCCGCGACCGCGGCCCACCTCGGTACCTTGAAAGACGCAGTTGCGCCGATCAAGCACCGGCGTTGCCTCGTCAAGCACCAGCTGGGATTGTTTCTCAACCAACTCCGCTTCCCCGGTTAGCGCCGCCTCGCGCAGGCCCAGATCAGCTCCCTCCAGCACCCGCCCATCGGCGGGCACCCGGTCCCCCGCCTCCAGCCGGATGCGATCACCGGGAACCAATTGCTCGCTTGAGATCCGCTCCCAGCGGCCGTCACGGCAGACCGTGACCATGGGCTGGGCCATGCGGCGCAGGGATTGAAGCGCATTTTGGGCCCTGGATTCCTGCAAATACCCCAGCAACGCATTGAGCCCGACGATCAGCAGGATCGCCAGGGCATCCTTGGGAAAGCGTTGATTCAGATAGGCCACCGCCGCCGAAACGGCTGCAACCGCCAGCAGCATCAGCAACATGACGTTGCTGATTTGGTCCCAGAGGATCCGCCAAGGACTGCGCCCAGCAGCCAGCTCAATGCGATTGGGCCCATGCTCAGCCAGTCGGGCGGCGACCTGGGCTGTGGAAAGGCCGTCTTCACCGCTGGCGAGCAGGCTCTGGCATTCCTGAGCCTCCAGGGCATGCCAGGGCTGCCGCTGCG
>JBKDVK010000147.1:0-28719 GCA_046338875.1 Cyanobacteriota bacterium | reverse complement strand
CCGATGCCGCCACGGCCGGCCGGCCCAGGGCCGCCAGCGCCTCGACCACCTCGATCACCTCGTGCAATGGCGGTATGGCTACCTCGGCATGGTTGCGGATGCTGGTCTGGCCGGCCCGGTGCACCAGCAGCAGGTCCGTGGGCTGGCTGCCGCGCAGCAACGGCAGCGTGGCCGTGGAGCCGGGGTGGCAAAGGGAGCCCTGGCCCTCCACCAGCAACCAGGTGTCGGGCCCCGCCGGACCCGCCGGTCCCGCCGCGTCCCGCGAACAGGCGGCGTCAGCCGAGGCCGCTGCCGCCAGCACCGCCTGCTCCACCGCACCGGCGGCGTAGTCGACCCGCACCGCATCGAGGGGCACGCCTTGACCGCTGATCAGCAGACCCGCCTGGCCGGTGCCGATGAAACGCGCATCCAGCCCCCGGCGCCGGGCCGCCGCCAGCAGTTCGAGGCAGGCGCTCATCTTGCCCACCGCCATGTCCGTGCCCACCGCCAGCAAGCGCCGGCAGGGCAGGGCCGCCGCCCGGCCCGAGGCCACCGGCAGGTCGGCCGGCTCCTGGCGCAGGTCCCAGATCCAGGCGCCATCCCGGCAGCTGGCCGCCAGCTCCGGGTCATCCCCCAAACGGGTATGCAATCCGCTGGCTGCCGACCAGCCCGCCGCCAGGGCCACCAGCAAATCGGCGCGCAGCTCCGGCGGCAAACGACCGCCGGAGGGGGCCAGGCCCACCACCGCCACCGGCGGCGGACCGCTGGCGGGCCGCAGCGGCAGGGCCTCCCGCAGCGAGGCCAACACCGGCACCGGCCGGGCAATGCCGGTCACGGTCTCCAGGTCGGCGCCGGCATGGTCCGGATCGATCACCGCCAATATCGGGCCAGGGCGGTAGCGCAACATCGCCAGGCCCGTCTTGCCGCTGAGGTTGTCGAGACCGCCGTGCAGCAACAGCACCACCGGGGCCTCAGCACTGAGCATGGGGCCCTCCCTCAGACGCAGTGGTTCGAGGCGTGCTGCCCGCCGCGGCCCTGGCCGCGGCCAGGGGACTGCCGGGCCGCAGGTCCACCCCCAGGCCGGCGCCGCTGCCGGCCCGCAGGCAATCGCCTTGCACCAGTTGGGGCCCCAGGAAGGGATCGTCAATCAAGTTGAGGTGGCTGTCCAGATCGGGCCAGCTCACCAGGGGCAGCAGCTGGGCGGCGGCCCCATTCAACAGGGCGCTGTCGGAGTAGCAGCCCAGCATCACCTCCAGCCCCAGCCGCCGTGCGGTCCGGGCCATCAGCAGCGCCTCCGACAAACCGCCACTCTTGAGCAGTTTGATGTTGATCCCATCCACATAGGGGGCCAGGCGCACCACATCCGCCAGGTTCCAGCAGCTTTCATCGGCCACCAGGGCGATCGGGCAATCCAGCTCCAGGGCGGCGAACTGGGCCGCATCGGCCTCCGGATCCAGCAGGGGCGGCAGGGGCTGTTCAACCAAAACCACCCCCGCCTCCGCCAGCCAGCTCACCATGGCGCGGGCCGTTTCCAGACTCCAGCCGCCGTTGGCATCCACCTGCAGCTCGGCCGGGACGCCGCCCAGCCGTTGCTGGCGTGCCTCGATGGCGGCGGCCACCGCCAACACCAGGGCCCGGTCGTGCTCCACCCCCTCGGGGCTGCCCAACTTGAGCTTGATGCGGCTGGCCGGCAGCTGCTCCCACCAGCGCTCCAATCGCTCCAGCACCGCCGGCACCGCACCCAGCCCCAGGGTGACGCTGGTGGCCACGGCGCACTGGCTATCCAGCCCCCACAAACTGGCCACCGGCAGGCCCAGCCGCTGGCCCCACCAATCGTGCAGGGCCATGTCGACGGCGCAGCGGGCCGGCGGGGTCAGGGACTCCAGCAAGGGCTCCAGGGCCTGCAGGGGTTGGGGGGACAGGCCCGCCAGCTGGGGCATCAAGGCCTCCAGTTCGGCGGCGATTTGGGCCGTTTCGTAGCGGCGATGGCCCGTATCGAAGCCGCCGCTTTCGCCCCAACCCGTGGTGCCGTCGGCCTCGATTTCAAAAAGTAGATGCTGCACCGCCGCGGTGGTGCCCCGGCTGATCGCCAGCGGCACAGCCTTGGTGAGGCCAAAGCGGTGCAGGCGGCAGCGCATCGCACTTGGGCGGTTCAGCCGGACCTTAACCACTTCAAGGCGCCCCAGAGCCTCCATATCCGAGAATCAGCCCATGACCGCCACCCTCAGCGACGCCCCCAGCGCCCCCCTCGACCCCGCACGCGGGCGAGGCGAGTACTGGATCACCACCTTCGGCTGCCAGATGAACAAGGCAGACTCGGAGCGCATGGCCGGCATCCTCGAAGCCATGGGCTATCGGGCCGGCCAGGATGAACACAGCGCCGACCTTGTTCTATACAACACCTGTTCGATTCGAGATAACGCCGAGCAAAAGGTATACAGCTATTTGGGACGCCAGGCCCAGCGCAAACGCACCAATCCCCATCTCACCTTGGTGGTGGCCGGTTGTGTGGCCCAGCAGGAGGGCGAATCGCTGCTGCGCCGGGTGCCGGAACTCGATCTGGTGATGGGGCCCCAGCATGCCAACCGCCTCGAAAGCCTGCTCAACCGGGTCGAGAGTGGCCAGCAAGTCGTCGCCACCGACGAGCACCAGATCCTGGAGGACATCACCACAGCCCGCCGGGACAGCAGCGTCTGCGCCTGGGTGAATGTGATCTACGGCTGCAATGAACGCTGCACCTATTGCGTCGTGCCGGCGGTGCGGGGGCGCGAACAGTCGCGGCTGCCCGGCGCCATTCGCCTGGAGATGGAGGGTCTGGCGGCCCGGGGCTATCGGGAGATCACCCTGCTGGGCCAGAACATCGATGCCTACGGCCGCGACCTGCCGGGCATCACGCCCCAGGGCCGCCGCCAGCACACCCTCACCGATCTGCTGCGCGAGGTGCACGAAGTGGAGGGCATCGCACGGCTGCGCTTTGCCACCAGCCATCCCCGCTACTTCACCGACCGCCTGATCGATGCCTGCGCCGAATTGCCCAAAGTGTGCGAGCACTTCCACATCCCCTTCCAAAGCGGCGACAACGACGTGCTCAAGGCCATGGCCCGCGGTTACAGCATCGAGCGCTATCGCCGCATCCTGGAGCGGATCCGCGAGCGCATGCCCGACGCTGCGATCAGCGCCGATGTAATCGTCGGCTTTCCCGGCGAAACTGACGCCCAGTTCCAGCGCACCGTCGCCCTGGTCGCAGAGCTCGGCTTTGATCTGGTCAACACGGCGGCCTATTCGCCACGCCCCAACACCCCCGCCGCCGATTGGCCCAACCAGCTGCCTGAAGCGGTCAAGGTCGAACGGCTCGCCGAACTCAATGCGGTGGTTGCAGCCACCGCCCAGCAGCGCAGCGACCGCTTTATCGGACGGCTGGAGCAGGTGCTGGTGGAGGGGATCAACCCCCGCGATCCCCTGCAGCTGATGGGCCGCACCCGCAGCAACCGGCTCACCTTTTTCGCCGCCGAAGCCGAGGGGGGACACCGCTGGGGGGTGGGCGATCTGGTGCCGGTGCGCATCGCCACGGCCCGGCCCTTTTCCCTCAGTGGCCAGGCCCAGGGCCCCAGACGCTGATACCCTTTGGCCCCTGATCACCGGCTTGCCGGCCCCCATGCCCAGCAGCCCCACTCCCCTGCCCGTCGGCTTGGTGTTCGGAGGAGCCTCCGGCGAACACGCCGTCTCGATCCGCTCGGCCCGCACCGTGCTGGATGCCCTGGGGACAGGGGCCAATGCCGACCGCTATGCACCACGGCTCTTCTACCTCGACCGCCAGGGCCACTGGTGGCCCGAGGCCGTCGCTGGCCCGGTGTTGAGCAAAGGACTTCCCGCCGAAGCGGCTGACCTGCCCGCCACCCTGCCCCGCCCCGGTTTCCAGGGCTTTCCCGAGGGGGCCCTCGACGTCGAGGTCTGGCTGCCGGTCCTGCATGGGCCCAAGGGCGAAGACGGCACCATCCAGGGGCTGTTCACCCTGATGGAGCGACCCTTCGTCGGCTCCGGGGTGCTTGGTTCGGCAGTGGGCATGGACAAGCAGGCCATGAAGGCCGCCTTCGCCGCCGCCGGCCTGCCCCAGGTGCCTTACGCCTGCCTGAACGCCACCGAGCTGGCGGCAAACCCCGACGCCGTCGCCGAGCGCCTGGAGGCCAGCCTCGGCTACCCCTGTTTCGTCAAGCCCGCCAACCTCGGTTCATCGGTTGGGATCAGCAAGGCCACCAACCGCACTGAACTGCTAGAGGGCTTGCGCCTCGCCGCCAGCCTCGACCCCCGCTTGATCGTCGAACAAGGGGTCCAAGCCCGCGAACTGGAATGTGGCGTGCTGGGGGTCAACAAGCTGCGAACTTCCGTGCTCGGCGAAATCCGCTTCGATGCGGATTGGTACGACTTCGACACCAAGTACAGCGACGGGCTCAGTCACACGCTCATCCCGGCCCCGGTGAGCGAAGCAGTCAGTGAGCGAGCCCGGGCGATGGCCCTTGATGTCTTTCGTGCCGTGGGGGCCAGCGGCCTGGCGCGGGTCGATTTCTTTTTCAACGAGGAGCTTGACGCGCTCTGGGTGAACGAGATCAACACCTTTCCCGGATTCACCAGCCAAAGCATGTACCCGATGCTTTGGGCCGCCAGCGGCTTACCCCTGGAGGATCTGATTCATACCCTGGTGACGGAAGCGAGAGAATCCTTCCGTCTGCATGACGATTACGCGAGGTTGGTTCCATGACCGAGGGTCTGCTTTGGCTGCCTTTGCTGCTGGTTTTTGTGCTGCTCACGGCCCTTGGCTGGCTTGAGCGTCGCCGCCAGCGGCTGTTTCGCGAGTGGGCGGCAGGGGCCGAACTGGCCAAGCTGGACTCCTGCGGCGCGGCCCGCCTTCAAGATGGCCAACTGAGCTGGAGCCGCTTCGAGGCAGGACGCTTTGAAACCGTCGATAACTTTGCCATCAAGGGCCTTGAGTTGGTCGAGTTGCTCGCCCTGGGCTCCGGTGAGGCCCCCCTCACCGAAGAAAGCCAGGGGGCCTGTCGGTTGCGCTTGGTGGGTGGTGGGGTCGAGAAAGATCTTCCCTTCGCCGATGCCCAGCGAGCCCGTCTTTGGATTGACGAACTGATGGCTCGTTCCCGTTGCGAATTGTGAGGGCCAACTCGGGCTCCCCCCAGCGGCCCAGCACCTCCCCCAGTCCCGGTGCCCAACGCCGCCAGGAACTGCGTCAGCAGCGTCGCGCCGATCGCTTGCGGCACGGGTGGCGCTTTCTGGTCTATTCCGCCCTGGCTGCCGCTGTCGGTTATGGCCTGATGCGCCAGGGCTGGATGTTGCGCAATGCCAACCAGGTGGAGGTCAGCGGCAGCGCCCTGGTGAGCCGCGAACAGGTGATTGAGGCCGCCAATATTCGCTTCCCCCAGCCGCTGCTGGCGCTCCAACCCAGTGAGCTCAGTCGCAACCTCAGCGACAGCCTTCCCGTGGAGCTGGTGCGGGTCAGCCGCTTGATGATGCCCCCCCGACTTCGCATCGAACTCAAGGACCGCCAAGTGGTTGCCAGGGCCGAGCGCCGCCAAGCTGGCGGCCTGGCCCAGGGTTTTGTCGATCAACGGGGCGCCTGGATCAGTGAACGCCAGACCCATGGACTCGCCAGCCCTGGGGATTCTTCTCTCAAGGTGCTGGGGTGGAGTGAGCGTCACCGCGCCACCATCGCCAGGTTGCTGGAGGTGCGGGAGGACTTTCAAGGTGGGTTGCGGGAAATCCGTTTTGATCCCGAGGGCAACCTTTGGGTGACGACCGGCAACCTGGGGGCCGTGCGGCTGGGCCTGGAGGATGGCCAACTGGATCGCCGCCTGCTGGCCCTGCTCCACCTCAACAAGAACCTGCCCAAGAAGCTGGGTAGCCAGCGGCCGGGCAGCGTCGATCTCACCGATCCAGATCAGCCCGAACTAAGCGTGGGATCGACGCCACGCCCCGCTAGTGCCAATCCCGGCACGGCCCCGGGAAACGTCGCCATTCCGGCTGTCCCACCCCGCGGAGCCCAGTAAAGTCGCAAATTAATGCTGACACCGGTTTGTCTGGTGGCGCTTCTGCTCTCACCCTTGCCTTGTTCCCCTGTCCTGAGATCCCGACAGATCCCGCTAACGACATAATGCATCCTCAGATCAACGGCACTCTCACGTCCACCCCTATGTCGCGTGACTGCCAAGACCCCAGCAGCGATCTGCCGAACCCATCCGCCTTCCCCCTGGAGCCCAAGGAGATGAGCCAGAATGCCCATGGCACCAACGGCATTGTTCCCAGTCAGTCGGCACGCATTGAGGTCATAGGGGTCGGTGGCGGTGGCAGCAATGCGGTTAATCGCATGATTGCCAGTGACTTGAAGGGGGTCGGCTATCGCGTTCTCAACACCGATGCCCAGGCATTGCTCCAGTCCGCCGCTGCCCAACGCATTCAGCTGGGACAAAAACTGACCCGGGGTCTAGGGGCCGGTGGTAATCCCGTAATCGGTCAGAAAGCCGCTGAGGAATCTCGGGCTGAACTGCAGGAATCCTTGGCAGGTGCAGATCTGGTGTTCATCGCCGCCGGCATGGGGGGAGGCACGGGTACTGGTGCGGCACCGATCCTGGCGGAGGTGGCCAAGGAATGTGGCGCCCTCACCGTCGGGATCGTCACTAAGCCCTTCGGCTTCGAGGGCCGCAAGCGACTGCGGCAGGCGGAAGAGGGCATCGCCCGGCTGGCCGAACACGTCGACACCTTGATTGTCATCCCCAATGACCGACTCCGGGACGCCATCGCCGGGGCCCCCTTGCAGGAAGCCTTCCGCGCCGCCGATGACGTGCTGCGCATGGGGGTCAAGGGCATCACAGACATCATCACCAAGGCCGGTTTGGTCAACGTGGACTTCGCCGACGTGCGTTCGGTGATGGCCGATGCCGGCACGGCCCTGTTGGGCATTGGGGTCGGCTCGGGCCGCTCCCGCGCCCTTGAAGCGGCCCAGGCCGCCATGACCAGCCCCCTGCTGGAGTCAGCCCGGATTGACGGAGCCAAGGGCTGTGTTATCAACATCAGCGGCGGCAAGGACATGACCCTTGAGGACATGACCACCGCCTCGGAATGCATCTATGACGTTGTCGATCCCGACGCCAACATCATTGTCGGTGCGGTTGTGGACGAAAGCCTGGAAGGCGAGATCCATGTCACCGTCATCGCCACCGGTTTTGAAAGCGGTGGTAACTACAGGCCCGTGCAACGCAGCAACCCCGCCTTCATGGAGCGGCTACCCGACAGCACCGCAGAGCGGGGCGCCAAGATTCCCCCCTTTCTGATCAACCGTCAAATGGGCCAGGAGTAACCGGAGAGGCCCAGGAGTAACCGGACGGGCCAGGAGCAACTCAAAGGGGCCACAACAATCGCCCGGGGCCTGGGGGCGGCAGCGAGTCTGGAGCGCTGGCCCGAGGCCTGCCAGCAATCAGCCCGACTGGCTTAGTCCCACCTGCCGGTTGCCAGGGGTTGTCTGGCGGCAACCCAAGATCGATCTGCTGGATCCTGGGTTGGCCGAAAGGGTGACCCGGAGTCCACGCCTGCCAAGAGCATCCCGTGTGGCTGCTCCCTTCCGGTTCTGACCAGGTTTGGGCGTCCTGGCCGCGTGGGTCCGAGTCGTTTGGATGCTAGCAATGACGCGGTTCAGGACTTCCGCCGTGCCCAAGCGCCCCGGTGATTGGCTGTCGCGCAAACAATCGGGTCGTCCGATCACCATCCTCACGGCCTGGGACGCGCTTTCGGCGGCCCTGGTGGCCCAGTCCGGTGCTGATGCGGTCCTGGTGGGAGATTCGCTGGCCATGGTGGTGCTGGGCCATGCCACCACCCTGCCGGTGACCCTTGACGAGATGCTGCACCACTGCAAGGCCGCTGGCCGGGGCCTGGCGTTGGCTGGCAGCGATCCACCGCTGCTGATCTGCGATCTGCCTTTCCTCAGCTATCAATGCGGGCTCGATGCAGCCCTGGCGGCCGCCGGCCGGGTGCTCAAGGAGACAACCGCGGCGGCTGTCAAACTGGAAGGGGCAGAACCGGAAACCCTTGCCGTGATTGACCGGGCCGTGAGGGCTGGCATCCCGGTCATGGGCCACCTGGGCCTCACCCCCCAGTCGGTGCATCGCCTGGGCTATCGCCGCCAGGCGGAGGATCCGATCAGCCAGGAGCGTCTCCGGCGCCAAGCCCTGGCCCTGCAGGACCAGGGCTGCTTCTCCCTGGTTCTTGAACATGTGCCACCTGGCTTGGCGGTTTCCCTCAGGGCCGAACTGGTGATTCCAGTGATCGGCATCGGCGCCGGAGATGGTTGTGATGGTCAGGTGCGTGTCACCGCCGACCTGCTCGGCCTGACCCCCCTTCAGCCCCCCTTCAGCCCCCCCCTGATCCAGGGCCGCAATCTGGCGGTCGGCGCCCTGCGGGATTGGGTCAACAGCCAGCAGGTGCCCCGGGCCGCTGCTCTTGCCACCATTCCAGAACTTCCCGCAGCACCGCGTTGCTGAGGGCCAGTCCCTGCGGATCCTGGAGGCGCCAACGGCCCCCCTCCACCCGCAACAGGCCCCGCTGTTCAAAAGCGGCCAGCCGCAGCCTCAGCTCGCTTTCAGCCTGGCTGTCCAAGCCCTGCTGGGCCAGCAGCTGGCGCAAGGGGACCCCTTCACGGCGGCGCAACCCCACGATCAACAGCTCATCGATGGGGGGGCCGGCCCCCAGCGGACCATCGCCTTCCTCTCCCACCACCAGCTCGCCTTCCCGGGCGCCTGCCTGGATCCAGGCGGCGTACCGCTCCCGGGTGCGGGGGCGGGCCTGGCGCTTTCCCCCGAGGGCTGAGGTGGCCCCCATGCCGAATCCCCACCAACCGGTTCCGCTCCAATACACCCGGTTGTGACGGGAGGCGTGGCCGGGCAGGGCGTAATTGGAAATCTCGTAACGGCCATAACCGGCTTGGTGCAAGACCTGGGCCGTGGCCTCCATCAGGTCGGCGCCCAGATCCTCATCCGGCAAGCGCAGCTGGCCCCGTTCCTGCTGGCGCGCAAACACCGTGCCCGGCTCAACGATCAGGTCATACACAGAGAAATGGGGCGGCCCCAAGGCCAGGGCCTGCTGCAGTTGCTCGTGCCAGTCAGCGAGCACCTCGGCGGGGGGCCTGGCACCGGCAAGCGTGGCAGCGGCAAGCGTGGCGCCGACAAGCGTGCCACCGGCACCCGTGGCACCGGCACCCGTGGCACCTGAGAAGGGAGGCAACCCCTGGATCAGGTCCAGGCTCCAGCTGCGCAAGGCACCCCGCCCTTTGGCGCCATTTAGCCATGCGGCGGCTTCAACCACGTCAGTGCGCCGGTGGCGCCGCCCCAAGGCGGCCAGCACCCCATCGTCCAGGCTTTGCCCCCCCAGGCTGATGCGGTTGATGCCAGCGGCCAGCCAGCCCGACAAACGGTCCCGATCGAAACTGGCCGGATCGGCCTCGAGCGTGATCTCCGCCCCAGGGGCGATGCCGAAGCGGTGCTGCAGTGCCTCCAGCAGGGCTCCCACCTGGGCGGGCGCCAGCAACGAAGGGGTTCCGCCCCCGAGGTAGACGGTGGACAGGGGCGGGCCTGGGCGGGCCTGGGCAATCTCCTGATGCAGCAAGGCCAGGTAGGCGGCCACCGAGGGGGCGCCGGACCCTTGGGCGCCATCGGCCCGGTCCCCCAGGGGGACCACCGGAAAATCACAGTAAAAACAACGGCGATGGCAAAAGGGAATGTGCAGATAGGCGGCGCGGGGCAGATCTCCGGGGTCCCAGGAAGCTAACGCCGGCTTCACAGGCGGTAACCCCGTCCTGGCGATGGGGCGGAAATCGGTCATGCTTCGGGGCTGAACAGGTGGGAGCCCACGCGAAACCAGCTTTGGTGAATCCCCTCATCCTGATGCTGTTCTTGGTCTCCGGAGCCGCCACCGGCTGGTTGGGGGTGGACCTGCTGCCGGAGCCCCTGCTGGTGCAGGTGACCAATCCGGAGGGATTGCGGCTCGTGTTGGCGGGCTTCGGGGGGTTGTTTGGGGTGATCGCCGGCTTCTTTTTTCAACAGCTGCGCCGTCGCTTGATGCAGCAGGTGCGCTCCATGCCCACCGATTTGCTGATCAGCCGAGCGGTGGGCCTGATCCTGGGACTGCTGGTAGCCAATCTGCTGCTGGCCCCAATTTTGTTGTTGCCCCTTCCCTGGGAAGTCGTGCTGGTCAAGCCCCTGGCGGCCGTGCTCAGCAACGTTTTTTTTGGGGTGCTGGGCTACAACCTGGCCGAGGTGCATGGCCGCACCCTGCTGCGCTTTTTCAATCCCACCAGCTCCGAGGCCCTGTTGGTGGCCGAAGGGGTGCTCCAACCAGCCAGCGCCAAAATTCTGGATACCAGTGTGGTGATCGATGGCCGCATTCGGGGCCTGCTGGCCAGTGGCCTACTGGAGGGCCAGGTGATCGTGCCCCAATGTGTGGTGGACGAATTACAGGCCTTGGCCGACTCCGCCAATGCTGAAAAGCGCTTGAAGGGACGCCGCGGCCTGAAGCGACTCACAGACATCAAAGAGAGCTACGGCCGTCGGATCGTGCTCAATTCCACCCGCTATGAGGGCAATGGTGCTGACGACAAACTGCTGAAGTTGACGGCCGACACCGGCGGCACCTTGCTGACCGCGGACTACAGCCTGGCCCAAGTGGCCCGGGTTCAGGACCTCAAGGTGCTGAATCTGAGTGAGCTGGTCATCAGCCTGCGGCCCGAGGTCCAGCCCGGCGACAGCCTGCAGATCAAAATTGTGCGAGAAGGCAAGGAGGCTGAACAGGGGGTGGGCTACCTGGAGGACGGCACCATGGTGGTGGTGGAAGAGGCCCGCAACCGCATCGGCGAACGGCTCCAGGTGACGGTCACAGGCGCCTTGCAGACCTCCACCGGCCGGTTGGTGTTCGCCCGCAGCGACAAGCCCCGGGCTAACGAGTCAACGGTTGACCCCAAGGGCCCGGAAAAGACCCGCCAGCGCCGCTCCGAGCAGGAGCCGGGTTCCGGGTCCCTTGGCGAGACCAGCGGTTCCCAGCTCAACCTCAACCCCGCGGCCGTGCAACCCCCAGGACCGCGCCAGGCCAGCGACGCCCCCCACCCCGAGAAGTTGCCCCCGCCAGGGGATGGCTGAACGCCGCAGGGCTCCGGGGCGGAAAACCCCCGTGATGCAGCGGCGGTTGCCACCAGCACCCAGCTAGGCTCCTGCTCAATGCCCCCCTGGTGAGTGCGGATGACGGCGTCGGCCCCCTATTACGGCGATTCCGCAGTGATGCGCACCCCGCCGCCAGATCTGCCCTCGTTGTTGCTCAAAGAGCGCATCGTCTATCTGGGATTACCCCTTTTCAGCGATGACGACGCCAAGCGGCAAATGGGCATTGATGTCACCGAACTCATCATTGCCCAATTGTTGTATCTGGAATTCGATAATCCAGAAAAACCGATTTTCTTTTACATCAATTCCACCGGTACAAGTTGGTATTCCGGAGATGCCATCGGCTTTGAAACCGAAGCTTTCGCTATCGCCGATACCCTTCGATATGTCAAGCCACCGGTACACACCATCTGCATAGGCCAAGCGATGGGGACTGCC
The DNA here is from genome assembly GCA_046338875.1 of Cyanobacteriota bacterium. Taxonomy (GTDB): domain Bacteria; phylum Cyanobacteriota; class Cyanobacteriia; order PCC-6307; family Cyanobiaceae; genus Cyanobium. Next base: position 17,098 of record JBKDVK010000147.1, on the reverse strand, counting down.
GCGATGATCCTCAGCGCCGGCACCAAGGGCCACCGGGCCGCCCTGCCCCATGCTTCCATCGTGCTGCACCAGCCCCGCAGCGGCGCCCGCGGTCAGGCCAGTGACATTCAGATCCGGGCCAAGGAAGTACTGCATAACAAGCATTCGTTGCTGGAGATGCTGGCCGAGAACACCGGCAAATCCGTTGAACAGCTATCCAAGGACTCTGATCGCATGACCTATCTCACGGCCCAGGAGGCAGTGGAATACGGGCTCATCGACCGGGTGTTGACCAGTCAAAAGCTGATCGCCGCCCCAGTGGTAACTGCCGCCGGCCTCGGCTGAAACCCCGCTCTCTCGCCCGCAGGCGGGTGCAACACCCGCTTTGTCTGATTTTCAATCCCCCTAACTCTCAAGCGTTCCGCCATGCCCATCGGCACCCCCAGCGTTCCCTACCGCCTTCCCGGCAGCCAGTACGAGCGCTGGGTCGATATCTACACCCGCCTAGGGGTGGAGCGCATTCTCTTCCTGGGCTCCGAAGTAAATGACGCCGTGGCGAATGCCCTGGTGGCCCAGATGCTTTATCTAGATTCGGATGACAACAGCAAGCCGATTTATCTCTACATCAATTCTCCGGGAGGATCGGTGACTGCCGGCCTGGCGATTTTCGACACGATGCAATATGTGAAGTCCGAAGTCGTCACGATCTGCGTCGGTCTGGCAGCCTCCATGGGCGCCTTCCTGCTCGCAGCCGGCACCAAGGGCAAGCGACTGGCCCTGCCCCACAGCCGCATCATGATCCACCAGCCCTTGGGGGGCACCAGCCAGCGCCAGGCCAGCGACATTGAAATCGAGGCCCGCGAGATCCTCCGCATCAAGGACATGCTCAACCAGTCCATGGCGGACATGACCGGCCAGCCGCTCGACAAGGTCGCCAAGGACACTGACCGCGACTACTTCCTGAGCGCCGCCGAAGCGGTGGAATACGGTCTGATCGACCGGGTCATCGCCCACCCCAGCGAAGCGACCGCCTGATTGATTAGGAGGGCAGCCCACTTGGGTAGGCTCCCCCTTTGCCCCGCTCGCCGACCGGAATGGCCCAGCTCTTCTACGACTCTGACGCCGATCTCAGCCTGCTGAACGGCAAGACGGTGGCCATCATCGGCTACGGCTCCCAGGGCCATGCCCATGCCCTCAACCTCAAGGACAGCGGTGTCCATGTGGTCGTGGGGCTTTATGAAGGCAGTCGCTCAGCCGCCAAGGCCCGCGCCGATGGACTGGAGGTGCTGAGCGTGGCTGAGGCCGCCGAGCGCGCTGACTGGATCATGGTGCTGCTGCCCGATGAATTTCAGAGGGCTGTCTATGAAGCCGAGATCGCTCCCCACCTCAAGGCCGGCAAGGTGCTTAGCTTTGCCCACGGCTTCAATATTCGCTTTGGACTGATCAAGCCCCCGGCCGACGTCGACGTCGTGATGATCGCCCCCAAGGGACCAGGCCACACCGTGCGCTGGGAGTATCAGAACGGCCAAGGCGTCCCCGCCCTGTTCGCCATTGAGCAAGATGCCTCGGGACAGGCCCGCGCCCTGGCCATGGCCTACGCCAAGGCCATTGGCGGCACCCGCGCCGGCATTCTCGAAACCAACTTCAAGGAAGAAACCGAAACCGACCTCTTCGGCGAACAGGCGGTGCTTTGCGGTGGCCTCAGCGAGCTGGTTAAAGCAGGCTTCGAAACACTGGTGGAAGCGGGCTACCAACCCGAGCTGGCCTATTTCGAATGCCTGCATGAGGTCAAGCTGATTGTTGACCTGATGGTTAAGGGCGGCCTCACCGCCATGCGCGATTCGATCTCCAACACCGCCGAATATGGCGATTACGTCAGCGGCCCCCGCTTGATCACCGCCGACACCAAAGCGGAGATGAAGCGCATCCTCACCGACATCCAGGACGGCACTTTTGCCCGTAACTTCGTGGCGGAGTGCGAGGCCGGCAAGCCCGAAATGGACCGGATCCGCCAAAGGGATGCCGAGCACCCCATCGAGCAGGTGGGTACGGGTCTGCGTTCGATGTTCAGCTGGCTGCGGGCCTCCTGAACAGACCACCGCTGCGCCGCTGATGGCGGCCTGGATGCCCTGGCCCCACCAGGGCCTAGCCCTGGTGGCCGCTGCCTGCCTGCTGGATCGATTGGTGGGCGATCCGCTCGCCTGGCTCCATCCGGTGCAGGTAATGGGCTGGCTGATTGAGCGGCTGCGCCGGCCCGCCGAGGCCTGGGCTGGCGATCAGCCGGCCCGGCTGCGGCTGATGGGACTACTGATCACCATGGTGCTGGTGTTGGGTAGCGCCCTGGCCGGCTGGAGTCTGGAGCGATTGGCAGGTCGCTGGCCCCTCGTGGGTCTGCCCCTGCTGCTGCTCGGCCTGGCCAGCGCCCTGGCCGGCCGCAGCCTGGAACAGGCGGTGCGACGGGTCCTGGAGGCCCTGCCCGACCTGGGCTTGGCAAGGTCAAGACTGGCCTGGATCGTGGGGCGTCAGGTCCAGGACCTCAATGAAGGCGAGATTCTGCGGGCTGCGGCCGAAACCGCCAGTGAGAATGCCGTAGATGGCCTTTTTGCACCCCTGTTCTGGATGATCGTCGGCGCCATCTTGGTGGGCTGGCCCCAGGCGACCTTGACCCCGATGCCAGGCCCCCTGGCCCTGGCCTGGGCTTTCAAAGCGGCCAGCACCCTTGATTCGATGCTGGGATACAAATTGGGCCGCCTGCGTTGGCTGGGTACGGCGGGAGCCCGGCTTGATGATGGACTCACCTGGGTACCAGCCCGGCTGGTGGCCCTTACCTTGCCCCTGGCCGCCGGTCGCCCCGATCAGTTGCAGCCATGGTTCAGCGCCGCCTTGAGGCAGGGTGCGGCGGATCCTTCCCCCAACGCCGGGGTTTCCCAGGCTGCCTACGCCATGGCGGCCCAGGTGCGCCTGGGGGGCGTCAACCGCTATGCGGACGGTGCCAAGCTCAAACCGGTGCTTGCGGCCTTCGCCCCCCCGCCGGATCCAGCCGCCATCGAGCGAATCCTGAGCCTGACCCTGAAGTTGGAATTGCTTTGGCTGGTGCTAGCCCCGCTGGGGCTGGTGGGCTTCGCTCTGGTGCAAGCGGTCAGGTAATCAGGCGCTTGGGGGAAGGCAGCCTTCAGTAGGCACCACGGTCGCGGGGGTCGAGCACCACCCGAATCGTGCGCAATAAAATGCGCATATCCATCTTCAAGCTGCGATAGCGGGCGTAATAAAGATCGAGTTGGACACGTTTGCGATAACTGAGGTTGTTACGCCCTGAGACTTGCCACAGACCCGTCAAGCCTGGCCGCACAGCCAGCACTTCTTCCATGCGCTTGCCATAACGGGGTAACTCCTGGGAGACGATCGGGCGGGGGCCCACGACACTCATCTCGCCACGCAGCACATTCACAAACTGCGGCAGTTCATCGAGGCTGGATCGACGCAAAAAGCGTCCCAACCGGGTGATGCGCGGGTCGTTGCGCAGCTTGAAATCATTGCGAAACTCTTCCTGGAGATCAGGCGAAGCCGCCAGCACCGCCGAAAGGATGCGGTCAGCATCGCGGCGCATCGTGCGGAATTTGATGCAGCCAAACTGTCGGTAGCCGCGGCCAACCCGCTGCTGAACGTAGAAAACGGGGCCCCTGGATGTGATTTTGACCAGCAGCACCAACAGCACCAACAGGGGAGAACAGAGGCTGAGCATGGCCAGGGAAAAGACGATGTCTCCCGTGCGTTTCAGCACCCGTGAGTGGCGGGGTTGGCGCTCAATCAGCTCTTGCACCTTGCGCGTCACGCCCGGCTCGCCTACAGCAGACTCTCCAGTAAGGGGCGAGCCGCTGGCATCAAAAGGGAAGGCAGTGGCAGCCAATGGCACAGCAAGGCAAGCAGAAGATTGAGCCTCCACGGATCGACCTAATCGAAACTCCGAAGATCCGGGCAAGACAACCATGAAGCCAGCCATCGATAAGCGAATCTAAGGATCAGTCGCGAAGAGACCCCAGTTGCCAGGGTCACTCAGGCCAGAGGCACAGGGAGATCTGGGGTGAGATCTGGGGCGAGCTCTGGCTCGATATCGGCGGCTGAGCGGCCAGAGTCCAGGCGGTGGCGATGTTGGTCCCAGCTGTGCGATAGCAGCGCCTGGAAGCGGTCGCGGAAGCGCTCCGGCCTGAAACCCTCGGCCCATTCACGCTGGCCGCTGGCAGGTAGTTGCCGCCAAAGCTGCCCGTGGTGGAAATGCTCCAGGGCCGCCACCAGGCTGGTGGGGGTCTGTTCGGGGAACAGCAGTCCGGTAGGCCAGCGGTCGCCCCGATTCAGGCAGCGCACGCTGTCGCACAGTCCCCCAGCGCCATAGGCGATCACCGGGGCCCCCGCAGCCATCGCCTCGACGGGCGCGATGCCGAAATCCTCAAGACCGGCATAGACATAGGCGCGACAGCGCTCCAGCCAATGATTGGCCTCAGCCTGGCTACAGCGCCCCAGGAAGCGAATCCGGGGGCCTGCCATGGCCTCTAGTCGGCGCCGTTCGGGGCCATCGCCGATGACCACCAAAGGCAGGCCGGTGCGATTGAAGGCTTCCACCACCACTTCCACCCGCTTGTTGGGCACAAGCCGGCAGAGGCTCAAGTACACGTCATCGCGGCATTGGTCCCAGCGGAAGCGTTGCACCGCGACTGGCGGATGCAGAACCTGGGCCGCACGGCCCCAATAACGGCGGATGCGACTGGCGGTGAAACGGGAATTGGCCACCAGCACATCGGGACGACCAGCGCTGGCCACATCCCATTGACGCAACCAATGGAGCTGCAATCTCACCAGGGGGCCCAGGGGGCTACGGGCCAAGCTGGAATGGCGCAGATAGGCCCCCATCTGATCCCAGGCGTAGCGAACCGGGGTGTGCACGTAACTGACATGCAACTGGTCTGGCCCCGTGAGCACCCCTTTGGCCACCAGATGGCTGCTGCTGAGCACCAAGGGGTAGGGGTTGAGATCAAACTGCTCGATCGCTAGCGGCAGCAAGGGCAGGTATTGCTGGACATGGCTGCTCCCCCAGGGCAAATGCTGGACAAAACTGGTTTGGATCGCCCGTCCCGCCAGCCAAGGGTCCAAGTCTTGGCTATCCCCCGCCACAAGGGCAAAAAGATCAGGCCGTTGGCCCGCCGCCATCAAAGTTTCGTCCATTTGTTCCACCACCAGCTCGGCTCCCCCACGGGAACGGGGGCTGAACCATTCGTGAACGAGAGCGACAGGGCCTGGCAGGGGCGTGAGGGCGGACACAGGGACCGGGCTTTCCATCACGAAAATTCTCAGCTGATTGCATTGGGGACGGACCCTGCCGAAGCTAGGGGCACGATCGAGGGGGCATCAGCCAAACCGGCATGGCGATCCAAGAGCTCCTCGAAGATGAATTGAAGGAACCATCGATTGGGTCCACGGCACGGTTCCGCTGGCACGCCACCTCGGTGGGGATCGCCGCCCTTTGGAGCGACAAGGAGGCCCCATCCTCACCCCCCTATGAGATGGCCCTGAAGGAGGGATTGGAAGTGGGATTGGATTTGAGTCGCGAAGAAAGGGAATTTCATCAGATCAAATCGGGTTTGGTGCTGTTGTTCCATTCCTGATCTTGGCTGCTGAGGTCTGCTCCTGGGGTCGGCAAATTTTATGTCTGAGTAAAGCGACAAGCTGCTGCAAGGGTTCTATCCTTATATGACCATCTCTGCCTTGGGTTCCTGTTTGTTGCCTCCTGCATTGGTAAGCCTTGAGATTCTGCGGGTCAGTGGTCGTCCGTTCTGGGCTGATGCCTGCATTGCTTTTGCGATCATTCTGGTCCGCTACCTGTTGGTGGCAGGGCTCAGCGGCTGGTTGCTCAATCTGGTGGCTGCCCCAACGGATGATCAACGCCAGCAAGGCTTCGGCCATGACTTGGCCCTGTCGGTTGGTTCAGCCGTGATTTTCGCCCTGACGACGGCGCTGATCCTGCAGTGGCATGGGTCTGGAGGCACCCTTCTTTATGGAGATCCGGCCCGCTATGGCCTTTGGTACCTGGGCTTCAGTTACTGCCTGGTGCTGATGCTTCAGGATACCTGCTTCTACGTTACCCATAGACTGTTTCACCTACCATTCTTTTATCGATGGTGCCATCTTGGCCACCATCGCTCCAAACGACCCACCCCTTGGACCTCCTTTGCCTTTGATCCGATCGAGGCGGCAATCCAGGGACTTTTTCTGATCGCGATTGTGTTGTTAGTACCGCTGCATTACATCACCCTGCTTGCTGTACTCACTACCATGAGTATCTGGGCCGTGGTTAATCACCTCGGACTCGAACGCTTGCCTGCCAAATTTCCGCATCACTGGCTAGGCCGCTGGCTGATTGGTCCAGCCCATCATGGTCTGCATCATCAACGCCAATCCCTACATTTCGGTTTGTATTTTACTTTCTGGGATCGCCTCTGTGGCACCGAGGCCCCCAGTTATCCAGGTCTGAACTGGCCGGCCACCCCTGGGACAGAACCCCCTCCTTAAAAGGCGAGGGATGGCTGGAGCCTGTTACCCAACGCGGTCCTGACCAATCGGTGCTCAACCACGCTTCTCAGGTTCAGTCGCGCAGATGACGGGTCCAGGAGGCTGGCGAGAAGTGGTGACCTTCCGCTTCAGCGATCACGGTGACAGCGGCGGCATCAGCGGCCGCATCGACCTTGGCCTTGAGAGCCGGATCCGCATTGACCTTGAGCAGAAAGGCCTGGAGCTGGGGTTTCGACATGGGATCTGATGGGTGGGACCTTCCAGTCCTAACCAGGCTGGCGAAAAACGGTGAAGGCGAGGAGGGGTGTAGGCTGATACAGGTTCAAAGATTTCTCTTCAGGGAGCTGACAACTTTCTTCAGGGCTTTCGGCGGATCAGGTTCATAGTTTCTTTTCCAGGTTCATGACAATTTACGTGGGCAACCTCTCCTTTGACGCCGAGGAGCAGGACGTCCAGCAGCTCTTCGGCGAGTACGGCAAAGTCAACAAATGCAGCCTTCCCCTTGACCGTGAAACCGGTCGCAAGCGGGGCTTCGCCTTTGTCGAAATGGCCAGCGAAGCTGAGGAAGCCAAGGCAATCGCCGATTTGCAGAACGTCGAATGGATGGGTCGCGCCATCCGGGTCAACAAGGCTGAGCCCCGTCCCGAGCGGGGTGGTGGCGGTGGCTATGGCGGTGGCGGCGGTGGCGGTGGCTACGGCGGCGGTGGTGGCGGCAACCGCAACCGCTGGTGATATCTAGGGAGGCTAGGGCCCTTTAGCAGCACTCCCTTTTGCATCGTTCAAGTTAATTACCCGTTCCCCTACCTATAGGTAGGGGAACGGAATTTCGAATAAACCGTCTCCGATTTTGCCGCCGGGGCGGTTTTTATGTGTTTGGGATTTTTTACTATTGTGCCCTTGATAGCATCCGGCAATGGGCTGATACCCGCTTCAAACAAAGCCATCCTCTAAAGCAAATTTTACCTGAAACCAACAAGCAGTTGTCACGATCCGGACGAAAACCAGAGAAAACAAGCAGAATTTGCCTGCCACACCAGTCTTGGGCCAAAGTTGTTAGATGAACGCGCAGACAGTGAACGGCCCCTACCGAGTCCGCGAAGCGGTACGCAATGAGAGGATCGTTCCAGCGGACGTTCCTGCCTTCCACTTCCGCACCAGTGTCGCCGCCCACAGCTATGCCCGCCAACTTGCCTCAGAGCAGGGGCGACAGGTGGTGATCGAAAAACTGGCCCCCAGTGGCTGCTGGTTGCAGCTGACGACCTTGGGCTGAGGTCAGGTCAAGTTTGGTCCATCTCAGAGACTTGCTTTTGCTGTTCACATTCGCGCCGAAACAACCAAAAAAGATATTCTGGAGACTTATAACGTCTCGGCAAACTGTGGTGCAAAATCGCCAATCGATCCCAACAGACGGTACGTTCAATTTGTTTTTGCGTACAGCCTTCACGCAATAGCAGCCTCAGGGCCTTGCAATACATTGGATATTTGGCTTCGAGTTCACCGATCGTTAAAACCGGCGCCGAATCATTGGTCATAGGTGGCTAGCGGGGAGGGTAATCACATGGCGCAACCGTGCAGGCGAAGGTCAGCTCGCCGCAGGGATCTAGTCAATCGCCGTGGTGCCTCCTGGGCCACGAGGTTGGGGGGCGGATGGAATGGCCGAGATCAAGCATTCCTGCCAGCTCCGCAACTCCACCCTAGGCCCGCCCAGCGTTGGATTGCAAAAGTCAGGCAGCAAGATCCTCGCCATCGCTTGCAGAGACCGCCGGATTCACCAACCGGCAGGCCCTGCGGGCCACGGCGGCGGCATGACCCCGCTCAATTGGACCCTGCTTGGGACTGATCTCCCCATGGCGACAATCAACGACGATCCGTTCACGCTGACCGCGCTGATCTTCGATGCGCAGGTGCAATTGCCAATCCATCTGGCTGCTGCGGCTGAACAAATCACCGCATACGGGACCAACACACAGGCCCGGGCCTGCCTGGGCAGCGGCAACGCCCAGTACCCAGGCAGCGACCACAGCCATCAACGCCACCACGATTCCCAACCGGCGGGCTCGCTGCGCGTCGGGACTCAAGGATTGGCCTCCAAGGTGACGGGGGGAACGGGCGCCTCCAGGGAACTGACGCCTGGGTTGGCATCGGCACCATCCTCGCCCAACTCCTGCGGGTGGAACCATTCCCATACCTGGCGTGCCAGGGCGGGACCAAGCCCCGGGGCCAGGGCCAGGGTTTCGGGACTGGCGAGTTGGATGGCATCCACCGAATGGAAGTGGGCCAAAAGATCCTTGACCCTTTTGGGGCCAAGGCCGGGGATGTCGCCAAGGCGTGAGCGACGCATCCGTTCGCCCCGCTGCTGGCGATGGAAGCTAACTGCAAAACGGTGGGCCTCATCCCTGAGGCGCCGCAACAACATCACCCCCAGCTGTTCAGGCTCACTGTCCAGGGGCTGGCTGGCGCCGGGCAGAAAAATTTCTTCGCGCTGCTTGGCCAGGGAACACACCACCAGGTCTTCCTGCAGGTTTAGTTCGCGCAGGGCTTCCATCACGGCGGAGAGCTGGCCCTTGCCGCCATCGATCATGACCACATCCGGCCAATCATTGAGGCCGCCCGTATGCAATGTGGTGTTGGCAGCCCGGCGCAAGGCCAGCAGGTCCGCCCCCTCGGCCTTGGCCTGGGCCCAACGCCGGAAACGGCGCCGCATGATCTCGGCCATCGCCATGAAGTCATCGGAGTGACCCGAGCGGATGCTGCTGCTCTGAATTTTGTATTTGCGGTAATGCTGCTTGGCCGGCAGGCCATCAATGAAAACCACCTGGGAGGCGACGGCATCACTGCCCTGGATATGGCTGATGTCAAAACCCTCAATACGGCGGGGGAGCACCGGCAGTTCCAGCAACTGGGCGAGGTCCTCGGTTGCCAACAATTGCTGTTCGGCGCCGCGCTGGGCACGCACCAGCTCAAAACCGGCATTGCGTTCCACCAGCTCCACCAAATCCGCCTTCTGCTGGCGCTGGGGCACCGTCAACTTCACCTTGCGGCCACGCCTCTCCCCCAGCCACTCCTGAATCAGAGCCTGCTGGGGCAGGGGGTATTGCAAAAGCAGTTCGGGCGGTATTTCCACTGGCTCCACCTGGCTGTAGTGCTCTTCGATCACCCGCTGCAGGATGCGGCCCCGATCCGCTAGCTCGCCGCTGTCAGCAGCGGCATCGGCGGTATATCCAAGACGGCCTACCAGGCGCCCGGCCCGCATCTGGAACAACTGGACAGCCGCCAGCCTGTCATCGGCGGCCAGGGCCACCACGTCATGGCTGACTGAACTGTCCCCCAGGCTCATCTTTTGGTCGGCGGTGAGGGCATCAAGGCCCTGCAACTGATCCCGCAGGCCGGCGGCTGATTCGAAATCAAGCCGGTCGGCACAGCGCTGCATTTGCTCCTGCAATAGGGTTAGTAATTCGTCATTGCGGCCCTGAAAAATCATCGCCACTTTGCGCAGGCTTTGGTGATAATCCTCAGAAGAAATCTTCTGCTGACAAACCCCGGGACAACGGCCGATGTCGTAGTTAAGACAGGTTCGGTCGCGATAGAGGGGCTGGGGGCGCTGCCGCAGGGGGAACACCCGTTTGACCAGGGTGAGGGTGCGGCGTAACAGGCCGACATCCACGTAGGGGCCGTAGAAACGATCGAGGGGACTGCGCTGACGACGGCGACGGGTGATGAAGATACGTGGGTAAGGCTCACTCCAAGTTATGCAGAGATAGGGATATTTCTTATCGTCTTTCAGCAATACATTGAAGTGAGGCTGGTGATTCTTGATCAGGTTGGCCTCCAAGGCCAAGGCTTCCGCTTCGCTGTCGGTGACGATGAATTCGATCTCGCAGATCTGCCGCACCATCAAGCTGATACGGGGACTATGACCACTGGATTCCTGGAAATAGGAGCGCACCCGGTTGCGCAGCACCTTGGCCTTGCCAATATAAAGAATTGCGTCTTCGCTGTCGCGCATCAAATAGCAGCCCGGCTCGGCGGGAATCTCCCGCAGCCGGGCTGCTAACCGGTCACTCTGCAGCAGCAGGGGCCGGCTGGCGGGTACACCAATGACAGAGCTTTCCTTCACCCCCCGTACTGCCAGCCGGTGCCCGCCAGTTCGAGGGGATTGCCATCGTGATGCAGCACCGCACTCTTGACTTCGGCCACAAAAACGGTGTGATCACCATGGGCCACCTGACCGACCAAGGTGCATTCCAGACCGCCAAGGGCGTCATTGAGGATCGGCAGACCGAGGGGGCCAAGGCTGAAGGGAGCCGCATCAAAGCGGCCGCCTACGGCCTGTTGGGGCTTGAAGAACACGGCTGCCAGATCTTTCTGGTTGTCAGCCAGCACATTGAGGGAGAAGCGGCCGGTGCGCTGGATGATGCCGTTGCTGGTGGAATCCGCCCGCACCGCCATCACCACCAACGGGGGTTCGAAGGAGCCCTGGGTCACCCAACTGGCGGTGAAGCCATTCACCTGGTCGCCCTCGGCAACACCGCAAATGAAGACGCCGTGCGGAATCTTGCGCAGCAAGGTCTTCTTGGCGGCGGCGTCGAGGGTCACGGTGTTGGCCATGGGTGGGCGGGGCCAGACAGGCCCAGGGAAGCAAAGATGAGTCTAGGAAGGTGTGCCGACGCCAACGACCGGTTTACATGCGTGTTCTCTACCCAGGCAGTTTCGATCCGATCACCCTGGGCCATCTGGACCTGATCGAGCGCAGTGCCCGTCTTTTCGGGGGGGTGGTAGTGGCGGTGTTGCAGAACCCTGGCAAGCAACCCAGCTTTCCCCTGGATCGGCGTTTGGAGCAAATCCGCGAGGCCACGGCCCATCTCAACGGCGTGGAGGTGGCCAGTTTTGACGGCTTGACGGTGCAATACGCCCGGCTTTGTCAGGCCCAAGTGATCTTGCGGGGCCTGAGGGCCCTGAGCGACTTCGAATTCGAACTGCAGATCGCCCACACCAACCAAAGCCTCGAACCCGAAGTCGAGACCCTGTTTCTTGCCACCGCCACCCGCCACAGCTTTCTGAGCAGCTCGGTGGTCAAGGAAGTGGCCCGCTTCGGTGGGGACGTGAGCCATATGGTGCCCCCAGGAGTGGCGCGGGACCTGCTGAGGCTCTTTAATCGGACCATTCCCCACGGTTGACATGGCAGAGGTCCGCATCACGGTTCTAGATCAACTGGACCAGATCGAGGATCTTGTCCTCGAGGGCAGCCGGATTCCCTTCAGTGGCGGAAGACTGGTCAATGAGCAAGAGGCCATCGAGCTGGTGGATGCCCTGCGGGAGGCCTTGCCCAGCCAGCTGGCTCAAGCCGAGGAACTGCTCCTCCAACGGGAGTCGTTCATCGATAAGGCGCGTCAACAGGCCGATGAGATCCTGGCCCAGGCCCGCCGCGAACGGGAGCAGCTGATCAGCAGCGCCACCATCCGCCAGGAAGCCGAGAAGCAGGCCACCGAGTTGCGGGAACAGGCCCGCCAACAGTGCGAGCAAATTCTGCTGCAGGGTCGTCAGCAGACGGCCCTAGCTGAGCAGGAGCACCAGAGCCGCATGGCCCAGATGGAGCAGCAATTTGCCCTGCGCCGCCAGCAACTGGAGCAGGAGTCCCAGACTCGGCGCCAGCAACTGGAACAGGAGGCCACGGAGCGCAACCGCCAACTGGTGGAACAACACGAACGGGGCCGTCAACAGGCCATGCAAGAACTCGAAACGATTCGCCTGGAGGGGTTGCGCATTCACCGGGACAGCCAGGCCGAAGCGGAACGCCTGCACCAGGACGCCTTGCAATTCCGTCAACAGACCCAACAGCAATGTGATGCTCTGGTGGCACGCAGCCGTCAGGAATCATCCAGCGTGCAGGAGGGGGCAAACCGCTACGCCGAACAGGTGCTGAGCGAACTGGAAACCCGTCTGCAGGAGCTGAGCCAGGTGGTGCTGGCCGGCCGTCAGGAGCTGGGCCGCATCCAAACCCAAGAGGTGATCGCCCCCACCGGGCTGCTGCCAGGCGACAACCAACCCCTCCTGGAGGGCAGTGGCGTCAACCGGGCCCGTCGGGCTGCGGCCCGTCTCGGCCGCTCGGCCGGCCGCCGCATGGCCAGTTGAGGCCCAGGGCTGGCTCCCCTAGTCCCAGCCCTGGCCCAGCAGAAAATTCTCAACTGGCGCCGGCCCCGCCAGCTTGATTTCGTTGCCAGGCTTGAGCGGACCGGCCAGCAGGGTGGCCCTGGCGATTTCGCTGCCTTCCGCCAGGGCCGGCTGATCGGGGTCGAAGGCGGTCGGATGGGTAGTGCTGCTGGAGAAACCGCGATAGATCAACAATTCGAATAGTTCGCCGCCGGGCAAGTTACCTTCGAGACGCAGCACCCGATCGGGCCGCTCGCGGCTGAGAGCCTCAAGCACGGCCAGCAGGGACGCGATTGGGGCGGGCGATGGCGAGGAGGTGCTGCTCAAAATTCCCCCGCCACCCGGCCCAGGCGCGGCAGACGCACCACAAGCCATTGCAACAGGCCCACCCCATAGGCCATCAGTCCAAGGAAGCCGAGGAAACCGGCCACCCCCTGGCTCCAGCTGCCCCCAAAGACAAAACCAATCACGACCCCAAGCAATCCATGCAACCCCTTCGGTGCCTCCAGCCACACCTGGCAGAAGGGTCGATCCAGCGCTCCGTTTAGGCAGGGGAGGGCTGTGGCGGCAAAGACGGCACTGGCTAGCCCGTAGGCCGTCAGACCCCAGCGCCAGATCCGCAACGTCAGGGGCAGGGCCCGCCAGGGCGGCATGTCGGCCAATTCCTCGTTCAAATCGACCCAGAACCACAACGCCGCCACCATCAACAGGGGAGCCAGCACCAGCAACGGATAGGCCACCGGCCTGCCAGCGCTGAGCAGCAGCACCGCCACCAGCCACAGACTGGCTACCTTCCAATAAAGGTCGAGCAACCGCAGCATCGCCTTTTCTCGACGCAGGGCGGCCCAGATCAGCAGCACCAAAGGCAGGGCCAGGGCGAACAAGACACCCAGGCGCACATCCATCCAAAGCAGGGAGCGATAGAGCTGAGGCGGCACAGACGCACGGTTCGGTTAGGCGCCATTATCCGTACACCCCTCGGGCGATAGGGTCCGGCCATGGCTGTGCTTCCTCCCTTTCCCTGGCTTCCCCGGCGGGATCCCGGTGCCTGGTGCCGCACCGCCCTCGGGCGGGATGTGTCCCTGCAAGGGGCGGTGGATGAGGTGGCCCGCCAGTTGGCCGGCTGTGGCCCGGCGGATCTGGCCCTGGTCTTCGCCGCCGCGGACTACGCCAGTGACCTGCCCCGGCTGATGCCCCTGCTGCGGCAAAAACTCCAGGCCAACCAATGGTTGGGTTGCTGCGGAGCGGGAGTGGTGGGTACCGCCGCCGGGGAGGCCCCCCATGAGATTGAACGCCAACCGGCCCTCAGCGTCATGCTGCTGCGCCTGCCGGGCGTCCGGTTGCATCCATTTTTCATCGACACCGGGGAGCTTCCGGATCTAGATGGACCCGCCGAGGCCTGGCATGCCGCCGTAGGTGTGTCTCCCAACATGGCCAACTCGATGCTTTTGCTGGTGGATCCCACCAGCGAGGGCATCAATGACCTGATCAGTGGCCTGGATTACGCCTATCCCCAAACCATCAAGTTGGGCGGCATCGCCGGCCAGCACAGTGCACCGCATGGCTCGTTGCTGTTGGACGACGGCGTACGCAGCGGCGCCATCGGCTGCCTGATCGGTGGCGCCTGGCGGCTCGACCCTGTGCTGGCCCAGGGCTGCCGGCCGATTGGCCCGGTGATGGAGGTGGAACAGGCTCAACGCAACGTGGTTTTGCAGGTGAGCAGCGAGGGCCAACGCCAGCGCAGCCCGGTCGAGGCGCTGCAGGCGATCCTCACCCACCTCAGTCCCAAAGAGCGGGAACAGGTGCGCCACTCACTGTTCCTGGGGGTGGGCCGCAACGACTTCAGCCTCAGTCCCACCTTGGTGGAGCCCTCCACCTTCCTGGTGCGCAATCTGCTGGGGGTGGATCCGCGCAATGGGGCGGTCGCGGTGGCTGAGCGCATGCGGGTCGGCCAGAAAGTGCAGTTCCAACTGCGGGATGCTGCCGCCTCCCGCGAAGAAGCCCGCCAGTTGTTGGCCCGCCAAGCCGATCGTCAGGCCTCCCCCCTGGCGGCCTTGTTGTTTGCCTGCCTGGGCCGGGGCGAGGGTCTCTACGGCGAGGCCGATGGCGATGTGGGCCCCTGCCGCGCAGCCTTCGCCCAGCTGCCGATCGCGGGCCTGTTCTGCAATGGTGAAATCGGTCCGCTGAGGGCAGGCGAGAGCACCCACCTGCATGGTTACACCGCTAGCTGGGCTTTTTTGGTGCCCAACCCAGCCGGGGAGCAGCCTGATTTGGCTGAGCCCCCAGGCCGCGCCCTGGATGGCTGAAGGTGCGCCAACACGTCAACCCCCTCAGCGTCATCTACCAACAGCCCCTGGCGCTGCCGAGCCCCGGAGAGCTGTTCGCCCAGCCCTGGCTCCCCTTGCATCTGGACATCGGCGCCGCGCGGGGACGTTTCTTGTTGGCGATGGCCGAACTCTGCCCCAATCGCAACCACTTGGGCATTGAAATCCGTCGCCCCCTGGTGGTCGCCGCCGAAGCCGACCGGCAGGCCGCCGGCCTCCCCAACCTCCGCTATCTCTTTGGCAACGCCAGCCTCAACCTGGTGGAGTGGCTGCAGGATCTGCCCCCAGGGCTATTGCAACTGGTGACCCTGCAATTCCCGGACCCCTGGTTCAAGAGTCGCCACCACAAGCGGCGGGTGCTGCAACCGGCGTTGCTGCGCTCCCTTGCCCTGGCCATGCCGCCAGGGAGCACCTTGCTGATGCAGAGCGATGTGCTGGCGGTGATCAAACCGATGGTGGCCCAAGTTGAGGCCAGCGGTTGCTTTGAGCGCCCGAGCAGCGATCCTTTCCCCTGGCTGGAGACCAACCCGCTGGCGGTGCCCACGGAACGGGAACGGCTTGTGCTGGCCCAGGGTCTGCCCGTGTACCGGGTGCGCTACCACCGCCACCACGGCCCCGTTCCCGCCGTGGTGGATCCGTAAGCCACCCATAATCCCTGCGTCGCGACCAAGGCCTGATGCCACCAGTCACCGCCACTTCGCCCTTGATCCTGCGCTGGCAGGGGCTATTGGCCGAGGCACGCTCGGGTCGCTTGAGCTCCCAGCTGCCCCAGGTGGCGGGGGTAATGCTGTGCGCCCTGATGGGCTGGTTGCCCCAGATCACTCGGGGTGGACTCACCTTGATGATCACGGCCTGCGGCTTGCTGTGGTTGGTCTGGTCCCTGCGCACCCGCCCCGGGGGCATCAACGCCATCAACGGCTGGCTGCTGGCGGTGCTGGCCGTGGCGGTGTTGGCCACGGGATTTTCGCCGGTGCCCCTGGCGGCCTTCCAGGGGCTGATGAAACTGGTCAGCTACCTCGGGGTCTATGCGCTGATGCGCCAGCTACTGGATCAGGCCCCTGTCTGGTGGGACCGCATCGTGGCGGCGATTCTGGCGGGGGAATTGCTCACCAGCGTCATCGGCATTCGTCAGCTTTACGGCGATGCCGGGGCCCTGGCCCGCTGGTCCGATAACAATTCCGTGGCCGAGGGCACGGTTCGCATCTACAGCAGCCTCGATAACCCGAACCTTTTGGGGGGCTATCTGCTGCCGATCCTGCCCCTGGCGGCCGTGGCCCTGCTGCGCTGGCAGGGGCTGCCCCGCAAGCTGTTCGCCCTGGCCTCCCTGGTGCTGGGCCTCGTGGCGCTCGTACTCACCTACAGCCGCGGCGCCTGGATGGGCATGGTGGCTTCACTGGCGGTGCTCGGCCTGCTGCTGATGGTGCGCTACACCAAGGAATGGCCGCCGTTCTGGCGGCGAACCCTGCCGATCCTGTTGCTGGTAGTTGCCAGCCTGGTGCTTGTGGTGCTGGTTACCCAGGTCGAACCATTGCGGGTGCGGGTCATGAGTCTGGTGGCAGGCCGGGAAGACAGCTCCAACAACTTCCGCATCAATGTCTGGAACTCCGTGATTCAGATGATCCGCGACCGACCCTGGCTGGGCATCGGGCCCGGCAACAGCGCCTTCAACCTGATTTATCCGATCTACCAACAGCCGAAGTTCAACGCCCTCAGCGCCTATTCGATCCCCCTGGAGTTGCTGGTTGAGGCTGGCATCCCCGGGCTGCTGGTGGGCCTGGGCTTGCTCTGGAGCGCCTTCAAAGTGGGTCTGGGCCAATGGGCCTCCAGCAGCCGGCTGGCCCTGCCCTCCCTGGCCGCAGTGGCCGTGTTCGTGGGTCTGGGGGTGCAGGGATTCACGGACACGATTTTCTTCCGGCCGGAGGTGCAACTGCTGGGATTGTTCAGCCTGGCCACCCTGTCGGCCGCCGGCAATCAGGCGGGCCGCCGCCACCTGTTCACCGGAGGGGGGTCGAGCGCGCCGTGGCGGGACTGATCGCCGGCTTTGATGCCGGCCAGACCCACACCACCTGCCGGCTGGCCCGGGC
>JBKDVK010000146.1:0-6133 GCA_046338875.1 Cyanobacteriota bacterium | reverse complement strand
AGCAGGTCAGGGTCGGCCACCGCTTCGCCGTCTTCGCCTTCAAGGGCGGGTGGTACCAGCACCACTTCGGCAAGGCGGTCGCCGCTGTCGAGCCGCTGCAAGCGGACGCCGGTGGCGGCGCGGGACTGCTGGGGCACGGCGTCGGCCCGCATGCGCACAATCACGCCCCGTTCGCTCACCAGCAGCAACTCCTCACCCGCCCCCAGCACTTTCAGGCCCACGAGCACATCGCCATCCCGGCGGAACTTGATCGCCCGCAGGCCCATGCCCGCCCGTTTTTGCAGGCGGAACTGATTCACCGGCACCCGCTTGCCCAGGCCGCTGGCGCTGGCCACCAGCACCCAGGGCCCCTCGACACCCGCCAGCTCCAGACCATCTTCCTCCGCCTCGTCGCTGGCCTCGCCACTGGCCTCGCCGCTGTCAGCTACGGCCGCGACTCGGTCGGCCAACTCTGCGGGCAATACATCCATGCTCACCAGCTTGTCACCGCCGCGCAAGCTCATGGCACGCACGCCCCTGGCGGTGCGGCCCAGGGGCCGCAGTTCTTCGTCACTGAGCCGGAAATGGATCGTCATGCCCTTCAACGATCCGATCAGGACGCTGTCGCCCGGGATCGCCAGTCGCACCCAGCGCAAGGCATCACCCTCCTCAAGGGAAATGGCGATGAGTCCGTTAGAGCGAATATTGGCGAAGGCCGATAACAAGGTGCGCTTGACGAAGCCGCCGCTGGTGAGCATCACCAACTGGCGATCGTCGCCAAAGTTGTCGACCGCCAGCAAAGAAGTGATCGCCTCTTCGCGGGGAATCGGCAGCAGTTGCACCACCGGCGTCCCCTTGGCGGTGCGACTGCAAACGGGAACGCGGTAGGCCGGCAACGAATACACCACCCCCCGATCACTGAAGAGCAGCAATACATCGTGGTCGTTGCAGCTGATGAACAGGCGCACCGCCTCCTCCCCCTGGGTGCGGGTGCCGGCTTTGCCACGGGTGCCGCGGCTGGTGGCCTCAAATTCGCTCACCGGCATGCGCTTGAGATAGCCGTTCTCGGTGAGCATCACGACCGAGCGCTCGTTGGCGATCAGGTCGATGTCTTCAAGGCCCCCTTCGAGGTCGAGGATTTCAGTGCGCCTGGGGGAGATATAGCGGGCGCGCAGCACACCCAGTTCTTCGACAATGAGGCCAAGCACCCGTTCTTTGCGGGCCAGGATGTCTTGGTAGTCGGTGATCTTGGCCAGTAGATCTTCGTGTTCCAGCCGAATCTTGTCGGCCTCCAAGGCCGTCAGCCGACGTAGCTGCATCTGCAGAATGGCATCGGCTTGGGCCTCACTCAGCCCGAATTCACTCACCAGGCCTTGGCGGGCACTGGCGGTATCGGCCGCGGCACGGATCAGGGCGATGATGGCATCGAGATTGTCAAGGGCAATCAAGAGCCCCAACAGGATGTGGTCGCGCTCTTCGGCCTTGCGCAGCAGATAACGGGTGCGCCGCTCGATGGTCTCGATGCGGAAATCGAGGAACACCTGCAGCATCTTGCGCAGGGTCAGCAACACCGGCTCACCGTTTACCAACGCCAGCATGTAGGCGTTAAAATTATTCTGAAGCGGTGTGAGCTTAAAGAGATTATTCAGCACAACCTGCGGGTAGGCATCGCGGCGCAGTTCAATGACAATGCGCATGC
Source organism: Cyanobacteriota bacterium (assembly GCA_046338875.1). GTDB lineage: Bacteria > Cyanobacteriota > Cyanobacteriia > PCC-6307 > Cyanobiaceae > Cyanobium. The sequence continues at coordinate 4,455 of JBKDVK010000146.1, read as the reverse complement.
CATCGCGGTCGCTTTCATCGCGAATATCGGCAATTCCTTCTAGTTTCTTATCGTTGACTAACTCGGCGATTCGTTCGATTAAGGCCGCTTTGTTGGTTTGATAGGGCAGCTCGGTAATGATGACAGCATCACGATCAGGGCGCCCCTTGGCCTCAATCGTCTCAATGTTGGCCACCCCCCGCATCGTCACCGAGCCCCGGCCTGTGGTGTAGGTATCGCGGATGCCGCGGCGGCCCAAAATCTGGCCGCCGGTTGGGAAATCGGGGCCGGGAATCAGGGCCAGCAGCTGGCGGTCTTCCAGATCAGGATCGGCGATCAGGGCCAGCAAGCCATCAATCAGTTCGGTGAGGTTGTGGGGGGGGATGTTGGTGGCCATCCCCACGGCAATGCCGGTGGAACCGTTAAGCAGCAACTGGGGGATGCGCGCCGGCATCACCGTGGGTTCCTGTTGGGATCCATCGAAATTGTCGATGTAATCGACCGTTTCGCTCTCGATATCTTCCAGCAGGCTGTCGGTTGTTAGGGCCTGCAGCCGCGATTCGGTATAACGCATGGCCGCCGGTGGATCGTTATCCACCGAGCCGAAGTTGCCATGGCCATCCACCAGTGGCATGCGCATCGAGAAGTCCTGGGCCATGCGCACCAAGGCGTCATAGACCGCCGTATCGCCATGGGGGTGATACTTGCCCAGCACCTCACCGACGACCCGAGCGCATTTACGGTAAGGGCGGTCGCTGGTGAGACCCAGCTCGTACATCGCATAAAGAATGCGGCGATGCACGGGCTTGAGGCCGTCGCGGGCGTCCGGCAGGGCCCGGCCCACGATGACACTCATCGCATACTCCATGTAGGAGCGCGACATCTCGTTGCGGAGGTCGATCTGGATGATCCGTCCGTCGGAATCGCCGGGATTGTTCTCCGGAGAAGTTCCTTCCCCAGGTCCGGTTGGATCCGCCATGCACAACCGCCTTGAATGAAAGCCACTTTATCGGCAGCACGCACCCCCTCCCCCTGAGGCCCCATGGCCCCCCTCAAACTGCCGCCCCGCAACGAATCCGAACTGCAGCGCCGCCAGAATGAGGGGGTGCTGCGGGTGCGGTCGGCGGCGGAATTCAGGGCCCTGGTCGCCCAGTCCGATCTGGCGGAGGCCTACCAGCACACCGATGTGGTGGTGGCGGCCAACGCCGAATTCACCGACCAAGCCAGCCTCCACCTGAGCCTGGGGCCGGCGGACCCGCCGATCCGCCTGCGCGACCCTTTACTTGGGGGGGTGGTGGGAATGGCCAGCGGCGGCGGCGGCGACCTGCTGTTGCCAATCAGCGGCGCGGCGCGGGTGCTGGCCGATCTGCTGGCGGGAGAAGCGGTGGAATTTGGCGCCACTGGCGAAGCCACCCTGCTGCAGCCCCGCCGGGAGCTGCACACCCGCCTCGATCTGGAAGCCATCGGCGGCGGCCAACTGCTGCTGCACCGGGGCATCGTCGAAAACGGCCTGGTGGCGGTCAGTAGCGCCCAGGGCCTGATCCGCACCCCCTGGGGGCCCCTGCTGGGCCCCTTCGGCAACGCCCTTTACAGCTGCTCCGGGGCCGACAGCATCGGCCTGGCCATGCCGGGCCTGGCCCTGTTGGGCCCCGGTTCACCCGTGTTGGTGGGGGGCGCCATCGGCTGGGTGGTGGGCAGCGGCAGCGGCCACCAACCGGCGCCCCAGCGCCTGCCCAGCGGCCATGCCCGCAGTCCCGGTGCCGTAGCCGCCCTCAGCGTTGATCTGCATGGCCTCAGCCCCCACTGGGTGCGGGCCTGCCATTTCGAAGGCCATGGCAGCGCCCTGCTGGTGGCGATCGCCGCCCCGATTCCCCTGATCAGCCCTGCCGTCGCCCGCCAGATCGCCAGCGACGAAGGGACCTTGGAGGCGCCGGTGCTGGATGTGTCGATCCCGCGGCGCATCAAACCAAGCTTCGGCGGGGTGCCTTACAGCAGCCTGCGCCAGGGGGAAATCCGAGTGGATGGCCGCCGCATTCCGGCGGCTCCCGCCCACAGCCCCCGGCTTGCCCAAGCCATGGGTTTGGAGTTGATCAGCCAGCTCAAAAGCGGCGCTTTCCCCCTGAGGCTGCCGCTGCTGCCCCTCGGTCCCCGTCCCACCTTGGTGCCGCTGCCCCCTTGAGCCAGCACCTTTGCCGCCGCCGAAATGCGGAGGGCATTGGTCACTGGCCTCTGGCCAGCAAGCCCCAAAGACAGGCAAAAAGCCACAAAGAATTGGTCGCAAATGCTCAGTAAGCTCCGGCCAGAGCCCTACCCAAGCCATGGCTGAAACGCCCCACTCCCAGGAGCCCCAGGACGACCAGGCCTCGCCCCCGATGGCGATCGGCTCCTATGGCGCCCCGTCCAGCAACGAAGGCCAGGCGGCTGCCCAATCCGAGGCCGAAGCACCCGACCCGGGCCCGGCTGCGAACCCCGTCCTGCCCCTGGGGTACGCCCCCGTCAGCCCTACTCCCCCCACCAACCCCGGCGAGGCCAGGAGCGCTCCGGTTGCCGGCTACACCCCTGTCTCCGGCTACGCCCCTGTCTCCGGCTACGCCCCTGTTTCCGGCTACACCCCTGTTGCCGGCGCCGGCCCGGAAGGGGCTGCCACCGCAGACCTGAGCGCGGCCCCGCTGGCCGGCTCCTATGGCGGCTCAATTGCCGGCTCCTATGGCGTCGCGGCCATCCCCACAATCGGCTCCACGGTTGAGGTTCCGCCCCTGGGGGGCGAGAGCGCTGAAGGCGGCGAATGGGATCTGCTCAGCGGCAAGCTGCGCGACTGGTTCGATCGCAACGACCTGGGCGGCCAATGGGATCGCCTGGGGGGGCCGCTGCGGGCTTCCGGCCTGCTCCTGGCTGGCTTGATTTTGATCAAGCTCTACGAAGCCCTGATCGACACCCTCGACGACATCCCCCTGCTGCCCCGACTGCTGCAGCTGGTCGGTTTGCTGTACCTGCTTAATTTCGGGTTCACCCACCTGATCAAGAGCCAGGACCGGGAAAACCTCTACCAGCTCTGGAAAAAGCGCTGGCACGACTTCACCGGTCGCCCCTGATCCAGCCCATGGGGCCAGCGGACCTGTTGATAGTTTAGCCCCAACCCGTGTAACCGCCCGTTGACCATTCAGCTCGGCCGTTCCCGAACCGTTCGGCGCGCCTACGGCATTGATGAGATCGCCCTGGTACCAGGGGGCCGCACCGTCGATCCAGACGTGGTCGACAGCAGTTGGACCCTGGGGGGGATCGAGCGCGAGATCCCCATCATCGCCAGCGCCATGGACGGGGTGGTTGACCCTGGCATGGCGATTGAGCTTTCCCGTCTGGGCGCCCTGGGCGTGCTGAATCTGGAGGGGGTCCAATGCCGCTACGACGATCCCAACCCGGTGCTTGACCGCATCGCCGCCGTCGGCAAAGAGGAGTTCGTGCCCCTGATGCAGGAGCTTTACAGCCAGCCGGTGCGGGAAGACCTGATCCGCCGCCGGATTGACGAAATTCGCACGGGCGGTGGCATCGCCGCCGTCAGTGCCACCCCGGTTGCCGCCATGCGCTTCGGCTCGGTGCTGGCTGAGGCTGGCGCCCAGCTGTTGTTTGTGCAGGCCACGGTGGTCTCCACCGAGCACATCAGCGCCGCAGGCCGGGCCAGCCTTGATCTGGCGGCCCTCTGCCGCGACCTGGGGGTGCCGGTCATCCTGGGCAACTGCGTCACCTATGAGGTGACCCTTGACCTCATGCGCGCCGGTGCCGCTGGCGTGATGGTGGGCATCGGCCCCGGCGCAGCCTGTACCTCCCGCGGGGTGCTTGGCATTGGCATCCCCCAAGCCACCGCCGTGGCCGATTGTGCCGCCGCCCGCGATGACTTTGAGCGGGAAAGCGGCCGCAGGGTGCCGGTGATCGCCGACGGTGGCATCGTCACCGGCGGCGACATCTGCAAATGCCTGGCCTGCGGTGCCGATGCCGTGATGATCGGCTCGCCGATCGCCCGGGCCTCCGAAGCCCCCGGCCGGGGCTTCCACTGGGGCATGGCCACCCCCAGCCCGGTGCTGCCCCGCGGCACCCGCATCCGGGTTGGCACCACCGGCAGCCTGGAGCGCATCCTGCGGGGACCGGCCGCCCTGGATGACGGCACCCAGAACCTGCTGGGGGCGATCCGCACCTCGATGGGCACCCTGGGAGCCCGCAACCTGCGCGAAATGCAGCGGGTAGAAGTGGTGGTGGCCCCGTCACTGTTGACGGAAGGCAAGGTTTATCAAAAAGCCCAACAACTGGGCATGGGTAAATAGACTGTCCCAACGCAAGACCTCTCTAGGGGTGCCGAGATTGGCGCTACGCTCAAGTTGTGGGGGCTACGGCTCACACACTCCTCACACCCTCCGGCCCGGCGTTGCCGGGCTTTCTGTCTTTTCGAACCGCTTGCGGCGTCGACCCCACTGACAGCGCCGC
>JBKDVK010000145.1:0-3333 GCA_046338875.1 Cyanobacteriota bacterium | reverse complement strand
TTGCAGACAGCCTGGCAATCGGCCTACTAGCATTTAGTACCACGGGGCCCTTGACCCTGGGCCTAGCCATGGCTAGGCAGAGCGCCGATACTGTCTGTGCCGACGCCTCCCAAGCGCCTCCAGCCCTGAGAGACTGTCTCTCAAGGGCTTTCTTTCCTGTTATCCAGTCTTCCTCCATGAAAAAAATCGAGGCCATCATCCGCCCCTTCAAGCTTGAGGATGTAAAGATTGCCCTTGTAAGTGCGGGTATCGTCGGCATGACAGTGACGGAAGTACGCGGTTTCGGCCGTCAGAAAGGTCAAGTGGAGCGGTATAGGGGTTCGGAGTTCACCGTTGAATTTTTGCAAAAGCTGAAGCTGGAAATTGTCGTCGATGACGATCGCGTCGATACCGTTATCAACGCCATTCAGGAGGCCGCCCGCACGGGGGAAATCGGCGATGGCAAGATTTTCATCACTTCGGTCGATTCGGTGTTACGCATCCGTACCGGAGATCGGGACAGCAGCGCCATCTGAACAACCCGGCTCAAGCCGGCCGCCTTGGTCCCGCCAGCGTTTCCGCGACGATGGCCCGAATCTGCTCGGGATCGAGTTTTGGTATGGCTTGATCCAAATCCACCAACCAAAGTAGATATTCATGGTTGCCTGCCGGTCCGGTGATGGGCGAAGCCACCAAACCGGCAGCCTGCCATTGCTGAGCCTTTGAGGCCTCAATCACCTGGTTGATGGCGTCTTGGTGGGCGAGAGGGTCCCTGACCACACCCCCCTTGCCCACCCGTTGTCGTCCCACCTCAAATTGGGGCTTAATCAGCAAAAGTGCTTCCACCCCTGCCCCTGGGGTTGTTGGCGACGGTCTCAACAGGTTTCTGAGGGCCGGCAAGACCTGGACCAACGAGATGAAAGACACGTCCGCCACTGCCAGATCCGGCCAGACGTCGTCGGTGCCATAAAGCTGATCTGCAGTGAGGTGGCGCAGATTGGTGCGCTCTCGCAACACCAACCTGGGGTCACAGCGCAGACTCCAGGCCGTCTGGCCGTAACCGACATCGATGCCGTAGACCCTGGAGGCGCCCCACTGCAGCAGGCAATCGGTGAACCCACCCGTGGAGATGCCACCGTCAAGACAGGTCCGGCCCAAAACGCTGATCGGCAACGATTCCAATGCCGCCACAAGCTTTTCGCCGCCCCTGGAAACAAAACGCGGGGGTTGTCTCACCTCCAGCTCCAGATCGGGGCTGAAGAGCACCCCAGGCTTATCAAGCACCTGATCGCCACTGCGCACCCGTCCCGAACGAATCAGCTGCTGAGCCTGTTGGCGACTCGACGCCAAACCACGGTCAAACAGCAACACATCCAGCCTTTGGCGTTTTGTCATGGGCTCAAGGCCAAAAACGGAACAAATTCCAAGGAAACGGGTGCTTAGGAAAACTTCACCTGACAATGGTGAGCTTCCCGCCCATCCCAGTCACGATGGCATTTCCGGGACCCACCGGTACGCTCCCAGCTGCGCCCCAAACCCAGTCCAGTCCCAACAGACCCCGTCGCCGCCAGCGAGCTGAGGTCCTCGAGCTGCTGAGGCCAGGCACCTTCGTGCGTCTCTCGGATCATCCCTACGACCTGCCACCTTTTGAATTGATCCATTGTCGTGGCGGTAGCTGCTGGATCAGGCAACAGGCCTGGGGCAAGCTGATCCAACTGGAGGTGCCCCACCACCAGCTCAGCTCAACCGCCTGACTCCCCTTTGGGGACCTGCTGCCCGTGGGCCGATAGGTTGGTGAGCTTCTGTTTGGGGTCGCGCTGCCTTGATCGAGCGATACACCCTGCCCGAAATGGGCAACCTCTGGAGTGAACAAGCCAAGTTCCAGGGCTGGCTGGATGTTGAGCTGGCTGCCTGCGAGGCCAATGCTGAGTTGGGCCGACTGCCCGTGGAGTCCCTGCAGCAGATACGGGAGAAGGCGAGCTTTGAGGTCTGGCGCATTCTCGAAATCGAGGCGGAGGTTCGCCACGACGTGATTGCATTTCTGACCAACGTCAATGAGCACGTCGGTGATGCGGGTCGCTTCATCCATGTGGGCATGACCAGCTCCGACGTTGTCGATACGGGCCTGGCCCTGCAGCTAAAAGCCTCTGTAGCGGTCCTACGCCAGGAACTCGACCGGCTGGGCGATGCCCTGAGGGAACTGGCCCGGGCCCATAAGGACACCGTGATGATCGGCCGATCCCACGCGATCCATGGCGAACCGATCACCTTCGGTTTCAAAGTGGCTGGCTGGCTGGCGGAAACCGAACGCAACCGCGAACGGCTGGCCCGGCTTGAAAAGGTGGTGAGCGTGGGCCAGATCAGTGGCGCCATGGGCACCTATGCCAACACCGATCCGCAGGTAGAAGCGATCACCTGCCGAATCCTGGGACTGGAACCAGACACGGCCAGTACCCAGGTGATTGGGCGGGACCGCCACGCCGAATATGTACAGACGCTTGCCCTGGTAGGGGCCTCCCTAGAGCGGTTCTCCACTGAAATCCGAAATCTGCAGCGGACCGATGTGCTCGAAGTCGAGGAAAGTTTTGCCAAAGGCCAAAAAGGCAGTTCGGCCATGCCCCACAAACGCAACCCAATCCGCAGCGAACGGATCAGCGGTTTGGCCAGGGTGCTGAGGAGTTATACGGTGGCCGCCCTTGAGAATTGCTGCCTTTGGCACGAAAGGGACATCAGCCACAGCTCCGTGGAGCGCATGATGTTGCCGGACTGCTCCGTGACCTTGCACTTCATGCTGCGGGAGATGACCGAGGTGGTGCGGGGCCTGGGGGTCTATCCCGACAACATGGCTCGCAATATGAACGTGTATGGCGGGGTGGTCTTCAGCCAACGGGTGCTGTTGGCATTGGTGGAAAGCGGTATGAGTCGAGAGCAGGCCTATCGAATCGTGCAACGCCACGCCCATGCCGCCTGGAACCAGGAGGGTGGGAACTTCCGCGCCAACCTCGAGAGTGATGCCGAGGTCAGCGATCGCCTCTCACCCCAGCAAATCGAATCCTGCTTCTCCTGCGAACTGCACCAATCCCAGTTGGACGTGATTTGGCAACGGCTTGGCATCTGAGCTTCTGCAGACCTGCCAAGACAGCCAACAGGAACCTCGTGCACGCCCTTAGTCAATGGCGGTTGGGGGATGGGTTGCGCACGCCAAAAGCAGCTTGCCAGGAGCAAATCCTACACAAAATTCTGCCCCAGACTAATGCCGGCAATCGATAAACAGGATAAAATTGGAAGACAAAGTTAAAACAAAAATAAAACACAAATATAAAATCTGGATTAAGTCTTTAGTTTTCACTGAAC
>JBKDVK010000144.1:0-4876 GCA_046338875.1 Cyanobacteriota bacterium | reverse complement strand
GGCACTGGAGCAGGTGCCAGGACTGGCTCCCTTGCAAACTCAAGCCTGCTTAGCGACGGCCCCTGCCTTTCGCCATTTCAAAGTGCGTATCAAGCAGGAGATTGTCAGCCTGGGTCGTGCCGATGTGCTGCCTCAACAGGGGGTTGGCGTCTATGTGCCGCCAGCAGAATGGAACCAGCTGGTGGATGATCCCGATACCTTGCTGATCGATACCCGCAACGCCTATGAGGTGCGGGTGGGCCATTTCCCCGGGGCGATTCATCCCAATAGCACCAGCTTCCGTGAATTCCCGGCCTGGACCCGCAGCGGTTTGACGCCCTTCTTGCAGGACCATCCCAAGCGCCGGTTAGCCCTTTTCTGTACCGGTGGCATCCGCTGCGAAAAGGCGACGGCGTTTTTATTGCAGCAAGGTTTTGATCAGGTTTATCACCTGCAGGGTGGCATCCTCAATTATTTGCGCCAGATACCCGCCGCCGCGAGTCGCTGGAGTGGTGAATGTTTTGTTTTTGATCAGCGCGTCAGCCTGAACCATCAACTCGAGAGCGGCAGCCACGCCCTTTGTCATGGCTGCCGCATGCCCCTCTCCCAAGCGGACACCAAACTACCCAGTTATGTAGAAGGGGTGAGTTGTCGCTACTGCCTGACGCTTCACTCCAACAGCGATCGCCAGCGTTTTGCCGAACGTCAGCGCCAGCTGCTGCTCGCCCGTAGTCGGGAAACCAAGGGCTGTGGTTGAGATCCGATCCCAGCATGGGGCGCTGGCAGAAAGTGATGGCGGAAGCAGAAGTAAAGCCGTTCTTTATAGTTTTCGCCGCTGCCCCTACGCCATCCGTGCCCGCCTTGCCCTGGCGGCAGCGGCGATCCAGGTGGAATTGCGAGAAGTGGCCCTGGCCGCCAAACCACCTGAACTGCTAGCCGCTTCGGCTAAGGGCACGGTGCCCGTGCTCGTGCTTGCCGATGGCAGGGTGATCGATGAAAGTCAGCAGATTGTGCGTTGGAGCCTGGAGCAGCTTGGCCGGGACTGGCCCACCGATCGCTTGGCCGCCCAACTGATCGCCAGCTGTGATGGCGAATTCAAAGCTCTGCTCGATCATTGCCGTTATCCAGAACGTCATGCCAACGGGGATGCGGCCGCCGCTCGCCAGCAGGCCCTGACCCTGTTGCGGCAATGGAACCAAGAGCTGCTTGAGCTTCCTCAAACCAGCCAACGTCCTGAATTGCAGTGGTTGATCTTGCCGTTTCTGAGGCAGTTTCGCGGCCTCGATGCCGAGCGTTTTGGGCTCGAAAGCGGGCTGGAGGCGCTCAGGGCCTGGCTCGACCCCTGGCTGGAAGGTCCTGCCTTGGGGGCTGTCATGGCGAGTCCCTGGGCCGAACGGCGGCCTTGGTACTCCCCGAGCTGGATCTATCACCTCACCTTGGCGGCGGATTGGCGCCAGGCGAAACGCCAGGGTTTCTACCCCTGGTCCACCAGGGGCATGACATTTGAGCAAGTTGGCTTTGTCCATGCCAGCTGTCTTGACCAGGTGGCAGCGACCTACCAGCGTTTTTATGCCGATGCCGCCGATGTGGTGCTGTTGGCCCTTGATCCCCGGGCCATCGCCAGCGCCGGGGTGCTGATTCGTCAAGAGCCCGCCCCCGATACGGGGGACCCCGATGCGGGGGACCCCGAAGCGGGGGAATTGTTTCCCCACCTCTACGGTCCCTTGCCCATGGAGGCCGTCGTTCTGGCTGATCCCTATCCGGGCGATGCCCCTCGGGACCCCTGAAGCTTGGCCCTCACCCTTGAGCGCATCGAAGCCATCGCCGCTGCCCAGGCAAAGCTGCTGCGGATTCAAGCCCCCCGGCGCCTGGGCCTCTGGAACCTGCGGGTGGTGGTGGCGCGCCCACGCCCCGGCCAAGGCCCCCTGCTGCTGGGGGACCTCAAGGGGTGGGCGATGCCGACGGCAGCTGGACTGCATCTCGACACCCTGCGGATCCAGGGGCAAGAAACTGCTGGGGTGGGCGACCTGATTTGGGCGGCCACCTTCGCCTGGGCGTTGCAATGCACGCCCTGCCGGCGGGCCTGGTTGCTGGCCATCCGCGATCGGGAGCGCCAGCACGCTCGCCTGGTGCGCTATTTCCAGCAGCGGGGTTTTGGACCCCATCGGCAGCTGGGGGCGGCGGTCAGCGACCTGCCCGGGCGCCTGTTGTGGGGGGGGTCCGGTTTGTTGATGGTGGGCGACTGCCTGGAGGGGCTGAATCGTTGTGAGCGCCGACTGCAGCAAAGCGCAGGCCCCCTAGGGCCAGACCCTCAGGGATCAGGGGCAGCGGCCCCGGGACGGCCGTAGACTGTGGGTTGCTGGTACAACCAGTTCAGGGTGGCCAGATCTCTGGGGCTGAGCTGCAGCACGGGTTTGGGCCCGGGCGCCGCCGCCATCCCATCGCCTGGATCCGGGCTATGGCCCCAAAGACCGAAGGCATGGCCCAATTCATGCAGGGCCGTGGCCCGGATGCCGGCCTGGCGCTGGGTCGAATCCACCATCACTAGCACATGCGGTTCCAATTGCCACCTGCCAGCGCGATTGACGTAGCGGGCCGTCAAGGTGGCCCTGCCATGGCTGGCCCGCTGCCGGCCATCGCGTTGCAGCAGGGGTGGACGCCGATGCGACACCAGCACCTGGGCCTGGTCCGGATCTGCTACCTGATTTATCGGCAGGACCCCCTGCCAATGGCTGAGGGCCGCCTCAATCGCAGGCTGCCAGCGCCCTTCCTTGGCGCCGGGCTCGATCCAGACGCACCAATGGGGTAAGCGGGGCCAGCCAGCCACCGTGGTCAAAATTTGGTCGCGGTAATCATCCGCAGCCCGCGGCGTTGGTGGAGAGGGCTGCTTTAACCGGCCTAGCGCTGGTCTCTGACGCACCTCGGCGGCGCGGGGGCACCCTGCAGGCAAGTCGGCGGCCTGCAACCTGGGCCAGGGACCCATCGCCAGGCCCGTCAGCCCCAGCCCCAGGCCCAGCCCTAGGCCCAGCCCCAGGCCCCGAGGGCAGATCCAGGCGGGAACCGACCTCGCCACCAATTTTGGTGGCGCGATCAGCCCAGAAGGGGACGCCCCACACCCCTGGCCATCAGTGCCGCCAGCAACGGAATCAGGGCGAAGCCCAGGATCTCGATATTGAGGATCCATTTGAGACGGGTGGCCAGGGATTCACTCACCTGGGGCAGTTCACCCTTGCGCAGGGGGATAGCCCAAAGGATATAGGTGATTGTGGGATAGAGGGATAATGTTCCAACCGCCAGGTAGGTGCCAACTTTCCACCAAAAAAGTGGGTTCTCTGTGTAGAAAGAACTGCCCTGCCCAAAGTAAAGAACTCGCAAGATCCCGGTTCCTAATACTCCCAAAGCCGCAATCCCATAAACAATATCCGTAATCACCATCCAGATGGCGTCCCGGCGGTCCGGTTGCGGCCGGATCAAACGGCGCTCCAGAACCAGCGCCGCAAAGCAAACCATGAAGCTCAGGTAATGGCCATAGGCCACCAGGGCCCTGGAAATCACTGGGGAGTCAATCAGGGGCAAGGACGTCATCGGATCGGGGCCAGGAGCTGGTTGCGACGGTAGCCGGCCTGCTGATGGGTTGCCTCAAGCTGGACATCCGCAGCCAGGCAGGGGGACAACCGTCCTGGGCAAGGGCCAAGTTGGGCTTGAAGATAAATGCAATCACGCCGCTTTGGCGCCCCCCCACAAACGCCTCCATGGCCCCATACTCTGCGACGGCTGCCGCCGCTGCTTCCCCGAGAACCTCTGTATCTAATGACGCTGCCAATAGCCAACGCAGCATCGATCCCGAAGTGCTGCCCGGTGTGGCGGTGGATGAAAACCTGCTGATGCGACTGGTGCGCCGTGCCGGACGCATCGTGGCCAGACCCGCCCTGGAGTGCTTCGAGATGCTGCTCGATGGTGGAACGCCCCACCAGGCACGGCTGACGGTGCTCGCGGCCCTCACCTACCTGCTGCTGCCTGTCGATTTGATCCCCGATTTCCTGCCGGCCATCGGCTTCGGCGATGACATGGTGGCCCTGACGGCCCTGTTGAGCCTCTGCGGCCGGCACCTCACTCCGGAGATCCGCCGCCGGGCCCAGAGCAGACTGGATCGTTGGTTCCCCACCTCCTGAACCCTCCGCTTCCGGCATGGCCACCACCTACAGCGCCGACCAGCTCGACGATCTGCAGAGCTTTCTCAAGGACTGGCTGCGCCATAGCGGCCGTAGCCAGTCCGATTTGCGGCGGGCCTTGAGAACGGCCTCGATTCGGATGCCCGTGCTGCTGGAGGAGTTATTGCGGATTCAAGCGAGCGAGGGACTCGCCGGTCTGGCCGAAAAGCTCTGCTCGATCGAAGCGCTTTGGTGCCAAGAAGATCAGGGCGAATACCCCTTGGCAGATTTGGCTGGCGCAGACCTGGAGGTCGATCCCCTGGGCCAGCTGGATCTGCTACTTGAGGAAATTCGACAGGAAGACCACAGCGGCGATTGAGGCACCAGAGTGGGATAGGTCACAACTTTCGCTGATGTTGGCAGGCATGCTCTCCTTCTTTGCTGGGCGACCCGCTCTTGGGCGGCGGCAGCTTCACTCTGCTTTTGCTTCTGGCCTCGGCTCTGCTTCTGGCTCTGCCTCTGGTTCTGGGGCTTGGTGGCTCTCGGTGGCAGCTGTTCTGTCATTGGCCCTGGGGTTGCAGCCAGCGCGGGCCCAGGTGGAAACTTTCATGCTCCAACGCGGTAGCAACATCGGTCCGGAAACCAAGGTCATCCCAACCAACTGCGTCTCCGCCAGTGATGGTTCGGTGAGCTGTGACACCCAGGTCATCAATCCGCCCTCCGCTTCTCCGGCCAAACCCCAGTAC
>JBKDVK010000143.1:0-21096 GCA_046338875.1 Cyanobacteriota bacterium | reverse complement strand
AACCCGGGGCTACAAGTTTTCGACCTATGCCTATTGGTGGATCCGCCAGGGGATCACCCGGGCGATTGCGGAGAAGAGCCGCTCGATTCGCCTGCCGATCCACATCACCGAGACGCTGAACAAGCTCAAGAAGGCGCAGCGAGAGCTGAGCCAGGAGCTGGGCCGCACGCCGACGGTGTGTGAGTTGGCGGTGGCGGTGGAACTACCGGAGGAGGAGGTGAAGGACCTGTTGAGCCGGGCGCGGCAGCCGGTGAGTCTGGAAACGAAGGTGGGCGATGGGGAGGATACGGAATTGCTGGATTTACTGGCGGGCGATGGGGTGCTGCCGGATGAGGTGGTGGCGGTGGAATGCCTGAAGGGTGATTTGCGGGCGTTGCTGGAACAGCTACCGGAACTGCAGGGTCGGGTGCTGAGGATGCGCTATGGCATCGAGGATGGCGAGCCCATGAGCCTGAGTTCCATTGCCAAGCAACTGGGTCTCAGCCGGGATAAAACCCGCAATATCGAAAGCCGTGCCCTCGAAAGTATTCGCAAACATTCTGTTGACTTGCGTAGTTACTTAGTGGCCTGAGAGCTGAACTGCTGAAAGCTTTCATCGCCGTCGTGTCACTTAGAATCATGGCCAGGGAATCTTTATCCCCCAATCGTCAGTTTTTGGTGGCAGCGCCAACCTTGTTCGGTTCTTTTTTGGCGCTGGTTGCCCTTTCCTTGGCGCCCCCAGGTAATTCCCAGATGCTGATGAACCTGGCGCCCCAGGCCCTTCCGAACAGCCCCGTTGGCCCCAGCTACAGCGGTACCCTCGATGCCATCAAGCAGCGTCTCAACACCCCTGCAACAGGAGCGATCCAGTCCAAACCTCCCCAGCCACTAAAGCCGGATGCCACTCGCCGACAGACCCCTAAACCTAGTGCCGCTTTGACTGTGGCCGACGTCTGTGAATTGAAGGTGTTCCAGATGAATGACATCCAAAACCACAAGGTGGTGAGAGTTCATTCCGGCCCCTGCCAGATGGTGTTCAACGCCAACGATTAACGGCCATGGGGCGACGCCCCATGGCATTAACTGCTGTCCTCCGACTTCAGAAGTCGGTGACGGCCCCCTGGCTACTGCTGCTGACCAGGCGGGCGTACTTGCCCAGCACGCCGTGGCGATAACGGGGCTCAGCTTTTTGCCAAGCCCCACGGCGCCGCTCCAGTTCGGCAGCGTCGACATTCAGCTGGATCAGGCGCTGGTGGGCATCGACGGTGATGGCATCCCCCTCCTGGACCAAGGCAATGGTGCCGCCGACGGCCGCCTCAGGGGCCACATGGCCAACAACCATGCCGTAGGTGCCACCACTGAAGCGGCCATCGGTGATCAGAGCAACCGAATCTCCCAGTCCTTGGCCAATGATCGCCGCCGTGGGCGAAAGCATTTCACGCATGCCAGGCCCCCCCACCGGACCCTCATTGCGGATCACCAGCACATCACCGGCCTGGATGTGTCCGGCCAGAATCGAGGCCAGACATTCTTCCTCGCTTTCAAATACCCGTGCCGGACCGGTGATGACTGGATTCTTGACGCCGCTGATTTTGGCCACACTGCCCTCTTCGGCCAGGTTGCCCTTCAAAACCGCCAGGTGTCCTTGGTCATAGAGGGGATTGGAGAGGGGTCTGATCACCTCCTGTCCCGCCGGTGGCTCAGATGGCACATCTGCGAGGATTTCGCTGAGGGTCTTGCCCTCAATCGTGCGGCATTCGCCATGGATCAGGCCAGCCTCCAACAACAGCTTCATCACCTGGGGGATGCCACCGGCCTGGTGCAAATCGACAGTGACAAATCTGCCACTCGGTTTGAGATCGCAGATTACGGGCACCCTTTGGCGGATTATTTCAAAGTCATCAAGGCTGAGGGGCACCCCGGCAGTGCGGGCGATGGCCAGCAGATGGAGCACCGCGTTGGTGGAACCACCGACCGCCATTACTACGGTGATGGCATTCTCCAAGGCTTCCCGGGTCAGCAGGTCGAGGGGCCGGATATTGGCGGCAATGGCTTCCACCAGCACTTCGGCTGAGCGCGCAGCACTATCGGCCTTCTCGGGATCTTCGGCCGCCATCGTTGAGCTGCCCGGCAGGGATAGGCCCATCGCCTCAATGGCCGAACTCATCGTGTTGGCCGTAAACATGCCACCACAGCTGCCAGGACCGGGGCAGGCGTTCTTCTCAATGGCCGTCAATTGGGCCTCATCGATCTTGCCTGCCGTGATCTGACCCACCGCCTCAAAGGCACTGACCACGGTGAGATCACAGCCGCCCAGCTTGCCAGGTTTGATGGTGCCGCCATAGACAAAGATGCCGGGGATATTCATGCGGGCCATCGCCAACATTGCCGCCGGCATATTCTTGTCGCAGCCTCCAACCGCCAAAACCCCATCCATGCTTTGAGCATTGCAAGCTGTTTCGATGGCATCAGCGATCACCTCCCGCGATACCAGCGAATACTTCATACCCTCAGTTCCCATCGATATACCGTCGCTGACTGTGATCGTGCCGAAGGTCTGGGGCATGGCACCCGCCGCAAAGGCGGCCGCTTCGGCTCGCTTTGTGAGGTCATTTAGACCCATATTGCAGGGAGTGATGGTGCTATAGCCATTGGCGATGCCGATGATCGGCTTGTCGAAATCGCCGTCTCCAAAGCCCACGGCCCGCAGCATTGCCCTGTTGGGCGACCGGGAAATCCCTTGAGTGATGGTGGCGGAGCGCAACAAAGTAAGGCCTTCGCTGGGGGCCTGGAAATCGTAGCCAGCCAGAGATCAAACGCCGGGCCGGTCTCCTTGGGTCTGCAATTGTTCGAGTTGGCGCCGCACCTCGTCGATGGCCTGGTTTAGCTGCTGCACCCGATCCTGAAAGGGGGAGTCCTGCTGGGGTGGGTGGGCCCCATGGTTCAATCCATCGCCGTCGAAAGGTGTAGTGGAGGCGCTCTTGAGGGCGAGATCAGTCCTGGTGGAGCGTTGCAGCATGCCTTGGAGCTGTCGGCGCCTCTCCATCTCCTTCAAGAACCACCAGGCCAGGCCACTGGCCCCAGCCATGGCGCCGACAACAACCCCAAGGACCAGGGTGCTGCCATTGGCCTGGGGGTGATTCCTGGACTCAGCCATGGTGGCAACGGGGATAACTCAGAGCTGGAACCAGCCTAAGCAGGGCGATGGCGGCGCCTCAGCTCAAGGGTGCAGGGTTTCCGTACAGCCGTCGCGCCGCATCGCCGAAGCCAGGTTTCACCTGCCCCAGGCCATCCAATTCAGCGTCGATGCAGGCGCAGTAGATAGTCAGATCCGCGACCTGCTCGCCCACCTTTCGCAAGCCCGGCGCCGCAGCCAAGGCCGTCACCACCCGCAATCGCTGGCCCGTGGCCCCTAATTTTTGCAACCTTTCCACCAGGGCAATCAGGGTGCGACCGCTGGCTAGCACGGGCAGAAACACCAATATGCCAAGACGATCTTCGAGGTGGGCGGGCAGGTCGTCGAGGTACCAACGGACGCAAGGCTCCCCGGTGTCCAGACCCACATGGGCGACCCGCGCCGCCGGCAGCACCGTCTGGCCGCCCTGCCAAAGGCCCAGGCCCCCTCTCAGCACCGGAATCACCAGCAGGGGGACCGTGCCATCTATGACGGTGCCCTCGGTTTCGGCCAGGGGGGTGGTGACCCGCACCGTCTGCTGAGGTAGCCAATCGCGAACCGCCTCGTAAGTGAGCCAACGGCCCAGCTCGGTCATCGCCGTGGCAAACAGGGGAGAAGGGGTATGGACATCTCGGGCCACGGTGAGCCAGTGGGCAATGAGCGGATGGGGGGGCACCACCACCCGCAGGGACATGGCCATGGCTGCCATAACTGGGTGAACAGAAGCGTAAGGGCAGCCCATGGCCACCAACCCCCCCCTGCCAGCCCCCAATCACCAGCCAAGCCAGGCCAGCAAACCCAGCTCCAACCCCAGCAGTTCGTTGTTGGCAGTGACGCTGGCCCTGCTGCTAGCTGTCTTGAGCTTGGGCGGACTTGCCGTTGGGGTGGCTCCGGCCTGGGCAATCACCGCTCCGGAGTTGCGGGGCCAACGCAGTCTTCAAGATCTGCAACCTGATATGCACGGCCGCAACCTGCGGCAACAGGAGTTTCTCAAGGCCGATTTGGAGGGTTTTGATCTGGGCGGGGCCGACCTGCGGGGGGCTGTGTTCAACAACAGCAACCTGCGCAACAGCCATCTCCAGTCCGCCAACCTCGAAGACGTGGTGGCCTTTGCCAGCCGCTTTGATGGAGCTGACCTGGGCGATGCTGTCTTGCGCAACGCCATGTTGATGCAGAGCCATTTCAAGGGGGCCAATATTGAGGGCGCCGATTTCAGCGACGCCGTTCTCGATCTGCCCGAGCAGAAGGCGCTCTGTGCCAGGGCCACAGGCCGTAACAGTCAGACCGGCATCGCCACCCGCGACAGCCTGGGCTGTCGAGATAGGGCCTAGATTCCGAACCATTCGGTTCCGTCGGGGTTCAGCCTGCGGAGGTAACGGGGAAAGCCCGGTGCAACGACCCCTAGGGGCCGTGATTCCGGCACTGTCCCGCAGCTGTGACGGTTGCCCGGCAACCCAGTCAGAACACCCGCCGATGCGAACCCCCTCAGCCCGGCGCGGACCGGCAAATCGATGTCTTTTCCCAACCTGTGGCCCGCGGCCACCCGCGCCAGCGCTAGCCCCTCCAGGCTTGCGCTGCTGCTGCCGCTGATCCCCACCAGCCTTTTGTTAACGGCTCCAGCGGCCCAGGCCCATCACCTGATGGACCTGCTCCATCTCCAGCCCACCCCCCTCAGCGGTTTGCTCAGTGGCCTGGCCCATCCGGTGCTGGGCCCTGACCATTTGGTCTTTCTGCTTGCCCTTTCCCTGGTGGGCCTCGGTCATCGCAGCGCCTGGATGCTGGCCCTGCTGCTAATCGGATTGGCTGGCAGTCTTCTGGGTCTGGTGGTTCCTGGCCTGCCAGGGACTGAGGCCCTGGTGTCGGCCACCTTGATGCTGGAAGCGTTGGTTCTTTTGGCCCAGTGGCCTGCGGCATTGCTCTTGCCCGCCTTTGGCCTGCATGGCTATGCCCTTAGCAGTGCGGTCCTGGGCTGGACCCAGGGTCCCCTGGTGACCTACCTGGTCGGCTTGTTTCTGGGCGAAGGACTGCTGCTGCTGCTGGCCTTGACCGTATTAAGGCGTCTGGCGGCCCCTGGTGGTGAGGGCCTGCGCCGCCTTTTGGCAGGCGTTTTGATCGGCTGTGGTGCCGCCTGGACCTGGTCGGCCCTGGTGCCCTGAAGTGAGCTCCCCTATCGCCCGGCGGCTGCCGGTGACCGTGGTGACCGGCTTTCTTGGGGCCGGCAAGACCACTTTGTTACGCCAGCTGCTGCTCAATAGCGGCCTGCGCTTGGCGGTGATCGTCAACGAGTTTGGCGAGGTCGGCATTGATGGTGAACTGATTGCCAGTTGTGGCTTCTGTCCTGAGGACGAGTTGCCAGGACGCCTGGTGGAATTGGCCAATGGCTGTTTGTGCTGCACGGTTCAAGACGAATTTCTGCCGACCATGCAGCAGCTGCTCGCCCAGGCCGACCAGCTGGATGGCATCGTGGTGGAGACGAGCGGATTGGCGTTGCCCGAACCCCTGGTCGAAGCTTTTGGTTGGCCCGAAATTCGCAGTCGTGTCCGCGTCAATGCGGTGGTGACGGTGGTGGATGGCGAAGCCCTGGCCGCCGGCCATGTAGTTGGGGATGCGGCGGCGGTGGAGGCCCAGCGGCAGGCCGATCCCAGCCTCGATCACCTCGATGCCCTTGAGGATCTGTTTGCGGACCAACTGCAGGCTGCCGATCTGGTCTTGGTCAGCCGGGCCGACCGGCTTGATGGGCAGGCGTTGGCTGCTCTGCAAGGGCGGCTCGCCAGCCAGGTGCGCCCCGGTACCCCGGTCCTGCCGATGACCCGCGGTGCAGTGGACGCCTCGTTGGTGCTCTCGGCCCCAGTTAGCACAGCCGTCCAGGCCCTCCCCCGGCTCGCACAAGATCAGGACGATCACGATCACCATGACCATCATGACCACAGCCATGTCGCGATGGCTGCGGTGATGGTGCAGCGACCAGGTCCCTACACCCGCCAGGAGATCGAAGAGCGACTGGCGGCTCTACTTGCCGACCAGCCGGTGCTGCGCCTCAAGGGCCGCTTGTTACAAGAGGGCAAACTGCTGCCCCTGCAAATACAAGCCGTGGGACCCCGCCTTGAGTGTTGGTACGAGGGTGTTTGGCCAGAGGCGGCCGCCCCAGGGATCGAACTGGTGGTGTTGGGTGCTGCCGCCCATGCCGCCAGGCTCGAGCAGGCTTTCGCAGCCTTCTAATCGCCTGGCAATATTCAGCAAACGCCCGCGCTCCGGTGCCCCACTTCCACGCCCGTGTCCAGGTGTCCCTGCGTCCGTCGGTGCTCGATCCGGCGGGGGAGGCCACCCGAGCGGCCGCCGGGCGTTTGGGAGTCGCAGGGGTGACGCGCTTGCGAATTGGCAAGGCCATTGAGGTTGAGATCGAAGCCCCTGACCAGGCCACGGCCCAACAACAGCTGGAATTGCTCAGCGAACGACTGCTGGCCAATCCGGTGATCGAAAACTGGACGCTTGATTTGATCGAAATCGCCTGAGGCCCTCATGACGATTGGCATTGTTGTTTTTCCAGGCTCCAACTGCGACCGTGATGTGCGTTGGGCCCTGGAGGGTTGTCTAGGGGTGCCAACCCGTTTTCTCTGGCACGAAGAGCGGAATCTCCAGGGACTGGAGGCAGTGGTCTTGCCCGGGGGCTTCAGTTATGGCGACTATCTGCGTTGCGGCGCCATTGCTCGCTTTGCGCCGGTGCTGGAGGAAGTCCGCCGCTTCGCCAGTGAGGGAGGCCCGGTTTTGGGCATCTGCAACGGCTTCCAGGTGCTCACCGAGCTGGGACTGCTGCCGGGGGCCCTCACCCGCAACATCGGCCTGCATTTTGTTTGTGAGCCCACTTCTCTGGAGGTGCGGCCCGGAGCCTGTCGCTGGTTGACGGGTTATCAATCGGGCGAAGTGATTTCCCTGCCCATTGCCCATGGTGAGGGTCGTTATCAGCTCCAGGAAGACCAGCTGCGGCAGCTGGAAGATAACGGCCAGGTGGTGTTGCGCTATGCGGCCAACCCCAACGGGTCGATGGGGGATGTGGCGGGGTTGTGCAACCCCCGGGGCAATGTGCTGGGTTTGATGCCCCACCCCGAACGGGCCTGTGAAAGTCTCACCGGGGGCGAAGATGGCCGCCGGCTGCTGGCCAGCCTGCTGGGCTGAGAAATGCGTCGTCGCTCGTTGCTGTGGGGACTCGGTGCGGGCCTTTCGGCATCGGGATTGGGCCTGAACTCTTCCAGGGCCTCGTCAACGACGCCATTTCCCCAGGCTCGCCATTCCCTGGGGGTCCCGACACCGTTACGGCCAGGCAGCCGCGTGCTGGCGATTGCCCCGGGCACTTGGTGGGAGGACGCCACGACGGAGGGGCTGAGGCTGCAGCAGCGCTTTGCCGCCGCCGGCTGGAGCCTGGAAATCCCGTCGGCCACGGCGGGCCGTTGGCGCTGGTTTTCGGCCAGTGACAGCGAGCGGCTGAAGTTGCTGCAGCGGGCCTGGGCCGATCCCGGCTGCGACGCTGTGGTGGCCGTGGCCGGTGGCTGGGGCAGTGCCCGGCTGTTGGAGGCCGGTTGGCAGCCGGGTCCTCGCCCCCTCTGGTTGGTGGGTTTTTCCGATGTCAGTGCCCTGCTGTTGGCCCAGTTGGCGGCCGGCAACGGCGGTGGCATCCATGGCAGCCCCCATGGAGATGATGCCGCCTGGGCCAGGTTGGTGGCCCTGCTGCGGGGGGAGAGAGTGGCGCCGCTGCAGGGGGTGGCCTGGCGGGGAGGAGTCGCCACGGGGCCCTTGGTGGTTTCGAATCTGACGGTGGCGACGTCCCTGATCGGCACCCGTTGGTGGCCCCGCCTGGCTGGCTGCGTGCTTGTGCTTGAGGATGTGGGCGAGGAGCCCTATCGCATTGACCGGATGCTGACCCAGTGGCGCACTTCGGGAGTATTGGAGGGGGTGGCCGGGATCGGCCTGGGTCGCTTTCGCTGGAAACAGGACGATGTGCTGCCAGGTGACCTGACAATGGACGAGGTGCTGCAAGAACGGCTTGGCGACCTGGGTGTGCCCCTGGTGGCCGGGCTGCCGGTGGGCCACGCCCAGCCGAATCTGGCCCTACCCCAGGGGCGGCTGGTGCACCTAGACGGCCAGCGGGGTTCCCTGGCGGTGGCTTGAGCAAAGGGGCACGCGTATCAACTGCCTGGCAAGCCTTGGGCCAGCCGCTTTTGACGAACAACAAAAAAGGGGCCCTAAGGCCCCTTGCAAGCGAAGACCGCAAGGGCGATCAGTTGACGGCGGCAAAGAAGTCCTTGCTCTTGACTGGATCGGGATTCATGGTTTTTTCGCCAGGGGTCCAGTTGGCAGGACAGACTTCGTCGGGATGGGACTGGACGTACTGGAAGGCCTGCAGCACCCGCAGGGTTTCATCCACACTGCGACCGACGGGCAGGTTGTTGATGGTGCTGTGCATCACCACACCATCGGGATCGATGATGAACAGTCCGCGCAGGGCTATGCCGGCGTCCTCATCAAGAACTTGGTAGTCGCGGGCGATGGTCTTGTTCAGGTCGGCGACCAGGGGATAGGCGATATCACCAAGGCCACCGTTCTTGCGGTCGGTCTGCACCCAGGCCAGGTGGCTGAACTGACTATCAACGGAAACTCCAAGCACCTCGGTATTGCGACTGGAGAATTCGGCGTAGCGGTCACTGAAGGCTGTGATTTCCGTCGGACAGACGAAGGTGAAATCAAGGGGATAGAAGAACAGCACCACGTACTTGCCGCGGTAGTGAGAAAGGGAGACCTCCTTGAATTCCTGGTCGACCACCGCGGTGGCGGTGAAATCAGGGGCGGCGAGACCAACAATCCTCGTCATGGCAATGGTTGGAGCAAAAGGAAGGTATCAGGACGCGACAGAGTGAACCAGGTCGCTACGGACAACGGAGCCACGTAGGACGGAGTCGGTTCGACTTCAAGTTGCGTATGGGCCAAACCTATCACGAATTCAGGCGATTGGGGGCCGATTCTGGTTCTGATCGCAACTGCTCTCGGCTGGCGGAGCGTCCGATCCCTAAGCTGACCTGATAGATGGATTTGATTTGGCCGATGCCCTGGGATCCCACTGTTCTGCGCAAATACAACGCCACCGGTCACTTCCGCCTGCTTAACCAGCTACGCAGCGATCTCAAGGGCAATCCCCTGATCCGTCCCAAGCAAGGCGAAACGGTAGGCGAGGCCAACCGCAGCCGGTCCTTGATTCGCGCCATCGAGGGTCGTTCCTCCCCCGCCGAAGCCCGTTGGCGGCGCCAGGCCAGCGCACTACAGGAGGCCACCAGCCCCCCCCCAAGGGCCGAGCATCAAGAGGATCAGGAAAAAGGGGCTGGCAACAGCTTCCGGGTAAGACTCAATGCAATTGAGATGCGTTGATCATGGCGCGATCCCTGTCAGTGGACTTAGTTTCCTAATTCCACCATGCATGGATCCCTTCCTTGGCTTTGACTACCACGACCTTGCTGGAGGCCCTTCAGCACCGTTACGCCACCAAGGCTTTTGATGCCACTCGCCGCATCGATCCAGAAACCTGGGCAGCGCTTGAAAAAAGCCTGGTGCTGAGCCCTTCCTCCTACGGCCTGCAGCCCTGGAAATTCCTGGTAGTCACCAACCCGGTTTTGCGGGCTGAGCTGCGTCAACATTCCTGGAATCAGTCCCAGATCACCGACGCATCCCATCTGGTGGTTTTCCTGGCCAAACGCCGCATTGAAGAAGCCGACGTTGACAGGCTGATTTCCGCCACCAGTACCATCCGCGGTCTACCGATCGAATCGCTGGCGTTCTATGGCGACATGATCCGCAAGGATTTGATCAATGGCCCCCGTAGTCAGCACATCGGCCAGTGGAGCTCCAACCAGGTGTACATCGCCCTGGGCACCTTTCTGACCTCCGCAGCCCTGTTGGGAGTTGATACGACGCCGATCGAGGGTTTCTCACCTGCCGAGTACGACCGGGTTTTGGGGCTGGAGGAAAGCGCCTACCGCAGTTCGGTGGTGGCGGTGGCTGGTTATCACAGCGCCGATGACAAGTACGCCGGCATGGCCAAGGTCCGTTATCCAGACAGTGAGCTGATCGAATACATCAGCTAAGCGGTTTTCGCTGCCCTCACCTAAAACTTGTGAGGGTGGCGGAATCCTAAAATACTTAACTCGCTGTGTTCCAGCTGCACTCTGTAAGCATGAATAAAAAATGGCTCGGGGGAGACTTGAACTCCCGACCTTGGGGTTATGAATCCCACGCTCTAACCAGCTGAGCTACCGAGCCTTGGCACGGCTTGATTGTAGAGGATGGCCCCTCAGTAACCTTGGCTGGCCTCAGGCCCGGGGAGGCAGGAAGTTGAGGGGATTCATGGCTCCCATGCCCGGGGCGATGATCTCAAAATGGAGGTGGGGCCCCGTGCTGTTGCCCGTGCTGCCCATTTGGCTGATCACCTGACCTTGGCGCACCTCCTGGCCTTGAGCGACCAGCAGGCGGCTGTTATGGGCGTAGCGGGTCGTGGATCCATTGGCGTGGCTGATCTCAACCAAGTAGCCATAACCCCCATCGTGCCAACCGGCAAAGCTGACCCGGCCCTCTTTGGCCGCCACAATGGGAGTGCCGGTGCTGTTAGCCAGGTCAATGCCTTTGTGCATCCGACCCCAGCGCCAGCCGTATCCCGAGCTGAACACCCCTTGGGTCGGCCAGATGTAATCGCCAGCCCCGGATCCGGGCAGGGGCGCTTGAGGGAGCTGGGGGAGGTTCGGCAAATCGGGCCAGCTCAGGGCACCACTGCCAGAAGGCCTGAGGGCCAACAGCATGTGGGGGCGCATGGGGGTCGTGGGGGCCACCCTTAGCTGGATGCCAGGGGTGAGGCTGGCCATTTCGACACCAGGATTGAGCCGCAGCAAATCACTGACAGTCATGCCGTAGCGCTGGGCAACGCTAAGCACGGTGTCACCAGAGCGCACCAAGCCCCTGTTGCTCCGGGGGGCTGTTGGCGCGCTGGCGGGCTGAGGATAGAGGGGTTGCCAATTCAGCCCCTGGGCAGAAGCGAGCTGCTGGGTCGGTTCGCCGTTCAGGGCGTTTGGCCCTGCTGGCGGGGCCTGCAGGGTCGCCGTGGAATCCTGCGGGGTGTCGCCGGAAACGGGCGCATCAGCCACCTCATCTGGTGCGCTGTCTGGATCAGCCAAGGCACGAACCAGAGCTTGCTGGGTATCGCTTAATACAGAATCGCGGGCAATAGCGGTCAGAAAAGGGGAAACGATTGCCGAACCAGCGAACAACAGAGTCCAAATTTGAGCGGACTTCATGCAAAGCAATTCGATGAACAAGACCTGTTGGAGAAGTCATGATCCCCAAGTCCGCCAGACCATAGCGTGTTGACCTGCGAACGTCAATGCAAATGCTCAATACGAACGGCTTGACATTGGGGCGGGGATGTGCTAGGAAATTAAAAAGGGTTTGAATTAGGGGTATTTGAAACAGGCTTCCAGTCCCTGATGCGATAAGTTTTTAGTATGCTATTTCCCCTGTTGAATCTGTATCTGCCTTAAGGATTCGAACAGAACCACCGCCACCGCCACGGAGAGGTTCAAGCTACGGACTCCCCCTTGCCCTGGCTGGGCTTTTTGGGCCATCGGGATCGTCAGAGCCCGATCAGCTTGGGCGAGTAAACGGGCCGGTAGTCCGTCGGTTTCCTGGCCAAACAGCAACCAGTCATTGGCGCAGAAGGCAAAATCCGTATAGGCCATGGACGCATGGCTGCTCAGGGCCACCAGCCGACCACCCTGCCGCCGGCAGTTTTCCAGAAAGGCTGTTTCATCTCCATGGCGGTGCAGTTGGACCCATGGCCAGTAATCCAGGCCGGCCCGGCGCAACTGCCGGTCGTCGATCTGGAAGCCAAGGGGTTCAATCAGATGCAGTTCGCTGCCTGTGGCAGCACAGGTGCGAGCCACGTTGCCGGTATTGGGCGGAATCTGGGGTTGCCATAGGACCACGCGTGGCATCAGGCGTCTCTGGAATCAGGGGGTACGGGGAGGCTGTGGGCATGCAAATCAAGGGCCCGTCCTTGCAACACCAGCCAGGCCTGGTCACAGTCGGCTGCCAGGTGCCGCTGCAAATCCGCCAGCCGCTGGCGAAAACGCAACCCCAGGGCAGTGGGGGGGACCACTCCCCAAGCCGTTTCCTCACAGACCAGGATCACGGGGCTGGTTGAAAGCTGGAGCGCGCCGATGAGATCCGCGCAACGCTGCCGCCATTCCTGATCATCCGTTTCGAGCAAGGCGGCCACCCAGGTGCCAAGGGAATCCACCAGGGCCAATTGCCCAGGCTGCAGCTGGCCCAAGGCCGGGCCCAGTTCTCCTGCCACCTCGCGGCAGTGCCAGCTGCTGGGACGGCGCCGGCGGTGCCGCTCCAGCCGTTGTTGCCAGTCGACATCATCGGGCCGCAAGGGCCCCGTGGCCAGGTACACCACCGTCAAGCCACTGCGTTCGGCCAGCAGCTCGGCCCAGCGGCTCTTGCCGCTGCCGGCGGGCCCACTGACCATGGTGCGATGGGCCCTGGGCGGCGGCAGCGGCCGGCTCAACTCAACCGCCTCCATTCATGTTGCGCAGGGTGGCCACCGAGGAAGGCGAAACGCGATTGAGGTAGCGGAAAATCCAGTACTTGAAGATTGTTGCCAACACCACGGGGAAGGTGGCAATAAACAACATGATGAAATTCTCTCTGGCGGGAAGACCAAGGTGGTGGGCCACACCATTCAAGAGCACAGTCCAGCCTTCGGGACTATGAAAGCCCACAAAGACATCGGTAAACAAGATAATGGCGAATGCTTTGGCGCTATCACTCAGGCCATAGACCAGTTCGTCGATGAAACCCTTGAGGACCTGAATATCCCGCTGGCCAAACAGGCAGACCAGGACAAAACTCATCAGGCCAAACAAGTCGGAAATCACATTCTTAACAGCATGGGTGCTGCCTTTGTCGGCCTCTAGTTTGAGTTCCTGGGCCCTTTCACTCAGTTTTTCCTGGATCTCTTCCCTGGTGGGGAGTGCTTTTTTGTTGAGGAGGGCATCAAATTCCAGCTCCGCTTGATAAACCCGCAGTTCTTCAACGGCCTTTTCTTCCAGGTGGGGCTTGGCATAGCCAAGAAAACTCTGGTGCGGCGCGAACCGATCGACCAGTGGCGAAACCACAAAGGTGCGGCTCAGCTGGCTGATCAAAAGCGGCACCAAGATCAGCAGCAGCAGGATGCGCAGGGCCACCAGGGTCGAGTCCCGTCGGCGGCGAAAACCAGCCAGGACGCTGGCTTCGGCCTCCGGATCTAGCTGGCGGCGGACCTGATCAACGGCACCAAGCAGACTGCGGGGCAGGAGTTCCGGGGTGCGGCTAAGGCTCGGCAGCACACTGCGCTTGGAGTCATAACGCGTCACAACCGTTTCGATTAAACTGAGCTGGCGCAATTCCTGGCCGGCGAGTTGGCCCCTTAGCGGCTCAAGGCGGTGCATCGATTCGAGGCAGACCTGCAGTGCGGCTCGAAACCGTCGCAGCACCTGGGCCTGCATCCCCTTGGGCAAGCGAAGTTCCAATTCGGGCCGAACCGGACGATCGTTGTAATGCTCCAATTCGATGCTTTGGATCATCAGGGCTGCCTCATAGCCCCGCTCCAAGTCGTGGTTAATCCGGATGCTGCCGTTGGATCCGTTGGTGCCGTTGCTGGTGATGTCGCCCTTGCCCTTGGTAAACGTGCCGATCCAATTGCTGAGACCCATGGTTTTCAGAGAGGACTCAACGGGAGAAGATCCACCAGGTCAGCATGGGCACGATCGTGCCCACAGCCAGCAAGGCGACGATCCAGGTGAAGGCATTGCTCTGGGCAGTTTCCTCCTGGGTCGGAATCGTTCTGGCTGGTGCGGTCACCGTTTCTTCCACCGGCTCGCCCGGATCCTCTCCGCCTGCTAGCACCGTTGCCAGACGCTCCAGTCCATCAAGGGTGGCCTGCCGGTAGCGATCGCCGCTACGCAGGGGCAGGGCCATGGTCGTTCGGGCGGTGCTGCGCAGTAGATCGGGTGTGAGTTGGCGCTCGACACTCGGGTCGGCAACCAAGGCGGCGGCACGGGTCTGGGTGTCGAGCAAGATCAGCAGCCGCGATTGATCAGGGGCGGCGTCGTGCCACTTTTGAAGCAATTGCTGACCCAGCTGATCCAGGCTGACCCCATAGTCGAGCCGGTCGATGGTGATCAACTGGGCCTCGATGTGATCGGCATCGAGGGCCGCCAGGGCCTTTTCGATGTCGCCGTTGGCGGCCCGGCTCAGCACCTGGGCCTGATCGAGCACATGGGTCGTCGGTGGCAGCGCCGGCAGGTCGCCCACGGCCAGGGCCATAACCGGCCAGGCAGCTCCTAACAGGAGCCAGGCCGAGACCAGCAGGGAGGTCAGCCAACCCCAGGGTCGGACTTGGTACCGCTGGCGAAAAAGAAGGGCCACGGGGCGGGGCGATGGGGCGCGTTCGAGGAGCAAGGCGATCGCACGAATACCACCAGTTTGACCTAAACCGCCAGGGTCTTCCAACGGGGGGGGCCAGGGGGTCGGATCGGCCATTGTTGGCCTTGCTGAACCTCGCGACCCATGGCTACCCCCCTGGCCTCTCGCCTGATGCTGGCCATCGGCCTGGTTGCCCTGGCCCTGGTCGTTCTGAACCAGCTGACGGCCTCCCGCATCGATCCACCGCTGGAGCGGGCCGCCGTCCTGGCCAGCCTGTTGGCGGTGGTGTTGATGTTGGTCGCCGCGTTGTGGCAGCGAATTCAGCCCCCGGCTGCCCCCCGGGCCGACCTGAAGGGCCGCGAAGGTCTTGAACTGGCCGCCGACCTGCCCGAGCCCCTGCGCCGTGAGCTGGCCTGGGGCAGCCGCATGTTGTTGACCGCCACCCCCGCCGCCGTGGTGCTGCTCCAGTCGGGCAGCCAGAGCCTGCTGCGCCGAGGACTACTGGCTGACACAGAGTTTTGCCTGGGGCCGATCTGCCAACAAAGCCTGGAGCGACAAAAGGCCATCTCTTTGGTGGATCTCAACCTTTATCCAGGGCGGGTCGAATTTGAGCCGCTGCTGGCCGATTTACCGGCCGTTGTGGTGCAGCCGGTGGGCGAGCAAGCGGTGTTGGTTTTGGGGGGCTGGTCGCCGCGCTGCTTCAGTCAGGCCGACCTGTTGTGGATTGGGGGTTGGGCCGAAAAACTCATAGACGCAGGGGTTCCGGCTTGGGCCGCGCAGGCGCAGGGGGCAGCGGCCGCTGCCGGCGAGGCACCGCAAACGAGCTGATCACCCGCCCGCCGGGCGTGGAAACATTGAATTCCCCCTCAGGTCCGAGGCGGCCCGTGAGTTGGCCGGCCTGGATGCGTTGGCGCTGGGCGGTTCGCTGATAGTCCACATCGCCCTCGGCGAAGAGGGTTTCGTCTTGCCAATTCCAGCGGCAGAGCCTGGCGCTCAGGGATTCGCCCTGGCGCTGCAGCCGGCAGCCGAAGGGGATGGTGGCTGTGGTCTGGCGGGTCTCGATCACGAGGCTGTTGCCGCCAACGGTCAACTCTTTCCAGCGGCCGCTGAAAACCTGGTCGCTGCTGAGGGTCTGGGCCGCCCCATCCAGCTGCAGATTTTGGCCGTCGAGATCGAACTTTTCGATGGGATCGCGAACCTGCACGGGGGCCTTGAGCTGGTAACGCTGCTGACGGGTATTGCCGTTCAGGCCTGCGGCGGTGAGTGTTTGGGGCAGAGCTTGGCGGGGTCGGCCGGGGGGCAGGCGCGTGATTCGCAACGGACCCTCGGCTTCCAGGTCTCCCTGCCCCGGTTGCCAGGTGAGCTTTTGGGGAAGGGCCACCACTTCGGGGTTGGTACGCCGTTGGCGGCTGAAGGGGTCACTGGGTTGGCCCCAGCGCTCGATCCGCGGTGCCCCCTCCAGTTCGAGTCGGTCGCGATCGAAGAGGAAGCGAGCCCGCTGGGCCCCGAGGCGGTGCAGGCCGTCTTCGGCCATGGGGGCGCGGTCAATGCGCAGGAGCTTTTTGCTGGGAAGCCAACGGGCGCGACGGGCCGTAATCAGCACCGGTTGGGCGCCGTGGCGTTCGACCCGGATGCCGCCCTCCAACACAATCACCTCACCGTCATTGATCACCGTGCCGCTGGTGGCCTGGAGCCGATACAGGGGTTTTCCAGCGACGTAGATGATGCCCTGGGGGGAACGGGCCTGGGCGACCCGGCGCCTGATGTCGTAACGGGCCTCTGGACTTGTCAATGCCCAGGTGGGTTGGCCGCGCTCATCCTGTTGCTTCAGATTGAGGGATCGAAACACAAAGGGAGGCGAGGCATCGTCAAAGGTGGTTGGCGGGCGGCTGCAGCCCAGGGGCCCCAGCGCCAGGGTCACCAGCAGCCAGGACCTCAGCCAGGGCCCAAACCTGCGGCAAGCGGAGCTCACAGGGGGGATTCCAGCTCCAGGCGCTGCATCACCGGCACCGGCTCCGGGAGTGGATCACCAGAGCGCAGCAGGCCCCATTGGCGCACTGGATGCCAATTGGATCCAGAGCCTGTGATGGCGTGATCGCCTGTTTCCCTGTCGGCGCCGCTCACCAGGCCCGGTTGGCCAAGTTGGCTGAGCATGCGGGTCGATAGGTCGGGGACCAGGGGGGCCAACAACACCGCCAAAGAGCGGCTCACCTCCAGCACCGCGTAGAGGTCGGAGCCAACGGCCGCTTCCTGGCCGGGTTGTTTCATCTGTTTCCAGGGGGCCTGGGTGTTGAGGTAGCCGTTGGCGGTTTCGGCTAGCCGCAACAGGGATTCGGCTGCTCCGCGAAACTCCAGCGCCGCCATGGCGGCATCAAATTGATCGGCGGCAACGCTGGCGGCAATCGCCAGGGGATGGCTTGGTTCCAGGGCGGGCCCGGCGGGTGGCACGCCACCGTCAAACCACTTGCGGGCCATGGAGGTGGTGCGATTAAGCAGGTTGCCGATGGTGTTGGAGAGATCGTTATTGACCAGATCGCTGAAGCGTTGCTGCTGGAAATCGCCGTCTTCGCCGAAGGGAATATCCCGCAGGAGATACCAGCGCACCGCATCAGGACCACAGCGCTCTAGCAATAATTCAGGATCGAGCACGTTGCCCAGGGATTTGCCCATCTTTTGGCCCTCGCGGGTCAAAAAGCCATGGCCGAAGACCCGCTTTGGTAACTCCAAACCCGCCGACAGCAACATCGCCGGCCAGAAGACCGCATGGAAGCGCAAAATATCTTTGCCAATCACATGCAGATCGGCGGGCCAGCCCCTTGAGACAGCCAGCTCTAAATCGGCTGGGTCATCATTTTGGAGCAGGGCGGAGAGATAACCCAGCAGGGCGTCAAACCACACATAAAACGTATGTCCTTCATGGCCGGGTACGGGGATGCCCCAAGGCACATCCAGCCGTGAGATCGAGAAATCTTTCAGACCTCCAGCCACAAAATTTTGGACCTCCCGCTGCCGCGATGCCGGTGCCACAAAGCCCGGACTAGCCACCAGTCTTTCGATGGGTTCTTGATAGCGCGAAAGCCGGAAGAACAGATTCATTTCATCGCGCCATTCCAAGGGTCGCTGGTGCACAGGACAGCTTGGATCGGTGGCTGCGGCCGGATCGTCTTTGTACTCCTCACAGGCGACGCAGTACCAACCCTGCTGGCGGCCCTCCCGCACATCGCCATTGGCCTCGACCCGCGCAAAGAATTGCTCGACGATGGCCCGGTGACGGGGCTCAGTGGTACGGATGAAGTGGTTATTGCTGATCTGCCAACGCTGCCAGAGATCTTGAAACCGTGCCGAGACGGCGTCGCAATGGGCCTGGGGGGTCAGCCCCGCCGCTTCGGCAGTGCGCTGAATTTTCTGCCCATGCTCATCACAGCCCGTAATGAACTGCACCTGCTGGCCCTGCAGTCTCTGGAAGCGGGCGATCGCATCGCAGGCCAAGGTGGTGTAGGTGCTGCCCAAATGGGGGCGATCGTTGACGTAGTAGAGGGGCGTGGTGAGGGTGAAGGGCATCAGGGCGTCGCAAGACGTGGGGGATCCCGACCGGCCTGACGGGCTTCCGGGCCAACGGCAAGCCCAGACCCAGAGATAATCTTACCCAGCGGCCCCTGCAGGCCCCTGGACAGGGGCAACCCTGACGCTTCAGGATCAAGCCAGGAGCCCTGCAAACCACCCATGACCGATCCGGTGGAGGTGCTGGTCTGGGGAGGTGGCACTGGCGGCATTGCCGCCGCGCTCCAGGCCGCCCGATCCGGCGCCACCACCCTGCTGCTCACCCCTGGAAGCTGGGTGGGTGGCATGGTTAGTGCGGCGGGGGTTTGCGCCCCCGACGGCAACGAACTGAGTCCCTGGCAAACCGGCCTTTGGGGGGCCCTGCTGCGTGAACTGGCGCGCAGTGAACCCCTGGGACTTGATCAGAACTGGGTCAGTTGTTTTGGCTATCGCCCCGCAACGGCCGAGGCGATCTTGCGGCGCTGGCTGCGGGCGGAAGCTCGCCTGCAGTGGTGGCCTGGCTGCCGTGTGCTGGAGGTGCGGCGCGCCGGGGACCGCATCGTTTCGATTCGGATAGAACAGCCCCAGGGGTCAGGGGGCGGCCAACCAAGCGTCCAGGAGATTGGCGCCCAGGTGTTTATCGATGGCAGTGACCGGGGTGAGTTGATCGCCGTAGCCGATGCCCCGTTCCGTTTCGGTTGGGAACCCCAAGAGCAGTGGCATGAACCCAGTGCCCCTGAGCAAGCCCGGTTGGATAGCGAGGCCTTTTTCAAAGAACAACCCATCCAGTCCCCCACTTGGGTGTGGTTGGGTCAGCTGCGCAATGATGCCCCACCGGCCGCTCCCCGTGAGCCTGCAGTGCCCCCCCTCGGCGCAGCGATGGCGCCTGAATCCGCCGTCGCTGGCTCCTGGGGCTCCCTGCCCCAGGGACCATTTGAGGGCTCGTGCACGGCCTTTGGCCTGGAGCGCACCCTCAGCTACGGGCGTCTGCCCGGGGGGCTGGTGATGCTGAATTGGCCCCTGCACGGCAATGATTGGCATGGGAGTCTTGATGGTGCCTTTGCCAGTGGCGCGCCAGCGGCGGCCTTCCCGGCTGATGCGGCAGAAGCGGAGCTGGCGGCCCAGATGCGGGCCCACAGTGGGTCCTTTGCCCAGGCCCTGGCGGTTGCCAGCGGCGGCGGCCTGGCAGCGGCGACGGTTTTTCCCGATGCCTTGGCGGCGGCCGCAGGCGACCTGGAGGGGGACCAGAGCCTGGCCCTGATGCCCTATTGGCGGGAAGGACGGCGATTGGTGGGGTTGGAGGTGGTGGTGGAGCAGCAGTTGTTGCCGCTGGGCCCGGGGGCCTGCCGGGCCCCCCTGCCTTTGTTGGCCGGGGGAAGCTGCAGCGCCATTGCCGTGGGGAATTACGCCAATGACCATCATTACCCGGGTCCCGATTGGCCTCTGGCGCCCAAGAGCTGTCGCTGGGGTGGTCGCTGGAGCGGTACCCCCTTCACGATTCCCTACGGGGCCCTGGTCAGCGCCAGCGTCAGCAATCTGTTGGCGGCAGATAAGGCCATCAGCGTCAGCCACATGGCGAATGGCGCCACCCGGTTGCAACCGCTGGTGCTCAATGTGGGCCAGGCGGCGGGCCTGGCGGCGGCATTGGCGGTGCGCCGCTGCCAACCGCCAGCCGCCGTCCCGGTGTCAGCAATCCAGAGGGATCTGATCGAGGATCCCCAGGCTCCGGCCGGCCCCTTTCCCCTGTGGGATACCCCTTGGCATCACCCCGAGTGGGCCCAGCGCCAACGGCAGGTTCTGACCGATCCCGCCGCCCTTAGTCCGGAGGGATGGCTGAGGGGCAGTGACGGCGCCGGACCCGCCAGCGTGGCCCCCAGCGAACCAGGAGAGTGCCTTTGGCAAGGGGAATTGCGGCCCGATGGTCAGGGGGGCTTCAGCCTGGTGATGGCGGATGGGATGCCTGCATGCCAAGGCTCCCAGGTTTGGCCGTTGATCACCTTGGAGCCGGCCCTGCATGCCTGGCTGCTGGCCCAGGAGCGGCCCCGTAACGTGGCTTTGATCGGTTGCGCTAACCCCTGGGGGCCCTGGTTGCGGGTATCGCGCCTGGCTGGGCCCTGATCCGCACTGACATCGTTAGGGCAAAAGGCCCGGCCAGGGGCGAACCGCCCGATTAGGGCGAACCTGGTCAGGCGACGGCCTGGAGTTTGAGCACGTCCCGCAGGGAATCGACCTGCTGGATCCGCAGTAGCAGGGCATCAGCCGGTTGACTGTGGGGTGGGCATTCCGCCGCTAGGGTCATCGCCAGGTCTTCTGCCCAGACCAGCCCGAGACGTAGGTCCTGGCGCAGCCAGCGCAGAAAAAGGCAGGGCCACTGGCCCTGGGGATGCTGCTCAAACCAGACCTGCTGCCAGTGGCGCTGGTCTTCGCGGGAGATCTGTTGCACCTGGCGAAGGGGTGTCTCCAGTTCGCTCAGCAGGCTGGCGAGGCTGGCCTC
This sequence comes from Cyanobacteriota bacterium, assembly GCA_046338875.1. Taxonomy (GTDB): domain Bacteria; phylum Cyanobacteriota; class Cyanobacteriia; order PCC-6307; family Cyanobiaceae; genus Cyanobium. The sequence continues at coordinate 409 of JBKDVK010000143.1, read as the reverse complement.
GTCCATGGGGTCGGTGCCATGGCGCAGGGCCTCAAACTGGCGTTGGGTCACCAGATCGCCGTAGCGGCGAATCGGCGAGGTGGCCTGCACGTAGGCGTCCAGAGCCAGGGAGAAATGGGGTCCAGGGGTGACACCAAGCTGGCCGCGGCTGAGGCCCCTTTTGATGGCGCTGTGGCGCACGGGACCCGGGGGCAGGCTTTCCAGTTCTGACTCTGAGGGGAGTTCTCCAGGGATCTGGGTGCGATAGGGCAGGGCGATGCCCAGGCGCTGGCCCCGTTCGGCCATCAGCGCACCCGCCAGGATCATGGCCTCGGCCACCATCTGTCGCGAGGGCGAAGGCTCGCTGATCTCCAGGAGGGCTTCGTCGCCGCGGCAGCGGATGCGACCCTCGGGATCTTCCAGATTGAGG
>JBKDVK010000142.1:0-5654 GCA_046338875.1 Cyanobacteriota bacterium | reverse complement strand
AGGGTGTCCCTTGCGGTTTCGACAATATCAATTACCTGGATGCAATGGTCGTACAGATCCCGCCAGAACACCTTCGTCTCCGTGTGCAATAAGGGTGATTCCTCTTTAGACACCGCACTCAGCACCTCCCGCAAAGGCCAGACAGCTCGCCGCAAAACGAGCAGGTCTCGCTTGAAGCGATGCAGCACCCTAATGTCATCTTGACGGGGGTCCTCAAGTAGCCGATCATCCAGAATCTCTACCTTGTCGCCGATGTGCTCGACGACCAGAAAATAATGGTCGACGACTGCATCTACCAGACAAAATAATAGGTAATCAGCGCCCATACGTCGAATGCGACCAGCATTGGTCCCGATTGCCTGGCGCACTGATTCAAAAACATCACCCTCGTCTTCCAGAAAGGAGATCACCCAACTTGAACCCAGAATCAGACTGACGTGTTCGATGCGCACATTTTCCTTGTTGGCGTCCATGTCCAGCATCTTCAGGACCAACATGCCGTAATTTGAAAACACATCCCACTTGGGCCTTTGGGCTGTATTAACAATATCTTCGACAGTCATCGGATGCAGTGCGAAATGTTCCCCAAGGGCTTCAATCAATCCGACATCGTGGATGCCGTTGACATTGACCCAGGTAACACTCGCCCCATCGTGGGCAAGATCAAGCGAGGGCAAGCACTCCTGCAGGGGCAAACCCCGTGTTTCGCGACTGCCTTCGCTGCTATAAACGATAATGTCGAGAATGGCATTCTCCAGCCGCTGATCCCCAATAAAGATCGGCGTGCCTGGTTGTTGAAAGCTGCTGCTGGCCCGGCTACGCCGCCGCCGGGGCGGGTTGGCTTTACCGCGGGTGGACCGTGCTTGCTGCCGCAATCGGGCCATACACCAGCGTTGAGTACTGAATGCAGGCTAGGACAGGGAACTGCAATGATTATGTGATGTCGGAACTGCTTGCCCCCTGGTTGCCCCTGCTGCAAAGCCCCGCCGGTGCCGCCCTGTTCGTTCCCTTCTATGCCCTTTGGGTCACCCTGTTGCTGCCAGGGGTATGGGCTTCGATGCTGGCCGGGGCCCTGTACGGAACCCTGCTAGGCAGCTTGGTGGTCTTCGTTGGAGCGAGCCTGGGGGCGATTGCCGTCTTTTTGCTCGGTCGCAGCTGGTTGCGGGAGTGGGCTCGCCGCCGTTTGGCCGCCGCCCCCAAAATCCTTGCCATTGAGCAGGCGGTCAGCCGTGAGGGTCTCAAATTGGTATTGCTAACTCGGCTTTCTCCCGCCTTTCCCTTCAGCCTGCTCAATCTCGCCTACGGCCTCAGCGAAGTGAGTTTGCGGGATTACTGCCTGGGATTGATCGGCATCCTGCCGGGCACCGTGTTGTTTTGTGCCCTCGGGGCCCTGGCCGGCGATGTGGCCCGTTTCGGCACGGTGCTCTCGGGCCAGGCCGATCCGGCGACCTGGGCCCTGCGGCTGGCGGGGATTGGGGCCACCATCGCTTCGGTGTGGTTGGTAAACCGGGCGGCCCGTCGGGCCCTGGCGGAAGATTGAGAGCTTGGTTGGCCCTAGGGCCGATCCGCCAGGCGCCAGTCGCGCAGCCCGGCGATCAAAACGAACCAGGCCAGCCGTAGCCTGGCCACTGGGCCCGGCCGTGCGGCCAGTTCCAAGTATTGAGATCGGCCGCAGTCGGTCTTGATCCAGCGGGCGATGTTGGCAGGCAGGGTTGGCACGGGCTTCATCATCAGATCCGCCGCAGGGATTCCGCTTTGTCGCGGAAATTTTGCATCAACAATTGCAGGTAGGTCACCTTGCGCAACTTGATATTGGCCGTCAAGGACATACCCACTTGCAATGGCAGGGCAGGGCCTTTGCTGGGCTTGAAACACACCTTTTGATCGGAGTTTGTACTTGCCGGGCAGGGCACCAGGCTCTCGGCATCCAGTTTGATGTCCACGGGGAAGCGGTAGAAGTTCTTCATCTGGTCCGGTGGCAGGGCATCGGAGCCGATGCGGCGCACGGTGCCACGCAGAACGCCGAAATCAGAGGCGGGAAAAGAATCAATGCTGATATCAGCTGGCTTGTTTAAAGAAACAAAACCAATCTCGCGGCTTGATACTTCCACCCGTGCTTCAAGACGATCAAATGGCACAATCTTCATCACCGGTTCACTGGTCTGGGCGACGAAACCCTTGGCCTTTGACTTGAGTTCGAATACCACGCCTGATTCAGGCGCCTTGATTTCCTGGTAGCGAATATTGACATTGAGTTCGATCAGTTTACTGCGTAAATCTGTCAGCTCGCTCTGTAGCTGCCGGATTCCCTGCATCAGGAGGGCCTGCTGACGCAGCCGATCCATCCGCGACTGCTCAAGCTTGCCTCGCACCTCCTGCACCTTTTGGCGCTGCCCCAGGTACTGAAGTTCAGCGGTAGCTCCCTCCTTGTTCAGAACCTCTAACCTTGAGAGGATTTCGCTTTCCAGAACCAAACTCTCGGCAAGAACCCGTTGGTCGGTGCTATTAGTATCAAGATAACGGAAGAGTTCCTCGCGTTTGAGCAGGCCTTGCTGCTCTTTATAGGCAATGCTTTTGATCATGCTTTGCTGCCGATCACGGGTTGTTTCCGTATCCAACCTCAGCAGTATTTGTCCCTTGCTCACTTGCTGGCCTTCCTTTACCAGCACTTGTTCCACCACCCCACCAACGGGCATCTGCACTTCTTTGACGGCCCCCAGAGGCTCAAGTTTGCCTGGGGCGGTAACGATCTCTTCGGTTTTGGCCAGGGCCAACCAGGCCAGCCCGAAGGCCGTAACCCCCATCAGACACCAGGTGATGGCTCTGGCCCAGACCCGCGATTGCTGCAGCACAAGATCTTCACTCTCGTTAAATCGCAACGAGCGTGAATCCGTATCGGGCTTGGGCTCCTGGGCGGGGGCGCTGGGAAGGACGGGAAGGGCCATCAGTTGTTGTCCTGTTGCCGGAAGAGGGCGTAGTAGCGGCCCCGCAGGGCCATCAGTTCGTCGTGGGTACCGGTTTCGACGATCGATCCCTGGTGCATGAACACGATGCGGTCGGCCCGTTTGATTGTGTTCAGGCGGTGGGTGATCACGAAAACAGTGCAACCCTGCATCGCTTGCTGCAGGTTGTCGCAAACCTGGCGCTCAGTGTCGTAGTCGAGGGCGCTGGTGGCCTCATCCATCACCAGCAGGCGCGGATTGCTAAGCAGACTGCGGGCGATGGCGATGCGCTGGCGTTGGCCACCCGAGAGCGACGCTCCCCTTTCGCCCACCGGCGTGCTGTAGCCGGAGGGCAGGGTCATGATGAAATCGTGGGCAGCGGCTACCTTGGCCGCCTGCACAATGGCATCGCTGGAGGCATCGGGGTTGGTGAGCGCAATGTTGTCGCTGATCGTGCCTGAAAACAACAGAGGGTCCTGGGGCACGATGCCAACCTGGCGGCGCAGGGAGTACAACTCGACCTTGTCGATGTCATAGCGGTCGATCAGGATGCGACCGCTATTGGGGGAATAGAGGCGCGGCAGCAATTTCATCAGCGTGCTCTTGCCACTACCGCTTTGGCCCACGATGCCGATAAAGGTGCCCGCTGGCACATGCAGATCGATGTGGCTGAGTACCGGTGGGGTGCCAGGGGCGAAGGCAAAGCTGACATTTTCAAAAAGCACATCCCCTTCGATCGGGGGCAGGGGGATGTTGGCCTTGTCCGCTTCACTGGATTCTTCCGGCGTGTCGACAACGTCGGCCAGCCGTTCAAAGGACACCCTCAATTCCTGCACCGACTGCCAGATGGAGGAAAGGCGCAAGATCGGCTGGGTGACATAGCCACTGATGATGCGGAAGGCAATCAATTGGCCGAGGGTCAGTTCTCCCTTAAGAACCATCGAAGCCCCCACCCAAAGCACAAGTAGCTGGGAGAGTTTCTGAAGTACCTGGCTGGATTCATTGAGGAAGGTGCCCGTGATTGTTTTCTCAAAGGTGCGGGCGATGTAGCGAGAATAGAAATCCTGCCAGCGCCAGCGACTCACCATTTCCACGTTCTGGGCCTTGACTGTCTGGATGCCGGTGATCACCTCGACGAGGTGACTTTGGGTACGGGCATTTTCTTCGGCCGACTGCCGGTACTGCCTCCTGAACAGGGGCGCTCCCAGCAGCGTAATGGCGACTTGAATAGGCAAAACCGCTAGGGCCACAGCGGTAAGCGTGACGCTGTAAACGAGCATCACGGCCACATAGATGACCGAGAACAGGGCATCGAGCACCGTGATCAAGGCCTGACCGGTGAGGAAGTTGCGGATCTTCTCCAGCTCGGCAATCCGGGTGCCCAGTTCGCCCACGGGCCGGCGGTCGAAATAGCCGAGTGGTAGACGTAAAAGGTGGTCAATCACCTCGGATCCCAGCCGTAAATCGATGCGGTTGGTGGTATCGGCAAACAGGAAAGTGCGCAGACTGCCAATCACGCCTTCCATCAGCGTGACCACCACCAGGGCCAGCCCCAGGATCTGCAGCGTATCCATGCTGCGTTGGGCGATCACCTTGTCGATGATCACCTGGATAAGCAAGGGGTTGGCCAGGCTGAACAGCTGCACCACGAAGGAGGCCAGCAGCACCTGCAGCAACATGCCCCGGTAGCGGCGCAGGGCCGGCCAGAACCAACCCGGTCCAAAGCGGCGCTCGGGGGTGGCGGTGCTGCGCTCCAGCAGCAACAATTCGAGCCCATCTGGAAAACGCTCCTGGATCTCAGTTGGGCTCAGCTCGACCCAGCCATCGGCCGGCGAAGCCAGGCGCAGTCCGCGACCATTGCTGCGGGTGACCAGGGCGAAGCTGTCCTTCCAGGCCACCAGGCACGGGGTGATCAGACGGGTGGCGGAACCAGGCTTCACCTGGGCGCCACTGACCAGCAGGCCGAGCATGGCGGCAATCTGGCCACAGAATTGCAGATCGGGTTTCTGGCCGCGCCGCAGCCTTTCCTGCAACACCTTGTCGATGGCGTCGCGGCGGTAGGGCAGATCCATCAACTTGCCCAGCATCTGGAAGCAGGCCAGCGTCTCTTCGGCCACGCCCCGAGCTCGCACAAGCTGCAATCCCCGGGTGGGATCGTTCTGACCCAGATCAAGGCCGGTGGGCAAGGGGTGTTCGCCCCGGGCGGCAGCGGCGGCCGCAGCTCCTGGGGCTCCCTGGAGCTGCGCCGTGGCGGCGAAAGGCACCTCAGCCGTTGCAGGCGCAAAATCAAGGGCGCCGGGGGCCAGGGCGAGCAACCTCCGGGGGTGCGGTGGACGGGGTTGGGGTAAGGGGGCTTCGGGGTTGAGGGTCGTGCCGATCGGTTGGTCGGCCACATTGGCGCTGCCAAGAACCAGGGTTTCGCCCGCCCTTAGTTGAGAAACAATGCTCTGGTTGGGTTGCAGGGGTCGGGTTTGGTCCCTGAGCTGGCTGAGGCGTTGGCGCCAGTGGGCATGGTCAAACAGCTGGGCGGAACTGGCGGCCGCCTCTCGCTTGAGCAAAAGATTGTTCAATTCGGCGGTCCATAGCTGGCCGCTGGCCCAGTCACTGAAGCCTGAGTTCTGCTTCAGCCACTCCAGCACCAAGGAATCCGGCAGGGCAGCGGCCAGCAGCGGGGTAGCAGCAGTTACATATTCACAGGCCTCGACCCGCAGC
>JBKDVK010000141.1:0-10716 GCA_046338875.1 Cyanobacteriota bacterium | reverse complement strand
GACTCGGCCTACCAAGATCCGACTAAAGTCCATGTCCTCTACTATTGCCTTGCCGCTAAGTCTTAGCGTATCTGTAACAGGCTTTGAGGCCTGCAGGATTTTTACAAGAGAGGCATGGTTAACATGCTCCCATGTAACTTGGTCGCCAAATGATGCCCGGGTGATCGCCTCCTCGGCGCCAGTATTCCACTTGATGCCATTGTTGCAGGCAATAGCTCTAACTTGTGGGATAAATCCATCACGAATCAAGCTTCTCGCCTCCTCAACTTTTGCCAAGAGGCGTGGGTTGATGTGTTGAAGCTGGGCAGCAGGGTCGAATAAGAGACCTATGGCGCGTATCAGGCTATCAATCCCTGTCTCAGGGAAATTTGAATTGCCGCTAAGATCTTTATGCTTATACTTGGCCTGAAAGAGACTAACTGTAAACTCGCCATCATACTCCTCAGAAATGTGTATTGCGTCTACTCCAAAATCGCCACCGCCTTCCGTTAGGCAATCGAATGTTTCGTCAACTTCTAAGTCAAGGACCGTTTTTACGCAGAGGTATACAAATGCAAGTGATTTCAGTCTTTGTGGTTCCTCAATCCGAAGCTGCTCGAAAGCGGGCTGTTTTATGTCGTTGACAATGGATGTCAGCCGCTGATCAATTATAGATGCTTCAATATTCATCGCTATCAATAGGAATTAGCTCGGTCTGTCTGCAGATTATAGCCATGCCCTGCAGCTATCGGATCCTCCACTCGCACCTCAGCCAAACGGGCATCCGATCGATACTGAACCAAAGTCAGAGCATCCTGGTGGCGCAGCAACTGACCGTCTCGAAAGACAAGTGTATAACGCTGCGGTTGATTGAGGGAAGAATGGGCGTGCAGAAATTGGGCGGTCATGGTGATGTTTGTGTTTAGTAAAAGGAAGCAAAGGTGATTTTCAAAAAGCAGTGTCCAGAGCCTCCCCTGGAATGAACAAATCGGCTTCGCCCACGCACTGCAGCAGCCCAAGGGCTTTGTGGCGATTCAGATTTTTGGTGACTGTGACCCGCGTCAATCCGCATATCTCAGCCAGAGAGCGGTGGGTCAGGTTCATCTCTTTGAGCGAAAGTCGATAACCACGACTACTCACCTGGCCAAAACGAACACCGAGCCAGCTCAGCAGCATCAACAGCCGCCGCTCGGCGCTGCGGAAGCGGTTCAGTTCGAAAATTTCTTCGGTGTTGCGAATTTGATGCAGCAGAAAGGCCAGGGTTTCGGCCTCGTCCGGGTTGTATTGCTCGACGACAACGGTGGAGAGGCATTGGACTTCGACTGGCTCCAGGGCGGAATGGGCGTTGGTGACGAGATCACCGGGCCCCCAAAGGCCCAGGGTGATTGATTCACCCTCTTCGTTCCAGGTGGCGGTGCGTAGGTAGCCCTCGTGGATCCGCCAGGTCAGCCCTTCGGGCAAAACGTCATTGGCGAGCAGGGTGAGGCGGAGGGCTTGGGTGCGGCAGGCGATGGCCATGGGTTGATGAATACAGCAAGGGTTCGGCAGGGATGAAGCGCATGAGAGATACCGGCATCAAGCCGGCGCGGGTCATTCGGTTTTGACAGCGCACGGGGTGCTCCGAATCAGGTGAATCAACCATAGCACTTATTTCCCATCGGTCAAACGTTCTTTGCCAATGTCGCTTGGTGCCTGCGCCTAACTTCTTGATTGGGCATCCAGATTCCCCCGATGTGCGAACTGCTGGCCCTCAGCGCCAACACCCCCACCGACCTGCGCTTCTCCTTCCACGGCCTGCGGCTGCGGGGCGGCTCCACCGGCGATCACGCCGATGGTTGGGGCCTGGCCAGCTACGACATCGACGGCCTTGGCGTGCGGATTTATCGGGAGGATGCCGCCGCTGCCTTTTCACCGATCGCCGCCGCCGTGGCCGAACTGGATCTGCGGGCCCACTGCTCGATGGCCCACATCCGCAAAGCGACCAAAGGCGTTGTGGCCCTGGAAAACTGCCATCCCTTCCATCGCCACTGGCAAGGGCGCGAATGGGTCTTCGCCCACAACGGCGACCTCCACACCCCCTTGCCCCTGACGGGTCAGCATCAGCCCATCGGCGATACCGACAGCGAAGCCGCTTTTTGCTGGATCCTTGAGCAACTGGAGGTCCGCAAAATCGCCACTGATGACGAAGCCGGCCTGTTCGATGCACTGCTGGCCTGCTCCCACCTTCTAGCTAGTGGCGGCATCTTTAACTGCCTGCTCAGCAACGGCAACTGGCTTTATGCCTACGCCGGCACCAGGTTGCACTGGCTCACCCGCCGGGCCCCCTTTGGGCGGGCGCGGCTGGCCGATGACGACCTCAGCGTCGATTTCGCTGCCGTCACCAACCCCACCGATGTGGTCACGATCGTCTGCACCGAGCCCCTGACCGCCGATGAAGTCTGGCAACCCCTGCAGGTGGGCCAAGGAATCCTGCTTAAAGGCGGCGCGATCGTCCAGGGCTTGTAGGCGCAAGCCATCGCCGTAAACCATCGGGTCCGTTTTCCAGCACATCATGGGCCCCAACCCCAAGATCCTTTAGATTGTCCACAGATTTAAAACCTGCCGTTCCGCCCGGTTTTCATGACCCCCCGCCCCGGTCAATTCGTCCTTCTGGACGAAAATCCCGACAGCCACTTCCAGGTGATCAACGTCGACGCCGAGAAGGGCACCTGCTGGGTGCGTCGTTGGCCCATCGCTCGCAACGGTTCACCCCCTTTTTGCATTGATATCTCCAGGGTCAGGGCCTTGGACCTGGTGTCAGCCTGAGTTTTTTTACTTAAGCCACACCACACTGCAGCCGCCGCCGCCATCGCCCGGCTCCGCATCAACCACCCGCTCCACGTAGGGCACCCCCTCCAGCCACTCCCTCAGGCCCCGCTTCAGCTTGCCGGTGCCATGGCCATGGATCACCCAAACCGGCCCCGAAGCGGCCCTGAGGATTTCTTCGACGGCCGCTTCGGCTTCATGCACCCGTAAACCCCGCACATCCACCGTGTTACGGGCTGTGCGCACCTGGGCGCCCTGGCCGGCCAGGGCCGTGCCGCCCCGCACCCGCACCTGGGGCGGCTCCGGCGGAGCTGGCTTTTCGCCATTGAGACCCTCAATCGCCTCCAGGGGCACCGTGCTGCGCAGCACCCCACAGCGCACGGTCAGTTCCTGGCCGTTGTCGGAGAGGGCCAGCACCTCGGCCGCCTTGCCCAGGGCCAGTAGCCGCACCCGTTCCCCCAGCTGGGGCCGCCAGCCCCCATGCTGGCGCTTCTCGATCGGCGGTCGGTGTTCTGCCTCCAATTGCCGCAAGCGCTGGCCCGCCTGGCGGGCCGTTTCGCCGGCCAGCCTTCCCTGGCCCCGGCCCTGGCTGACCCCTGCGGCTTCCCCCACGCTTTGGCCCACCTGCCGCAGGCGGCGGATCAGGCCGCGCACCTCCCCCTGGCCCTGGCGGATCGAGGTTTCCAACGCCTGGCGCCGCTGCTCCTGCAAAGCGGCGCTCTGGTGACGCTGCTCACTCCAGCGTTGCAGCAACTCCTCGTGCAACAACTCGGTGCGGGCCAATAGGGCCGCCGCCGCCTCCGCCGCCTCCTGCTGCTGGCGGCGCTGCTGCTCCAGCCCCTCAATCACCTGATTGACATCGCTTGCTCCGCCGGGCTCCATTTGGCGGGCGGCGGCAGCCACTACTTGGGGCTCAAGCCCCAGCCGCGTTGCAATGGCCAGGGCATTGCTGCGGCCCGGAATCCCCCATTGCAGGTGATAGGTGGGCGAAAGGGAGTCGACATCAAAGGCCACCGAGGCATTCTCAAAGCGGTCATCGGCGTACTTGAGCGCCTTCAGTTCGCCGAAATGGGTGGTGGCCACCGTCAGCCGGGCCCGATCGGCCAGGTGGCGCAGCAGGGCCGCCGCCAGGGCCGAACCCTCCTGGGGGTCGGTGCCGGCCCCCACCTCATCGAGCAGCACCAGGTCTGCCCCTTGGGGGCTGGCGCGGACTTCGCTGGGCAAGGCATCGAGGATGCGGGCGATGCGCCGGATGTGGCCGCTGAAGGTTGAGAGGTTCTGCTGCAACGATTGCTCGTCGCCGATGTCGGCCAGCACCTGGCTACACCAGGGCAGTCGGGGGGTGCCGCTGCAGGGCAGAAAAAGGCCGCAGCGGGCCATCAGGGCCGCCAGGCCCAGGCTTTTGAGGGTGACAGTCTTGCCGCCGGTGTTGGGGCCGGTGATTGCCACCACCCGCAAGGGTGATCCCACCGCCAGGGTCACGGGAACCACGCTGTGCCCCCCCTGCTGCCGCTCCTGCCACAGCAGCAACGGATGGCGCAGATCACGCAGCTCAAAGGGGCTGCAGGGATCGGGGTTGATTTCGGGTCTGACGGCCCCCAGCCAGAGGCCATAACGGGCCCGGGCCAGGCCCGCATCCAGCCTGGTCAGCACCCCCTCCAGGTGGTGCAGGCTGTCCGCCTGCTCGGCCACCAGGGCGGCCAACTCGACCAAGACTCGCTGCTCTTGCTCGCGCTCTTGAGCCTCCAGCTCCCGCAGGCGATTGCCCGCCGCCACCACCGCCTGGGGCTCGATGAAAACCGTCAGGCCTGAGGCCGAACTGTCGTGCACGATGCCGGCTACTTGGCCCGCCACCCCGGCCTTGACCGCCAGCACCGGCCGGCCCTGGCGCTCACTGATCACCGTGTCCTGCAGCAAGCCCCCCAGTCGGCGCACCATCTCCTGGAGGCGCTCGCGCCGCTCGGCCCGGCCGGATTGCAACTGGCGCCGCACGGCTTGGAGCGCCTCACTGGCCCGGTCGGCCACCCGGCCGCCCTCCTCCAGGCAGAAATGCAGCCGCTGCTCCAGCTCCGGCAGGGTGCGCAATTCCGCCACCAGGGCGCTGCAGACGGGCCGGACCTCGGGAGCATCGATCTGACGCCGCAGCCGGCGAGCCGCCGCCAGGGTGGTGGCCACCGCCAGCAGGTCCTCGCCCGGGGCCACCCCTCCTTTGGCGCAAAGACTGACGGTGGCACCGATGTCGGCGGCGCCGCTGAAACTCAGGCCCCCCTCCGTGAGGCCATCGAGGCCCAGCAGCTCGGTGGTTTCGGCCAGCCGCCGCTGGCTTTCGCCAAAATCAAGCGGCGGCACCAAGGCGCTGCACTGACGGGCACCGGCGCGGGTGCTGGCAAAGCTGGCCAACTGCTGCGCCAGCCGCGGCCACTCCAGCAGCTCGAGGGTCTCGGCCCCAATTGCCGTCAGTTCGCTCACCCCTGGGCCAAAGCGACAGCGATTGGCTCAGCGCCGATGTTGGAAGGAATGCCAGTGGGGGGTTCGTAGAGCACCTCCAACCAGTTGCCCTCCGGATCCTGCAGATAAAAAGAGGCGGTGCCATCGCGATGGTCATGGACGGCACCGACGTTTTGGCCGGCCTGCTGCAACTGCCCATGGACCGCATCAAGGGCGGCGCGGTCGGCTAAATGGAAGGCGAAATGGGGGCCAGCTGCGGTGTACGCCGGGCTAAGCAGGGCCACCCCGTCACCGGTTTCGGGCGACTGGAGGTAGGTCCAGTCCTCCGCTTGCCAGGTCACCCGCAGGCCCAGGGCTTGATAGAAAGCGCTGGCCCGCTCCATGTCCTGGACCCTTAAGGCCACATGTCCAAGCCGTGTCATGGGGCACCCATCGCGTAAGGCATTGCTGCCATTCAAGCCGCCGCCGCCCCCGGCCCGTGGAGCTGGAGGGGCGGGATTCAGCCCTGACGCAGCCATTGGGCGGCATCACAGGCGTGATAAGTGAGGATCAGATCAGCCCCGGCCCGCTTGAAACAGAGCAGGGTTTCCAGGGTGATCGCCCGTTCATCGATCCAGCCGCGCTCGGCGGCCGCTTTCACCATCGCGTATTCGCCGCTGACGTTATAGGCGGCAATCGGTAGTTCGGTTTCCGAGCGCAGTCGATGAATGATGTCCAGATAGGCCAGACCGGGCTTGACCATCAAGATGTCGGCACCCTCCTGTTCATCGAGCAGGGCTTCGGTGATGGCCTCCCGGCCATTGGCCGGATCCATCTGATAAGTAGCCTTGTCTTTGGGGATCGGTTTGCCACCGGCTGGTCTGGGGGCCGAATCGAGGGCTTCGCGGAAGGGGCCGTAATAGGCCGAGGCGTATTTGGCGGTGTAACTGATGATGCCCACATTTTCATAGCCCTCTTCATCGAGGGCCTCACGGATGGCGCCAACGCGGCCATCCATCATGTCGCTGGGTCCGATCAGGTCGGCACCGGCACGGGCCTGGGCCACGGCTTGCCGGCAGAGCATGGCCACGGTTTCGTCATTGAGCACGACCCCGTGCTCATCGACGATGCCATCGTGGCCGTCGCAGGAATAGGGATCCAGGGCCACATCGGTCATGATCGCCATACCTGGATGCTCCTGCTTGAGACGGCGAATGGCCCTTGGAATCAGGCCATGGTCGTTAAAGCATTCCGCCCCGTCCTCAGTTTTGAGCCCATCGGCCACCTTGGGAAAGAGCACGACGCAGCGGATGCCCAGATCCCAGGCGCGTCCAACCTCGTCGACCAAACCCTCCAGGCTCCAGCGCTGGGCCCCGGGCATGGCGCCAATCGGCTCGTTGCTGGCGCCCTCGTGCACGAAGAGGGGGTAAATGAAATCGGTGGCGCTGAGTTGGTGCTCCCGCACCAGGGCCCTCAGGGCAGGCGTAGCCCGCAAACGACGCGGGCGGTAGGTGAGCTCCATCGGCGGGGACCGGCTGGGCGGATCTTATCGGCCTGGTTCGTCCCGGACCGCCCCAGAGGCAGTGCGGCCTAGGGGCTGGGGGTTCAGAGGCGGGCGGCGTTGATCCAGTCCTGGCGTGGATCGGCGCTGCGGGCTTGGCGCAACTGCTCCAGCAATTCCCGTTCCCGATCGCTCAGGTTCGGCGGCAGCTTCAGCACCGGAGTCAGCAGCAGATCGCCGCGTCCTTCCTTGAGGGGCCAGCCTTTGCCTTTGAGTCGCAGGCTGCGGCCCAGGGTCATGCCAGGGGGCACCTGCACACTGGCCTCGCCGTCGGGGGTTGCCACGGTGACCTCGCCGCCGAGGGCTAGTTCATCAAGGCTGAGGGGCAGTTCGGCCCGCAGCTGGTCGCCATCAAGTCGCCAGATCGGATGGGTGTTCAGCTTGAGATTGAGGTAGAGATCTCCGCGGCGGCCGGTGCCGGGTTGCAGATTGCCCTTGCCCTTGAGCCGCAGGCGACTGCCGGGCTTGACCCCGGGCGGGATGCGCACCTGCACCTTTTCTTGGTTGACCGCCAGGGTGCGCTCGCAGCCCCGGAAGGCATCGGCGTAGCTGAGCTGCAGGGTGGCTTCGGCATCGAGGTTGACGGCGCCGCCGCGGCCGCCCCCGGGAAAGCCCCCACCAGGAAAACCGCCCCCTGGAAAACCGCCACTGGGGAAGCCGGAACCAAAGCCACCGGGAAAGCCAGCTCCCGCCCCCGAGAATCCTCCGCCCGCCGGCCCGCCGGGGCCACCGAAGCGGCCTAGCAGGTCGTTGATGAAGTCATCAAAATTGCCATAACGGCCGAAATCAACGTCCACACCAGCCGGTCCCCGGCCCGTACCGCCGCCCATCTGGCTCCAATATTGGCCAAATTGCTCGTATTTGCGCCGTTTATCTGGATCGGAGAGCACCTCATAGGCCTCGCTGATCTCCTTGAAACGGGCTTCGGCCGAGGCATCGCCAGGATTGACATCGGGGTGATACTCGCGAGCCAACTTGCGGAAAGCGCGCTTGATGGCGTCGGCATCGGCACTCCGCTCAACCCCCAGCACCTTGAAGTAGTCCCGATATCCGTTTGCGCTCATCGCGGGGGGGCAGGCGAACAGGCCGGCAGGGGCATTAAGGCACTCCCCTGGCGATTCCATTGTCTCTGGCGCCGGTCTCGTTGCGGCCCCCCAGTCGGGGCGGAAGGCCGTACTGTCCCAGACCCCTAAAGTTCAACACCAGCCAGTCCCTTGCCGTGGCGCTGATGTTCCCCCGGGGCTCTTGGGCCTGCGGTCTTTGGGCCCGTGGTCCTTGGGCCTGTGGTCCTTGGGCCCGTTCCCTGGCCGCCGCCCTGGTGCTGTCCAGCCTGCCGCTGTTACCCAACAGAGGCTTGGGCCAACAGGCCCCGACAGGCCCTTCAACGACCCCGACTTTGGGCCAGGCCATCAAGCCTTCCAACGCTGCCCAGCTTGACCTGGTGCGCCGTCTGCGCGAACGGGGGGCTTTGTATTACGGCGCCTGGTGGTGTCCTGCTTGCTTCCGGCAGAAAAATATGTTCGGACAAGAGGCGGGCAACCAACTCCCCTATATCGAATGTGAAAAAACCGCCGCCGATCGCCAACGTTGCGATCGGGCCGGCATCAAGGCCTATCCCACCTGGGTCTTGGGGGATAGGCGGGTGGAGGGGATTCTTTCCTTGGACGCCCTGGACCGTTGGCTGGGCGACCCCTCCAAGCGCCCTGCGCCTTAGTGGGGCATCAACAGGTTCACCGAGGTGGTTAGTCCGGCGGCCTTGAGGTTGGTTTCGTAACGGCGGGCGGCTTCAGGATGGCCCCTGAAGACGATGGCAGCACCATTGCGTTGCAGCCGTTCGTCGAGCCAGTTGGCACTGGCCGCCGGCAGACCGGCAATGGCCCGGCGCAAGGGTTCGATCACCGGTTCAAGGCTGTTGAGCACCCAAACGGTGGCCAGGGGTGTGCGGGCAGCTCGCTCTTGGACAAGGGCGGGCAGCAGGGGGGCTGAAGCGGTAAACGGGGCCATCAAGCAATGTCGAGAATGGAATCAACCTATGGATCACCCCGGGCTGCCAGGCAGGGGGAGAGCCGTCAAAAAGCCGTTCTTGACAGGGTTGCCCCTACTTGCTGCGGCCCAGTTCAGCCAGCTGCTTCTCCAAGACTTCGGCCGTGACGGCCCCCGGCAGAAATTGACGATCCATCACCACCGTGGGGGTGCCTTGCAAGCCGAGGGCTTCAGCCTGGTCGACCTCCTTTTGGATTGCTTGCAACGAGGCCGGTCCGTTGCGATCTCGATCAAAACGGGGCAGGTCGAGCTTCAGCTTGTTGGCGATCTCGCCATAGAGGGGCTCTCCCAAGCGAGCCTGGTTGGCGAAGAGGGCGTCGTGATATGCCCAGAACTGGCCTTGGCGACCGGCGGCCCAGGCCGCTCTGGCGGCGGGAAGAGCTTGGGGATGGATCTGGGTCAGGGGGAAATTCTTATAGACAAACGTCACCTCCTTGCCGCGCTGCTCCACAAAGGCCTTCAGGGCCTCGTGGGCCTGGGCGCAATAGGGGCACTGGAAATCGGAAAACTCGACCACCACCACCTTGCCGCTGCCGCGGCTGGGGGAATCGCCGATCAGGTCGCGGGGCTGGGGATAAAGACGACGCAACTTTTCGGCCTGCTGACGCCGTTGGGCCTCCTGCTGGTCGCGCTCGTAGGCATTGAGAGCCTCAATCAGCACGGCAGGGTGGCGACGGATCACCGCCAGCACCTGCTGCTCAAAAGCGGGATCGAGGGCATTGGCGGCCAGCTGCGCTGCTGTTGCCGGGGGGGAGTCGGCCCTGGCGGCGGCTGGTAGCCCCAAAGGGGATACCAAAAGACCAACCAGCAGAGCTACAAGGACGCCAAGGCGGCGGCGGCTGAACATCGGGCGTTTTGGCAAAGGTCCCAGGGATCGAAGACGGAACAAGGGCTTGGCCATGGGTGGGCAATCGCCGCAGGTTAGGGGGAGCCGTTGCCGTTGCCATAGGCCCTGCCCTAGACCCCATGGCAGCTCTGGGGCCCAACGAAGCGTCGGTGGAAAAACCAAAAATCAAAGGGGCCCTTCCAGGCCCCATGGGTCATTTGGGTGACAAGGCTGACCTCACCCCGTCTCCGTTAAGAGTGTCAGGCAGCCACAGGGGCGGCTTGACGGGAGAAACGAACGATGTTGTTCGCTGTTACGTGTTTGCTCTTACCGAGCAGGCTTCAGTCACCCTCCTGTTGCCCCGTCGAAACCATTGCAGCCCCTTAAACCACCTCTGGCAACTGGTGCCGCCAGGGGGGCCCGATCGGCAGGTAGCCGGTGGGTGAAATGGAGCTGAGCGGAATCGAACCGCTGTCCGAAACAGTGGTGTGGATCACCTAGTCGGACCTAAACCCGACCTGTTCAGTATGGCACTGCCATTCCCTCCGATCAGCAGCCAGGGCCGGTGGGCATGACCGAACCCTCCGGGGCACCGCCCGGCCCGCAGCCAGCGTCAACGTTTAGAAACGGGGCCCCCCAGCCCGCTGCGTCCCTTGCCGATGCAATCAGCCCTGGATGTCATCGCCGTGGTGCCGCCTGGCCTGGAAGAGCCCGCCGCCGCCGAACTGCTGAAGCTCGGTGCCGAGGCGGTGCGGCCCTTGCGTCGGGCCGTGGCCTGCCGCACGGACCTGGCCGGCCTCTATCGACTGCATCTGCGCGCCCGCCTGCCCTTTCGCTTCCTGCGGCAGCTCGCCCGCTTCCCCTGCCACGGCCGCAACGACCTCTACCGCGGCATTCAGGCCGCCGCCGACTGGGAATTTTGGCTGCCGCCAGAGCACAGTTTCAAGGTGGAGGCCAGCGGCAGCCTGCCTGAACTCAACCACAGCCATTACACGGCGCTGCAGGTGAAAAACGCCCTGGTGGATTGGCAGCGGCAGCGCTGGGGGGCCCGCTCGATGGTGAACCTGGAGGATCC
>JBKDVK010000140.1:0-24945 GCA_046338875.1 Cyanobacteriota bacterium | reverse complement strand
AATGGCGGCAGCCTGGACAATGTGATCCGGGTGCGGGGTGCCCGTCAGCACAACCTGCGCAACATCGATCTGACGATTCCGCGCAACAAATTGGTGGTGTTCACCGGTGTCAGCGGTAGCGGCAAGAGCTCCCTGGCCTTCGACACCATCTTTGCCGAGGGCCAACGGCGCTACGTGGAGAGTTTGTCCGCCTATGCCCGCCAGTTTCTCGGCCAGGTGGACAAACCAGATGTTGATGCCATCGAGGGCCTCTCGCCGGCCATCTCCATTGACCAAAAATCCACCAGCCACAACCCCCGGTCCACCGTCGGCACCGTCACTGAAATCCAGGACTATCTGCGGCTGCTGTTCGGCCGCGCCGGCGAACCCCACTGCCCCCAGTGCGAGCGTCCGATTCGGCCCGAAACCATCGACCAGATGGTGGACCAAATCAACACCCTGCCCGAGGGCACCCGCTTCCAGCTGCTGGCCCCGGTGGTGCGCGGCAAAAAGGGCACCCACGTCAAGCTGTTGTCGGGGCTGGTGGCGGAGGGTTTCGCCCGGGTGCGCATCAACGGGGAGGTGCGGGAGCTGGCGGACAACATCGAACTAGATAAAAACCACGCCCACAACATCGAGGTGGTTGTTGATCGCCTGGTGGCGCGCGAGGGCATCACCGAGCGGCTCACCGATTCCCTGCGGACCGCCCTGAAGCGCGGTGAGGGACTGGCCCTGGTGGAAGTGGTGCCCCGGGAGGGGGAATCCCTGCCGGATGGCCAGGAGCGGGAACGCCTCTATTCCGAGAATTTTGCCTGCCCTGTCCACGGCGCCGTGATTGAGGAACTGTCGCCGCGGCTGTTTTCGTTTAACAGTCCCTACGGCGCCTGTCCCGATTGCCACGGCATCGGCCACCTGCGACGGTTCACCGTCGAAAGGGTGGTGCCCGACCCCTCCCTGCCCGTCTATGCGGCCGTTGCCCCCTGGAGCGACAAGGAGAACAGCTATTACTTCTCTTTGCTTTTTTCCGTGGGCGAGGCCTGTGGTTTCGAACTTAAAACCCCTTGGAAGGATCTCAGTGACAGCCAGCGGCAGATGTTGCTGCATGGCAGCGAAGAACCGATCGCCATTCAGGCCGACAGCCGCTACCGCAAGGGCCAAAGTTATACCCGCCCCTTTGAGGGCATTCTCCCCATCCTGGAGCGCCAGCTAAAGGATGCCGGCGGCGAGGCGATACGCCAGAAGCTGGAGAAATTTCAGGATCTGGTGCCCTGCTCCAGTTGCCAGGGATTGCGTTTGCGGCCCGAGGCCCTGGCGGTCAAGGTTGGTCCCTACGCCATTCACCAATTAACGGCGGTCAGTGTGGCCGAAACCCTTGCGTCCGTCGAAGCTCTGATGGGGGTCGGTTCCGCCGCCGGGTCCACGCCCCTGCTGACGGAGCGCCAGATCCAGATCGGTGATCTGGTGCTGCGAGAGATTCGCATGCGCTTGCGTTTTTTGCTGGACGTGGGCCTTGATTACCTCAGCCTGGATCGGCCCGCCATGACCCTCTCTGGCGGTGAGGCCCAACGCATTCGCCTCGCCACCCAGATCGGCGCTGGCCTGACTGGAGTTTTGTACGTGCTGGATGAACCCAGCATCGGCCTGCACCAGAGGGATAACGACCGCTTGCTAGCCACCCTCACCAAGCTGCGCGACCTCGGCAACACTTTGATCGTTGTCGAACACGACGAGGACACCATCCGCGCCGCCGATTACCTCGTCGATATTGGCCCCGGCGCCGGCGTTCATGGCGGCCACATCGTCGCCGAGGGGTCGCTGCAGAACCTGCTTGAGGCCGAAGACTCCCTCACCGGCGCCTATCTCAGTGGCCGCCGCGCCATCCCCACCCCCGCCAGTCGCCGGGAGGCGGGCAGCCGGCGTCTGCGGCTCGTTAATTGCAACCGCAATAACCTTCGCGGCATCGATGTTGATATTCCCCTGGGGCGCCTGGTGGCGGTGACCGGGGTTAGTGGCAGCGGTAAGAGCACCCTGGTGAATGAGTTGTTGCACCCGGCCCTGGAACACCAGCTTGGACTCAAGGTGCCGTTCCCTGCCGGACTGGAGGAGCTGCGGGGGATCAAGGCGATCGACAAGGTGATCGTCATTGACCAGAGCCCGATCGGGCGCACGCCCCGCTCCAATCCAGCCACTTACACCGGCGCCTTTGATCCGATTCGCCAGGTGTTTGCCGCCACGGTGGAGGCCAAGGCCCGGGGTTATCAGGTGGGACAGTTCAGTTTCAATGTCAAGGGGGGGCGCTGTGAGGCCTGCGGGGGGCAGGGTGTCAACGTCATCGAGATGAATTTCCTGCCAGACGTGTATGTGCAGTGCGATGTTTGTAAGGGTGCTCGTTATAACCGCGAGACCCTGCAGGTGACCTATCGCGGCCACACCATCGCCGATGTGCTGGAGATGACTGTCGAGCAGGCCGCCGAGGAGTTTGCCGCCATTCCCCAGGCCGCCGATCGGCTGCGCACTTTAGTAGATGTGGGCCTGGGCTACATCAAGCTTGGCCAACCCGCCCCCACCCTCTCCGGGGGTGAGGCCCAGCGGGTGAAGCTGGCCACCGAGCTCTCCAAGCGGGCCACCGGCAAAACCCTCTATCTAATTGACGAACCCACCACCGGCCTCAGCTTCTATGACGTGCACAAGTTGATGGAGGTGATGCAACGGCTGGTGGACAAGGGCAATTCAATCCTGGTGATTGAGCACAACCTCGATGTGATTCGCTGCGCTGACTGGCTGATTGATCTGGGCCCCGAAGGGGGCGATAAGGGCGGCGAGATCGTGGTGACGGGAACCCCGGAAGAGGTTGCCGAGCATCCCTCCAGTCACACGGGCAGGTATCTCAAGCAGGTGCTGGCCCAACATCCGCCGCAACAGGATGCTGCCTGATGATTGGCCTTCAAGGCGGAGGCGGGCCGTCGTTTTCGGCTGGATGCTCTTTGTTGGAATCGGGCATCCAGTAGCTGAGGCTGTCTTCCCAGTAGGGGCGACCCGCCAGGCGCTCGGTATTGAGGCGGGTGTGGCCCAGACGGGCCGCCAACTGGGTGATCTCCACGGGTGAGAGGTCGGTGTGGATGTCCTCCCCGGCGATTTTGATCAGGGCGGGCAGCTGGGCCAAGGTGGTGGGTTGGGTCAGTTTGCGGAAGACCTGATTGAGCACGAGCCGTTGCCGTTCCATGCGTCCCAAGTCGCCGGCCTCATCGTGGCGGAAGCGTAGGAAGCCCAGCAGGTCGTCGCCCTTGAGCACCTGGAGACCCGGGTAGAGATCAATGCTCAGGTTTTGGCTGCGATCGACATAAACCATCCGTTTGGGAACCTCCACCTCCACTCCTCCCAGAGCATCCCCGACCCGGGCCACCGCGTCCAGATTCACCTTGATGTAGCGATCGATTGGCACCCCCAGCAGGCGGCCCATTTCCTGCTTGGTCTCGGCGATGCCGGCCTGGCTAAACAGGGCATTGGCCTTGACGACGCCGAGACGCTCCGAGGTGATGTAAGTGTCGCGGGGCAGTTGGACGATGCGGGTCACTCCGTCTTGAACCCGCACGCTGAACATGACATCGGTGTTATCGCCCACCTTGTCTGAGCCCAGCACCAGCACCTGGCGCCGGCCCACCCCGAGGGGATCGAAGAGTGGCTGCAGCAGTACAGCGCCCTCGCCCAGGCTGGCCGAGAGCTGGGCGAAGGCGGCAGGTTTGGCCAGTCCGTATCCCAGGGACAGGCCAAGCAGGAAGGTCAGCCAGGGCAACTTGCGGCGATGGGGCCGGCGTCGGGGCATAAGGGTGGTTACCGCTCCCAGGGGTTCCTTGTCCTCCCTGGGTCTCCTCAGCACAGATAGGTAAACAACTCTGGCCCATGGTGCCGCAATCTCAAAGTCACCACAAGGCTCCTGCCCACGGGGAACCAGGCCCGATCCGCCGTTGTCAGCCGGGTCCGACACGGAGACAGGCGGCGGCCCCATCGGCTTTGCGGCGGGCCTCCGCCTCGTCGGCCCCCAGGGCGAGGGCCACACCCATGCGCCGGTTCGGCCTGGCGACTGGTTTGCCGAAAAGCAACAGCTGGGTGTCGGGATTGACGAGGGCATCAGCTAAACCGCTATAGCTGACCTGGTCGTGGTTATCGCTGGCCAGCACCACCCGGCTGGCTGCGGGCCCTAAAGAGCGGATGGCGGGAATCGGTAGACCCAGCACCGCCCTGACGTGCAGCTCGAATTCGCTCAGGTTCTGGCCGATGAGGGTGACCAATCCCGTGTCGTGGGGCCGGGGCGAAAGCTCGGAGAACACCACTTCTTCCGATCCTTGGGGTCCACAGAGAAAGAACTCCACCCCAAACAGGCCAGCCCCACCCAGGTGGTCCGTCACTTGGCGGGCCATCGCCTGGGCGGCTTGCAGCTGGGCTGCACCCATGACGGCCGGTTGCCAGCTGCATTGGTAATCGCCCCGCTCCTGGAGGTGGCCAATCGGCGGACAAAACAGGGTGGGACCATCCCATTGACGCACCGTCAGCAGGGTGATCTCCAGGCTGAAGCGCAGAAACTCCTCCACGATCACGCGGGTGCCGCTGCCCCTGGCCCCTGCCTGGGCTGCAGCCCAGGCCAGCGCCACTTCGTCGGGGCCATGCACCACGCTTTGCCCCTTGCCAGAGGAGCTCATCACTGGCTTGACGACCACGGGCCAGCCCAAGGGGGCGGCGGCGGCGGCCAGGCTGGCGGCGCTGTCGGCGTAGGCATAGCGGGCGGTGCGCAGGCCCAGTTCCGCTGCCGCCAGGTCGCGGATCCGGTCGCGGTTCATCGTGATCGCAGTGGCGCGGGCGGTGGGGATCACCGTGATGCCCTCGGCCTCCAGTTCGACCAGGGCATCAACCGCCAGGGCCTCGATCTCCGGAATCACCAGATCGGGGCGGTGACGCCGCACAACCGCCTTGAGGGCCTCCGGATCGGTCATCGAGATCACCTCGACCGCATGGGCCACCGCCATGGCCGGGGCGCCGGCATAGCGGTCCACCGCGATCACCCGGCAGCCCAGTCGCTGGGCGGCGATCGCCACTTCCTTGCCCAGCTCGCCGCTGCCCAGCAGCATCAAAGTGCAAGGCAAGCGGGGGGGATGGGCTGGGGCCATGGGGCCGCTCTGCGAAAACCGATAGCCATCCTGGCTGGACGGGTGACTGGGGCCCCACCGCCGCTGCCTAACCTGCCTGCGACCCACGCTGCCCCCTGCGGTGACCGTTCGCTTCCCCCTGATGCTCTTTGGGGTGCCGCATCAGGTCGGGCCCCTGGCCTTTCGCACCGCTGGCGATGCCATTGACCTGCCCTTCGACCTCACGATCGAGAGCCTGCAGCGCTGGACCCTGGTGTATCTGGGTTTGTCGTCGCTGGTGTTCGTGCTGGTTTGGGTGCTCGGTTACCTGCGCCGTTAGGCCTTCCCCCTGGCCTCAGGGCAACATCGTCAGCTGACGCTCCGGGGATTCCTCGCTGACGAAGCCATAGGCCTCAAACACCGCCGGATCGGGGTGGGTGATGTGGCAACCGTCTGCCGCCGGTTCCAAATGGAAACCTTCCGCTGCCATGCGTCGCATCAGGGCGGCCGCTTCTTCAAAGCGGGCCGCCATGGCGTCGAGACTGGCGCAATCAGAAGTGAGGCCCGCTTCTCTCCAGGTGAAATAAGCCATCGGCCGGATTCGGGGATGGCTTCCAGGCTGGCAGGAGTGGTCCCTGAAACACAAGGGCGGTCAACGCGGCGGCAGGTTGCGGGGCCGCAGGCAAGCTCAGGGTCGCAGCACGAGCCCTAGCAACACCAAAAGGGCGCTGGCCCCCCAGAAACTCAGAACCACCCCCTGTTCGCTCAATCCGCCCAACTCAAAGTGGTGGTGCAGGGGGGCCATGCGAAAGATCCGCCGACCCTTGCCGTCGGCACCTTTGGTGGCCTTGTAGACCCACACCTGAAGGATCACCGAAAGGGATTCGGCCAAGAACACTCCTCCCATCAGCAGCAACGGCCAGAGGCTGTCGCTCAGCAAGGCAACGGCCGAGAGGGCCGCCCCCATGGCAAGCGAACCCGTATCCCCCATGAACACCTTGGCCGGATGGCGGTTTTGGCTCAGAAAGCCCACCCAGCACCCCGCCATCGCCACGCAGAAGGCAGCCAGCGAAGGGTCGCCGCCGTTGCCCCGCAGCATCAGTTGCAGGGCCATGCCGGTGAAAACCACGGCCCCACAACCGGCCGCCAGGCCATCGAGGCCGTCGGTGAGGTTGGTGGCGTTGCTTTCGGCCATGAACACAAACAACCCCAGGGGCCAGATCAGCAGGCCAAGGGGCAGGAGCCGGCCAAAGGGCAGTCCCACATCTCCGGGCAGCCCTGCACCCAGCCAGTTGCCCTGCCAGGCCCAAACCAGAAAGAGAACTGCGGCTAGGGCCTGCAGCACCAGCTTGCCGCGGGGGCTGAGGCCCGTATTGCGGCGCTTGGTCAGGCTGCGCCAGTCATCAATGGCGCCGATCGCCATGAAGGCGAGGGTGACGGCGGCCACCGCCAGCAGGCGCGGATCTCCGGCGCTCGTCAAACCCCCGATGATCAGCCCCACGGGAACGACCAACAGGCCGCCCATCGTTGGGGTCCCAGCTTTGTTGAGGTGACCTTGGGGGCCGTCCTCACGGATCACCTGGCCGAGCTTGAGGCTGCGCAGTTTCGGTACGCCCCAGGCCAGGACTCCGGCACTCACCAGGGTGGCCACCACAAAGGGCAAGGTGAGCATGGAGTTGGCCAGGAAGCCGTCACTGGCCAGGCATGCCAGCAGTAGGAGCCCACCGAGAAGAGCGGCGGTCAGCTTGCCGTTGATGGGGGCCATGGGGGTTGGGGCGCTAAGAGGAGGGATCAGTCCTCCCAGGCTTCCTCGGGCTGCTCATCCGTCTGGATGTACTCCTCTTTTTCGCCCATCAGCGCCGAGAGTTCTTCTTCTTCCACCGTACTGACATCGGTGCTGGCGGTTTCTTCGTCGGCCACCAATCGACCGCTGGCCTCCAGCAAGCTGAGCAGGTCCGGCTCGTCGCGGAGCGGCAGCACGGGCGCTGGCTCATCCCGCCGATAGCGCGTCAGCGATGGATTGATGGTGTCAAGAATGCTCATGCCGTCGCTCTGGAGGCCTACTGGCAAGCCCGCTCTCCTGAAAAACAGCTCGGCTGTCCAGCAAGATGGCGGCCTTGGCCAATGGGCGTGAATCGACCCATCACCTTACTCTTCAGCACCGCCCACCCCTCCTCGATGGATGATCCCAAGTGGCGTCAGGTCGCCTGGCTATGGTTGCTGGCCCTGGGATTCAGTGCCCTGCTAGTGGCCGCGGGCAGGCATTGGCCCCAGCCCCTGGTGATCACACCCTGGCTGGTCTGGCTGCTGGTTTTAGGCCCCCCCGCCGCCATGGCCCTCTGGCTGGCGACTCGCTGGTCCTTGCCCCCAGGCGGCGAGGGGGGAGAATCCTCGGGCGGACCACAATCCATCCATTCAAAGCAGGAGCGGCACTGATGGGATTCAGCGGGCAGGCGCAACCGGAGGCAGGCCTAACCCCCCGGGCCAGGCGCGTGGTGCTGGCCTATTCCGGCGGCGTCGACACCAGTGTTTGCATTCCCTATCTCAAACGAGAGTGGGGGGTCGAAGAGGTGATCACCCTGGCAGCCGATCTCGGCCAGGGCGATGAACTCGAGCCGATCCGTCTCAAAGCCCTGGATGCCGGCGCCAGTGAGTCCCGGGTGGAAGATCTGATCGAACCCTTCATTAGCGAGTTTGCGTTTCCAGCCATTCGGGCCAATGCCCTCTATGAGGGTCGCTATCCCTTGTCTACCGCCCTGGCTCGACCACTGATCGCCAGACGCCTGGTGCAGGTGGCCCGGGAGGTGGGCGCCGATGCCGTGGCCCATGGCTGTACCGGTAAGGGAAATGACCAGGTGCGCTTCGATGTGGCGATCGGTGCCCTGGCGCCCGAGCTCAAAGTGCTCGCGCCTGCCAGGGAATGGGGCATGAGTCGCGAAGAGACCATTGCCTACGGGGAACGTTGTGGCATTCCGGCACCGGTGAGCAAGAAGTCCCCCTATTCCATCGACCTCAACCTGCTGGGTCGCAGCATTGAGGCCGGTTCCCTCGAGGATCCCCAAGTGGAGCCGCCCGAGGAGATCTACGCCATGACCGTTTCGGTGGCTGCGGCTCCCGAGGCGCCAGAAGATGTGGACATCGGCTTTGAGCAGGGCCTGCCCGTCGCCATCAACGGGGAGCGGTTGGCACCGGTTGAGCTGATTCGTCGCGCCAATGCCCTGGCCGGTCGCCATGGCTTTGGCCGCCTCGACATGATCGAGAATCGGGTGGTTGGCATTAAAAGCCGCGAGATTTACGAAACTCCAGGGCTGTTGTTATTAATTCGTGCCCATCAAGACCTGGAGAGCCTCACCCTGGCTGCGGATGTTCAGCGTTATAAGCGCCAAGTCGAGATGGCCTGGGCCGACCTGGTCTACCAGGGTCTTTGGTTCGGTCCGCTCAAACAGGCCCTCGATGCCTTCATCGACCGCACCCAGGCCACGGTGAACGGCAATGTGCGGGTCCGCCTGCATAAGGGCAACGCGGTGGTCATCGGTCGCTCTAGCCCCAGTGACAGCCTTTATGTCGACGCCATGGCCACCTACGGCAGCGACGATCGCTTTGACCATCGGGCTGCCGAAGGATTTATTTATGTGTGGGGTTTGCCAACCCGTCTCTGGTCGGCTCGTCACCCTTAAGGGTTGCCCTGGCTCGGCCGCCCGCCAGACCCCCCCAAGCCTGGCGCAGGGATCGCATCAGACCTGGCCGTGCCCGGCGTTTCAGGGGGTTGACCGACTTGGTTTGGGCGGGCTGCAGCAGCAGGGGAGGTCGCCGCCTGGGGCTTGTTGCCGGACCCAGTTCCAGCAGCTTTTGTTTCAAGTAGGCGTTTTCCTCCAGCAATAGCCGCTGCTGCCGCAGGGTTTCGCGCAGCCTTTGGCGAAATTTGTTCTCGAAGATCTCCGGCAATTCCAGGGTCATCTCATGCAATTGCCGAATCTCTTCGCGGGTCAGCTCCAATTCGCGGCGCAAACGCTCCGGGGAGGGTTGGCCGCTGCCGCTGGCCCCTTGCCCAGGCAAGGGTGATCCTTTACCTGGCGGCACCGGAGACTGGGGCGCGGGCACCACTTTCAGGGGTCGATCCACACTGCGCAGGGTTTCGGAAGGCGGGGTCAAAGCAGGATTAACCCCTGAACGATCAGCCAAGCCAAAGATGCGCGGCTGGGCCGGTTCGCCTTGGGGCGGGTCCGGCGGAGCGGATCGGGAGGGCTGCAGCCGATCGCGGTCCACTGTTTTGCCTCGCAAGATCAGCCATCTTATGGCAAGTATTTTGGTCTTTTTTGAATGGGTCGGACGCCTGGAAGGCAGGCTGCCAATCAAAAAACAAGCCCGGCATCTTGGGATGCCGGGCTTGAGCTTGATTTTGGCGTCTTGTTTGGAGACAAGACAGTCAATCGGCTTCCGTTTCGGCAGCGGTTGCCTCGACAGGGGTGGTTTCAGCCTGGGTGGGAAGCACCCGGGGTGGAGGCATGGGGCCGTCCTGCTTGACGGTGAGATAACGGATCACGTCCTCGGAGAGGCGCATGGCGCGCTCCAGGGTGGCGACTTGCTGGCCGTCTCCGTTGTGGTTTAGCTGCACATAAATGCCTTCGCGATGCTTGGCGATGGGATAAGCCAAGCGGCGCTTGCCCCGCATTTGGGTATCGAGGACCTCGGCACCGGCTTCGGTGACAATGTCGCGATACTTGCTGACATGGGTTTCAACCTCTTCTTCCGGAATGTCCGGACTGAGGATGTACATGGTCTCGTAGTAGGGCTGCGTCATGGGCGCCTTCAGAGCAGGTCAGGGGCGGGGGGGACGGACCCCACCGACGGATTAAGCAAGCTACCCCAGCGTGCGACCTCCAGTCCTGGACTCAAAGCTGCATGCGAACCGCTTCCGACAGGGTGGGCAGGTCCGCCTCTTTGCCCCGCAGAACCTGAACAACGGTGAACAGCAGGATCAGGAGGGTCCCCAGGAACACGGTGTTGGCCAGGGTTCGAAACAGCAAGCCGCCCCCCAGCAACGATTGCAGCAACTGAAACACCAGACCAATCACCACCAGCAGAATGTCCAGCATCAGGGCCTGCAGGGTGTTGAAGCGAATGGTGTAAGGCACTTTGGGATTGCGAACCACCGCAGCGAAGAGCAGCACGAACAGCAGCAAGCCCCCCAGATTCATGCCCCCCATCGAGCCCAGGTTCTGGACCAGCATGGCCGGCATGGCCGGCAGCATCAGGGCGTTGAGGGAGGGGAAGCTGCCGAAAAGATCCCGGCCAAAAGGCAGCGCATCACTCCAGGTGAGGCTGTAGGGCAGCAGGGCTAGCAGGCGTTGCCAGAGAGGGGGGTCTTGCATGGCCAGGGCGATCGGATTCCCAGGCTAGGGATGGGCTGGCGACTGGATGGCCAGTTGTCCAAGGGCCGCTTCCCGCATCACGTCAACGGGAACCTCGGCTTGGCCCGTCCAAAGCCGCAGCGAAGCCGCACCCTGTTGCACCAGCATCTCCAGCCCGTCAATGGCACGGCAACCCCGTGCTTTCGCCTGTTGCAGTAGGGCTGTCGGCCGTGGTGTGTAGATCAGGTCGTACACCGTGGCGCCCTCTGGCAAGGCGTCCAGGTCCCTGGGGCCCAGGGGAGTGGCGGCGGGTTCGGGATCCCCGGAGCTGGCCATGCCCATTGGCGTGGTGTTCACCACCAGCGCGCTGCCACCAAGGGCTGATCGCAAATGGCCTTCACTCCAAGGCACCCCTTTCAGGGTGGGGGCCCAGCCAGCACAGGCCTGCAGCAGCAGGTCCAGGCTCTGTTGGCGCCTGCCCGCCACCAAGATCGCAGCCAGCCCCAGTTCGCTGAGGGCCGCCACGATCGCCCGGGCGCTGCCGCCGTTGCCCAGCACCAGGGCCTGTTGGCCTTGCCAGGGGACGCCGCAGGACCGCAACGGCGCCAGGAAGCCTTCCACATCGGTGTTGGCGCCGAACCACCCCCCCTCGCTGCGGGGCACCAAGGTATTCACTGCTCCAAGACGGGCCGCCAGGGGGCTGAGATCCTGGGCTAGCTGGGCGGCTTCGGCTTTATGGGGCAGGGTGATGTTGAGGCCGCGGCACTCCACGGCCTCCAGCCCTGCGAGCACCGCCGCCAGCCGGCCAGGGGGGGTGCGGAGGGCCAGGTACACCCAGTCAAGTCCCAGCTCCTGCAAGGCGGCGTTGTGCATCGCCGGAGACAAGCTGTGCCGCACCGGATCGCCCAGCACCGCCACCAAACCACTGGCCCCACTGATGCTGGATCGGCGCCGGTTGCGCGCTTGAGCCAAGCAGGCATCCCCAGGCGGGACGTCGGGTAGAGCGCTGGCGTCTGGCGCTCCGGTCGAGGTATCGGACATGGCGTCGCCGGGGGCTGGGGTGAGATTAGGCCGGCTGCAAACCCTTGCCCGCCAAGGGTTTGGCGTGATTCGACCCACCACTTCGGTTCGGGAACCACCCCTCGCCGGGGCAGGGGTGTCCTGCTGAAGATGCATTCATCCCTAATTCATTCGACACAGGAGCAGAGAACCCATGGGTAAGGTCGTCGGTATTGACCTCGGCACCACCAACAGTTGCGTCGCGGTGATGGAGGGCGGCAAGCCCACCGTGATCGCCAACGCCGAAGGCTTCCGCACGACCCCCTCGGTGGTGGCCTACACGAAGAACCAGGACAAGTTGGTAGGTCAGATCGCCAAGCGCCAGGCGGTCATGAACCCCGAAAATACCTTCTATTCGGTCAAGCGTTTCATTGGCCGCCGCGTCGATGAAGTCAACGAAGAATCCAAGGAGGTTAGTTATACCGTTGAGAAGGCCGGTGCCAATGTCAAGGTCAAGTGCCCCGTGCTCAACAAGCAATTCGCCCCCGAGGAAATCTCGGCCGAGGTGCTGCGCAAGTTGGCTGAAGATGCTGGCAAGTATCTCGGTGAACCTGTCACCCAGGCGGTGATCACTGTCCCTGCCTATTTCAACGATTCCCAGCGTCAGGCCACCAAGGACGCCGGCAAGATCGCTGGCCTTGAAGTTCTGCGCATCATCAACGAGCCCACCGCCGCGGCCTTGGCCTACGGCTTGGACAAGAAGAACAACGAACGCATTCTCGTCTTTGACTTGGGCGGCGGCACCTTCGATGTCTCCGTACTCGAAGTTGGCGACGGTGTCTTTGAAGTGCTTTCCACCAGTGGCGATACTCACCTGGGCGGCGATGACTTCGACAAGGTGATCGTGGATTACCTGGCCGACAGCTTCAAGGCCAACGAAGGTATCGACCTGCGTCAGGACAAACAGGCCCTGCAGCGCCTTACCGAAGCGGCCGAAAAGGCCAAGATCGAGCTCTCCAGCGCCACCCAGAGCGAGATCAATCTCCCCTTCATCACGGCGACACCGGAGGGCCCCAAGCATCTCGACGTCACCCTCACCCGGGCCAAGTTTGAGGAGCTCGCCTCCAAGCTCATCGACCGTTGCCGCGTGCCGGTGGAGCAGGCCCTCAAGGATGCCAAGCTCTCGACCAGCGAACTTGATGAGATCGTCATGGTCGGCGGTTCCACCCGCATCCCGGCGGTGCTGGAACTGGTCAAGCGGGTCACTGGCAAGGATCCAAATCAGACGGTCAATCCTGATGAGGTGGTAGCCGTTGGTGCCGCGATTCAAGGCGGTGTGCTCGCCGGCGAAGTCAAGGACATCCTGCTGCTGGATGTCACGCCCCTCTCGCTGGGGGTGGAAACCCTTGGTGGCGTGATGACCAAGATGATCGGTCGCAACACCACCATCCCCACCAAGAAGGCCGAGACCTACTCCACCGCCGTGGACGGTCAGACCAACGTGGAGATTCACGTGCTGCAGGGCGAACGGGAAATGGCTAGCGACAACAAGTCGCTGGGCACCTTCCGCCTTGATGGCATCCCGCCGGCCCCCCGTGGCGTGCCCCAGATTGAGGTGACCTTCGACATTGATGCCAACGGCATCCTCAGTGTCACCGCCAAGGACAAGGGCAGCGGCAAGGAGCAGAGCATTTCGATCACCGGGGCTTCCACCCTGAGTGACAACGAAGTGGATCGCATGGTCAAGGATGCGGAGGCCAATGCTTCTGCCGATAAAGAGAAGCGTGAGAAAATCGACCTCAAGAATCAGGCGGAAACCCTGGTTTATCAGGCCGAAAAACAAATCGCTGACCTCGGCGACAAGGTGGGCGCCGAAGACAAGGCCAAGGTGGAGCAGTTCAGCACCCAACTCAAAGAGGCCCTGGCCAACGACGACGCCGCCACCATCAAGACCGTCCTTGAACAGCTGCAACAGGCCCTCTACGCCGCCGGTGCCTCCGTGTACCAGCAGGCAGGTGCCGATGGGGCGGCCAGCGAGGCTCCTGGAGGCAATGGCAACGGCGCTAGCGCAGGCGCCAGCTCGGCCGATGATGTGATCGACGCTGAATTCACCGAAAGCAAGTGAGCCCTTTGATCATTTAATAGCGAAAAGCCCCCTTTATGGGGGCTTTTCTTTTGATAAACATTTACGCAAGCGACCCGTTGTCGATTGATTATTTCAGTGATTATTTCAGCTCCTTAAGTTTTGCCATTGGCGACTCTCGCCATCTGACATGGTCAAATTGTTCTTTTGAAATTTCATGCTTGCTGCCATCTTTCCCGCATTAGCCAGCGTCATAATTCCATTCCTTTTCAAGCTTGCCGGTGCCGTTGCCCTATGGTTTGCCGGAAACTGGTTAATCAAGTTAGTCCTAAGACTGCTTAAGCATTCTCTGATAAATGGTCGTCTTGATCCGACCTTGATTAGTTATCTTGTCAATATTCTGGGTGCCGTGCTCAGGATTATACTTGTAGTAGCAATTCTAGGTTTCTTTGGCGTTCAAACCGCTAGCTTTGCGGCCTTGCTTGCTGGTGCTGGTGTAGCGATCGGCGCCGCTTGGAGCGGCATGCTTAGTAATTTTGCCGCTGGTGTTTTTCTCCAGATTTTCCGACCCTTTGCCGTTGGTGATTTCATCACTGCCGGTGGCGTGACTGGTACGGTTGAAGACATTGATATTTTTGTTACCTGCATCAAGACCATTGATAATGTACGCAATATCATTCCCAATGGCAAACTTTTTTCAGGTGTAATTGAAGTCTCTGGCGGCACTCGCCGGCTGAAGCTTTTCGTTCAGCTTGATAAAGATCAACATAAAGATGTAGAAAAGCTCTTGATATCGCTGAAGGAAGGCCTCAAGTCAGTGCCCAATCAGGTTCCAGGTTCCCAACCCGCAGTTGAGGTGTTTGAATTCAATGAGTTCGGGCCAAAGCTTGTTGTTCGCCCCCATGCTTACACCAATGATTATTGGCAAGTTTATTTCGATACTAACCGCATGATTGCCGATGTTCTTGGCCGCAACGCCAACTGAAGATTGCTCAAGCGCCAAAGCATCCAGCGCTTGTAATCTGGATGCCTTTGAGAAAACTGCTGATAAAAAGCCTTCCGCATGGGGGGCTTTTTATTGTGATTTAGCCCCTGCCATCAGTGCTGGCAGCCGTCAGGCCAAAGCTACCCACGTAACCCTGTGCCCGCAAATGGTCCTGACCAGAAAGGTTGCGGCTCCACTTTCGCCGGCAAGTCATGCACTACCGGATGAAGCACGGTGTTCTTGGCGCAATTCAGCCAAGCGAATGGTCGCTGATAACGCTCAGGGGGTAGGATCGCAAGGAACATGGGATTAATATATCCACATGCGACTAAGCATCGTTCTGCCCACATTCAATGAGCGGGAGAACATTCGCCCGATCGCAATGCAGTTGCTGACCCTGGAAAAGGTCTATGATCTCGAATTGATTTTTGTTGACGATGATTCACAGGATGGCACAGCAAATGAAGTGCGCGACATAGCTCATCACTATCCATGTGTGCGATTAATCCGCAGAGTCGGTCGCAGCGGTCTTTCTAGTGCGATCAAGGAGGGCATTCTTGATGCAACTGGTGATGTGGTGGTTGTTATGGACTGCGACGGACAGCATGAGCCGTCCGCTGTGGCAAAAACGGTTGATACATTACAGCAATCGGGACATGATCTCGTTATCGGCAGTCGTTTCCATCCCGAGGCAAATATCCACGGCCTCAGCGTCAAACGGGAGCGCAATTCAAAGTTTGCCAATGATGT
Organism: Cyanobacteriota bacterium; assembly: GCA_046338875.1. Classification (GTDB taxonomy): domain Bacteria; phylum Cyanobacteriota; class Cyanobacteriia; order PCC-6307; family Cyanobiaceae; genus Cyanobium. Next base: position 9,678 of record JBKDVK010000140.1, on the reverse strand, counting down.
TGCCCGTTATAGCCTTCCGCGCTACCGCCAACTCACTGATTATATGAGTGGTTTTTTTGCCCTGCGAGTCGATCGTTGTCTTGACTATGTGCGCGATGTGGATGTTAGTGGCTTTAAGTTTCTTTATGAGATGTTGGCGATCAGCAAGGGTCACTTGAGGGTGTCGGAGGTGCCGTTAACCTTTATGCCGCGCACCGCCGGTGAATCCAAACTGAACATAGCCGTGATCTGGGATCTCGGTGTTTCGATCCTGCATACCTTGCTGTTTCGTGCCATTCCCCGCCGCGCCGTGAGTTTTGGGCTCGTTGGCGGCACCGGCATCGCGATACACCTGATGATTTATGCGTTCACACGGCGATTTTTTGGTTGGAGCTTCGAGCAGGCTCAGATTATGGCAGTAGTGACTGCAGCCACCTCCAACTATCTGATCAATAACGTACTCACCTTTCGTGCCCAGCAGCTAAAGGGAATCTTTCTTTTGGTTGGTCTACTGCGTTTTCTTGTGGTCACGTCGCTGGGTATGGTGGCGAACGTGGGAGTCTCCTCAGCTTTCTTTAGACAGGTATCGCACCAGCCATTGTTGGCACTCTTGGCTGGTATTGCGGTAGATTTCGTCTGGAAGTATGCTGCTTCTTCACGTTGTGTCTGGAATAGCAACTAAGCCAGGGGCCTCTATCTGCATAACGACCCACTCAGCACTGGCCGGGGCCAGTAGCACCCCATTGCGGTAATGGCCGCTCGCCAGTAGCAAGCCGGGTGCCAGGCACTCCAGCAGGGGAGCCGGATGACCGACAGGACGGGGCCGCAGGCCCTGCCATTGGCGCAGCACCCGCGCCCGCAGCAGCCAGTCCGGGGCACCCCCCGCCAGGGCGCGCAGGTTCTGCAGGGCCTCGGGGTCCGGCTCTCGTCCGGGTTCGAGGCTGGAACCCAGCCAGAGACGGCGGCCGCCAGGTAGGTCCGGCCTGGGCACCAGACACATGCCTTGCCAGACCACTACCCCCGGCCAGCCAGGAATTGGGTCGCTGTTGCTCTGCTGGGGCGGGGGTTGACCGATCGCCTGGGCGACGCTGGCCTCCACTTCCAACTCAAGGGCTTGGCCCAACACAGGTTCGAGCTTCAAGGGAGGGCCCGCCCGCACCGCGGCACCCCTGGCGCCCTGGCTTGCGAGAGCGGCCAGCAGCGACTGGCCCTCGATGCCGGCGGCCAGGACCACCCATTCGGCCTCCAGGGTTCGGCCGTCCCGGAGGCGAACCTGCCAGCCGACCCCCTGGCGCCGGGGTTCGATGGTCGTGACCGATTCCGGCAGGCTGGTCAGCCCGGCTGCAGAGGCGTCGCTGTGCAGGGCTTCGAGGGCCTGCAGCGGATCGATCTGGCCATCTGCGGCAGAAAACAAACCCCCAAGGGTTGGCGCCGGGATTGCCGGGGCCATGGCCTGGAGTTGCTCCAGGCCCCAGGCGGAGAAGGGAAGTCCCAGCTTTTGGCGCTCAGCCAGCAAGGTTTGCTGGCGCTCCAGTTCGGGGCCGTCATGGGCCAGGAGCAGCAAACCGCTGCGATAGGCGATGGGCCGTCCTCGCGACGCCAGCGACTGGTTCCAGGATTTCCAGAGCGCCAGGCTGCGCTGGCGTAACTGCCAACCCCTGCCATGGCTGCGGTGAAAAACCTGACCCATCAGAACCCCCAGGGCCGCCCGGCTGGCGCTCGGGGCCTTCTCTTGACTGCCGTCGGAACCAAGGGCGGGATCAATCAGCAAGACCCGGTGACCCCGACGTTGCAGCAACCAGGCGCAAGCAATCCCTACTATCCCTCCCCCCACCACGATGACGCTGCGGGGGGAGGGCGTCTGACTCCGGTCCGTGCCGCTGGCACTCACACTTGTTTCAGGGCTTGCTGGACGCTTTCGGGGAATATCTGGGAATAAAGACCGAAGCCACTGGCCACCTTGATGTAGGCCTTGCGCAGTAGTTCGCCGTCTTGAAGGCGGGCCGCTTCATCCAACTGGGCCAGGGAGGTTTTGAGGCTTTTGGCGCGCTTTTCGGCTTCGGCGCGGTCGGCCGGAAGCAACAATTTATTGATGTACTGCATCTGGCGACCCACTTCCTGCATGGGTCCGTGGATGAGGTTGCGGGTAAAGACCCAGTTGCGGCTGTTGACCAAGCCTGCCAGTTCGGGCAGCCGATCACGGGCTGCCAGGAAACCCTCGGCCTGGCGGGTGATGCTGTTCAGGGTCTCGTCGCTGAGGGTGGCGGCCGCCCGGGGACTGCCGTCGCAGGCCGCCAGGCCGAGGCTCAGCACCAGGGCAAGCACCAGGGCGAAGAGAGGGCGCAGAGCCGCCCGCCAGCCGGCAAGCGGGCGAGGGGGCAGGGACGTCGAGACGGCCATGAAACAGGGCAGGAAGCTCATCGGGACTGTACCGAGCCAATCCACGTCCGGCTCCAGTTGTTGCCGCGTTGCAACAGGCTGCCGCCTAGCCCAGGGGCCGTTCTTGCGCCAGCCACCCCAGGCCACCATCCTGAAGGCATCGGTCCCCTGCTCCATGCGCTCCGCCACCGTCGTTCTGCAACTGATCTGCCCAGATCGCCGCGGGCTTGTCAGCGAGCTGGCCGGTTGGGTGGCCGCCAACGGCGGCAACATCCGTCACGCCGACCACCACACCGATGCGGGGACCGGTCTGTTTTTGAGTCGGCTGGAGTGGGATCTGGAGGGTTTTGGTTTGCCGAGGGAGGCCATCGCCCCTGCGGTTGCCGCCCTGGCGGCCCGGCTGGGGGGCGAAGGTCAAGTGCATTTCTCCGATGCCCAGCCCCGGGTGGCCCTGTTCGTCAGCCGTCAAGACCATTGTCTGATCGATCTTCTCTGGCGTACCCGCTCTGGGGAGTTGCCGATGCAGGTGCCCCTGGTGGTGGCCAACCATCCCGATCTGCGGCAGAGCGTCGAAGATTTTGGCGCCAAGTTCGAGTATCTGCCCATCAGTGCCGCCGATCGGGCTGGGGTGGAGGCAGCCCAGCTGGATTTGCTGGCGGAGCATCGCATCGATCTGGTGATTTTAGCGAAGTACATGCAGGTGCTTAGCCCTGCTTTTCTAGAACGCTTCCGTGCGGTGATTAACATTCACCACTCCTTTTTGCCGGCCTTTCAGGGGGCCCAGCCCTATCAACGGGCCTGGGAAAGGGGGGTCAAGTTAATCGGTGCCACGGCCCACTTCGTCACCGAAGAACTCGATGGTGGACCGATCATCCAGCAGGTGATTGTGCCAGTCAGTCACCGCGACGAGGTGGAAGACCTGATTCGTAAGGGCCGTGATTGTGAAAGGCTGGCCTTGGCCCAGGCGGTCCGCCTGGTGTTGTGTCACCAGGTGATGGTGTATCGGGGCCGGACGGCGGTGTTTGATTGAAAGCTGAAAGCATGGCCGCGCCCATGGTTCGTGCTCGTTTTGGGGTTTTGCGTTGATCCGTTTCCTTGACCTGCGCCAAAAGGACCTGCGCCAAAAGCTGCTCAGTGATCGCCCCGCTGGCTGTTTCCCCTTGGGTTGGGCGTGCTTTCAGTTGGGACTGCTGCTGTTGGCCAGTAGTGCCCTGCTGGCGGGGCTGTTGTTGTTGGTGGCCCTGATCCTGGGGTGTCGCCGGCGAGAGCGTTACTTGGCGGACGGGGCAAACCGATTGCTGCTCGTGGTGACCGGACTGATGGTGCTGGGGGCCGCGGGGGCGTCCAGTGGCTGGCTGGCCTGGGTGGGGCTGGGCAACTGGCTGCCTTTCTTCTGGGGCTTCTGGGGCTTCCAGCCCTATTTGATCGACCAGGCCTCACGGCGGCGCGCCGGTCTGATGCTTGTGGCCGGCACCATACCCGTCGTTGTGACCGGCCTGGGCCAACTGGCCTGGGGTTGGCATGGCCCCTTCCAGGCCCTGGGGGGATTGATCATTTGGCATCTCCATCCCGGTGGCAATCCCGAGGGGCGGTTGGCTGGTCTGTTCGATTACGCCAACATTGCCGGTGCCTGGCTGGTGATCGCCTGGCCCTTCACCTTGGCCGCCCTGCTGCAGCCCTTTTTGGGTTGGCGTCAACGTCTTGGGGTCTTGGCGATTGCGGCGGCCATGGTGGCGGCTGTCTTTCTCACCGACTCGCGCAACGCCTGGGGGGCCCTGATCTTGACCATGCCCCTGGTGGCGGGGCCCGCCAGCTGGGCCTGGTTGCTGCCCCTGCTGGCCATCGGTCTCGGCTTGGTCGCTGCGGCCACCCTGCCGGGGGTGCCCTCGCTGCTGCAGGGCCCAGCCCAGCAGTTGGTGCCCGAGGCCGTCTGGGCGCGCCTCAACGATTTCCAGTTCGCCGGTCAGAGGCCCTTGGCGATTACGCGGTTAGCCCAGTGGCAGGTGGCCTTGGGGTTGATTGCAGAGCGGCCCTGGCTGGGTTGGGGGGCGGCCGCCTTCAGCCTCATCTATCCGCGCCGCACCGGCCATTGGCATGGCCATCCCCACAATTTGCCGATTGATCTGGCGCTCAGCCACGGCCTGCCGGCCGCTCTGCTGCTGGTGGGTTTCTGCTTCTGGTTGCTGCTGAGGGGGGTGCGGTTGGGCATGGCGACCGGCCCGGTCTTTGATCGGGCTTGGTGGACGGCGTCCCTGGCTCTGGTGGCCCTCCATGCCACCGACATCCCCCTGTTTGACAGCCGCATCAACATCGCTGGCTGGGTGCTGCTGGCGGGGTTGCGGGCGGTCAGCTCAGGGCGGTCGGGCTTGGGGCCGAGGCTGGATCGGTGAGGTTCATCGCCTCCTGATGGTGCTTGACCAGGGTCCCCTTGGGCAGGGGCCCCTGCAGATGATCCCAGGGGAGCACCCGTCCGAGGTCCCAGCGCTGGTGGATGACTTCTTCCCAGGGGGGCGGGGCGGGCAATTCCCAGCCTGCGGGGGGGCTGTGATCGCCGTCGCGCACGGCGCGATGGGCCGCTTTCCACCCCCCCAGGCTGCCGTGGCGCCCCCTAGCGGCGGCAATCACGGGAGCCAGTCGCCGGTCGCCGCGGGAGAGCAGGGCCTGGATCACGCTCCAGCCGTAGCTTTCCGGGCGCAGGGCGATGCCCTTGGGCTTGAGTCGTTTGGCCAGGGTTTTCAAGCGCTTGTCGGCTTCGGGGCGCACCGGTTCCCACTGGAAAGGGGTGTGGGCCTTGGGCACAAAGGTGCTGACCCCCAGCGTCAATCGCAACCCCGGGGTGGCGCTGCGCAGGGCCAGCAGCAGCTCCGCCGTGGCCTCGATGTCGTCATCGTTTTCGCTGGGAAGGCCCACCATTCCATAGAGCTTGAGGCTCTTGAGGCCACCATCGCGGGCATGGCGGGCGGCGGCATGGATTTCGTCGCGGCTGAGCTTCTTGTTCACCAGGGTGCGCATGCGATCGCTGCCGCTTTCAATGGCGATGGTCAGCGATTGGCTGCCCCGGGCGGCGAGGCTGGTCGCCAGGGTTGGAGTAACGGTGGCGGCCCGTACCGAGCTGACGCTGACGCGGAGGTCATCGAATTGCGGTTGGCCCAGCCAGCCCAGCAGGTCTTCGAACTGGGGGTGCTGGGTGACGGAAGCCCCTAGCAATCCCAGCCGGCGGGTGGCCGAGAGCCCCGCTTCCACCGCTGGGATCAGGCCGTCATCAAGGGAGGCTGTGCGAAAGGGGAGGGTGAGGTAACTGGCCAGGCAGAAGCGGCAGAGCTCGGGGCAGCTGCGGGCCACCTCCACCAGGTGGATGGAGGGCCAGGCGGCCTCCGGGGTGATCACCGTCGAATGGCTGAGGGTGTTGCCCCGCCAGGTTTGTTTGGCAACAACTGAGGGCAGGCCGGCCTCGATCGGATCGATGGCCAGCAGGTTGCCCTCCCTGTCATAGAGAGGCGCATGTAGCGAGGGAACGTAGACCCCACTCACCTGGGCCAGGGCGCGCAGCTTTTCTGATCGAGGCGCGTTGCGGCAGGCCTGCAGGGCGTCGATGAAGGCGGGCAAGAGCAGCTCCCCGTCCCCCAAGAGGACCACATCCAGAAAGGGGGCCAGGGGTTCGGGATTGGCGGTGAGCACGGGGCCGCCCCCAAACACAATCGGATCGCCATCGCCGCGCTGGCTGCTCCAGGTGGGGATTCGCTCTGCCTCCAGTAAATCAAGCAACACCGGCGCATCAAGCTCCCAGCTGAGCGACAGGCCAAAGAGTTCAAGCCCTGGTTCCCCTTGGCGATGGGTCGGATCGCCGCGGTCGGTGAACAGACGCCGTACCGAGATATCGGCTCGCCGCGCCAGGGTGGCCCACACCACCTGATAGCCCAGGCTGGTGATGCCCACTGAGTAGGTACTGGGAAAGGCCAGTACCGCCTTGAGGGCTCCAGCTGCGGGGGTGGCCGGTTCAAACAGCAGGATTTCCTGGTCCAGGCGAGCGGCGCAGAGGGGAACCCTCCCAGCGTGTCACTACGGCGGCTCAGAGCCGGGGCCAATTGCTCGCTTTCTTTGGTTTGTCATCAAAAAACCCCCTGCCTGCTGGACAAGGGGTTGTAGGGGCGCTGCGCTTTGAGGCAGGGCTTACTTGAGCAGGGCGCTGAGGGGGCCAAGCAGACCGGTGATGGCAGAGCTGGCATTGGCGGCCGTGGGGGTTTTGCCCTTCTCGAAGGTGGAGAGAACCAACCGAGCGGCAGTATCAATGATGGTCCACTTGTCGCCAGCCAGGGGCTTGATCACGGGACCAGCCGTGGCCCAGAGGGCGCTGAAGCCGCCCATGGAAGCGATGGCACCAGCCAGATTGCCGGCTTTGACTTCATCGTTGCTCTTGTTGAGCAGATTCAGCACAGGGGTGAGGGCTGGAGCAAGGGCGGCTTGGCCGGTGGCGCTGGCAGCGGTCTTGGCGGCATCGCCGACGGCGTTGGCACCATCCTTAACGGCTCCTTCAACCGCTTCACCGGTCTGACGGGTTGCTTCGTTGGTGCTGCTGGAACAACCGGAGAGGCCCAGGGTGCCGGCGATGGCCAAAGCCATGCCGGCGGAAAGCAGGCGCTTCATGGAGCTTGATGATTTGACGACACCAATTTTGACAAAATCGGGGGGAGAAGGCGACTTTTTTGGCTTCTTGTAATGGTTGTTACTCCACTTAGGAGACTGGCATTCAAGAAAAAAGGGAGAAGAAAGCCAAAGGCTTTGCTTCTCCCCATTGGTTGATTTAGCTGCCTGAGGGCAATCAGGTCAGGAGCTTGGTCAGGGGACCAATCAGGCCGGTGAGGGCGGTGAGGGCGTTGTCCTTGGAAGGGGCCACATCGCCACCAAAGGTCTTGACGAGCAGGTTCACACCTTTTTCGATCAGACCGTAGTTGTTGCCGGCAGCCAGCTTGACGACGGGCTGGGCGGTTTTCCACAGGCCTTGGAAGGCTTGGATGGTTTTGCTGGCGGCGGGGATGTCGTCTTCCTTGACTTGCTTCTCGGTGGTGTTGAGCACCTTCAGCACGGGTTCAAGGACGCCCTTGAGCGATTCGTTGCCGGTGACGTCAGCGGCGGTCTTGGCCACTTGCACTGCGGTGCGGGCGGCATCCTTGGCATCCTGGGAGATGATGCCCGAGCAGGCGGCCAGGTTGAAAGCCAGCACGGTGGCGAGGCCAAGGACGACCACGCGGCGCAGGGGTTGCATCCAGCGGCCGAGGGCAGTGCTCCAGGAGGAAATCATGGGGGATGGAGATCCAAAACATTGTCATTATGAACCGTAGACAAGGGAAAGTCTGGAAGCGGGTTGCGTGATGTTGCATTGTGCGCGGACAATCACAGCCCTTGCGCCCGCAGCCAAGGCTCAGACAAGTTTTTGAAAATTTAATAAAAAATTTTGCGCCCGCTGACATTGAGCCTGCTGCCCCAAGGGCTCAAGCTTCCGCCAGCACCCTGGCCTCGTCGGCGCCGCTGACCACCCGACCCTGATCGGCGAACCCGTCGATCTGATCGAAGTTGAGGTAGCGGTAGAGCTGATCGGCGAGCGGGTCGATTTTGGTGGCTGCTATCGCCAGGTATTCCGCCGGGCTGGGGATGTAACCCAGCTGGGCGCAGACCGCCGCAAGCTCGGCACTGCCCAAATACACCTGGGCGCCATTGCCGAGACGGTTGTTGAAGTTGCGGGTGCTGGTGGAGAACACGCTGGTGTTGTCCTCGACCCGGGCCTGGTTGCCCATGCAGAGGGAGCAGCCGGGCATCTCCATGCGGGATCCGGCGGCTTCAAAGGTGGCGTAATACCCCTCTTGCTTGAGCTTTTCTTCGTCCATGCGGGTGGGCGGGCAGACCCAGAGACGGGCCTTGTTGGGGCCCTGACCGGCCAGCACGGTGGCGGCGGCGCGGTAGTGGCCGATGTTGGTCATGCAGGAGCCGATGAAGACCTCGTCGATGCGATCACCGGCCACCTCGCTAAGCAACTTGACGTTGTCGGGGTCATTGGGGCAGGCCAGGATGGGCTCTTTGAGCTCATCAAGGTTGATCTCGATGACGGCGGCGTACTCGGCATCGGCATCGGCCTCCATAAGCACTGGATTGGCCAGCCAGGCCTCCATCGCCTTGATGCGGCGGGCCAGGGTGCGGGCATCGCTGTAACCGCGGGCAATCATGTTTTTCATCAGCGCCACGTTGCTGCGCAGGTATTCGCTGACTGTTTCCACCGACAACTTGATCGTGCTGCCGGCGCAGGAGCGCTCTGCTGTGGCATCGGTCAATTCAAACGCCTGTTCGAGCTTGAGATCGGGCAATCCTTCGATTTCCATGATCCGGCCGGAGAAGATGTTCTTCTTGCCGGCCTTCTCGACCGTGAGCAGGCCCTGCTGGATCGCCACGTAGGGGATCGCATTCACCACATCGCGCAGGGTCACTCCCGGCTGCAGCGAACCGGAGAACTTCACCAGCACCGATTCGGGCATGTCCAGCGGCATGGCGCCGATGGCGGCGGCGAAGGCCACCAAGCCCGAGCCGGCGGGGAAGGAAATACCCAGGGGGAACCGGGTATGGCTGTCGCCGCCGGTGCCGACGGTGTCGGGCAGCAGCAGCCGGTTGAGCCAGCTGTGGATGATGCCATCACCGGGGCGCAGGGCGACGCCGCCGCGCGACGCCATGAAATCGGGCAGTTCGGCGTGGGTTTTGATGTCTACGGGTTTGGGGTAGGCGGCGGTATGGCAGAAGCTCTGCATCACCAGATCGGCCGAGAAACCGAGGCAGGCCAATTCCTTCATTTCATCGCGGGTCATCGGCCCGGTGGTGTCCTGGCTGCCGACGGTGGTCATCAGCGGTTCGCAGCTGGTGCCGGGGCGCACGCCGGCCAGGCCGCAGGCCTTGCCCACCATCTTCTGGGCCAGGGTGAAGCCCTTGCCGGTGTCGGCGGGGGCAACGGGGCGGATGAACAGATCGCTGGCGCCCAGGCCCAGCTGGGCGCGCACTTTGTCTGTAAGGGAGCGGCCGATCAGCAAGGGGATGCGGCCGCCGGCGCGCACCTCATCGGCGATGGTGCTGGGTTTGAGCTCGAAGCGGGCCACGATCGTGCCGGCATCCGGCTCCCCTGCAGCCCGCTCAATCGTGCCAGCGTAGGGCCGGATCGTGATCACATCGCCGGAGTTGAGGGCCGTGACATCGCACTCGATCGGCAGGGCGCCGGAATCTTCGGCGGTGTTGAAGAAAATGGGCGCGATTTTGCCGCCCAGAATTACACCGCCGCTGCGTTTG
>JBKDVK010000139.1:0-3236 GCA_046338875.1 Cyanobacteriota bacterium | reverse complement strand
TGCCGGCGGCCCTGTCGGTGTGGGGCGCGGTCTTGATCGCTTACCGCAGTGGCCCGCCCCTGTTGGGGCGCCGTTGGCTCGATGCCTTGCTTGGCCTGCTGGCCATAGCCTTTGCCCTCTTGATTTACCAGCCTACTGGCTATCTGGGTATTGCTTTGCTTGGCTGGAATGGCCTGGCCCAGGCCCTTGGCAGCCGGCGCTTTGGCGGCCAAGCGCCCAAGCGATTGGTGGCGGGTGTGCTGACAGGAGGCGTCACCTATTTCCTGATCTCCCTGCTGGCCATGGCGGGCCAGCAACCCAATGGCCGCACCGGCTTTGCCTCCCTGGCCCGTTTCTGGCACAAGCTCAGCGATTGGGGGGTCTACCAGGAGATCTATGCCACGGATGTGAGCCTGTTGCCCCGCATCCCCCAACAGGCGCTTGGGGTGGCGTTTTTGCTGTTACTGGTCTTGAGCACGGTCCAGTTGCTGCGGGTCATCAGCAGGGGGCCCGAGCGAAGACAACGGCTGGGAGTTCTCTGGGCCGCGGCCGCTTTCCTCACCCTGCTGCCCCTGCTGCTCTTTTTCATCCTCGACTCTGGTTTCCCCTCCCGTGCCTTCTGCCTTGGCAATCTCGGCATCGCCTCCTTGATCGTGGCGGTGCTGGCCACCATGGCGGCGCCCCAGCCAACTCAACGGCTGGGAAGCCCCTGGCTGGGCTGGAACCGGAGCTTGGCCCGGGGGTTGGTGGGCCTGCTGGTGGTCGGTTATCTGGTGCCCCAGGCGGCCTTTGCTGCCCGGGTCTGGGAATTCACCGCTTTGCTGCAAAAGCGGGACATGGCCCTCTCCCAGTCGATCCTGGCCGATGTGCGGGCGGCCTCGCTGCAGGGGGGCAGGCCGGCGGAGCCCTTCTTCATCTTTGGCACCACCGACCGCACCCAACCCTTTCCACACTGGAGCAGCATTGGCGAATCCGTCTTCCGCCGCGAATGGAGCATTCCGGCCATTTTCCTTAATCTCCACCAAGTGAAGGTGAATCACATTGCCTATCGGAGTGAGGGCAATGAAGCCGAGGTGCGTGCTGGCCTGCCCCCCTGCCGCGCCTATCCGCAGCCGGGGGCGATCGTGCCCTATCAGGGGCGTTGGTTGGTGTGTCTCGAGGCCAATCCGGCGGCGGCGCCCGAGCGGCGGTAGGCGGCCCGGGTCAGCCCAAATGAGAGGGCGGACCAGGCGCCATAGGAAGCCAAACCGACCACCAGTGAGCTGGAAAAAGGCTTCGGCAGTCGCTCAAGCATGGCGGCGGTTAGGAGGCTGACCAGCAAGCCGAGCGATTGGATGGCGAGGTAGCTCACCAAAAGGGAACGGCTGAAGCGCACCCGAAAGCTGACGCGGGCATGCATTACCGCATTGAAAACCAGGCAGATGCCGCCGGCCAGGCTGATTGCCACCATGTTGGACAGTCCGGAACGCACCGCCAGGGCGAACAGGCCCAAATACAGCAGCTCCCCACTGCCCCCCACCAGCAGGAAGCGCAGCAGACTTGAATTCAGTCCACGCCGCAGTAGGGCCCAAGGACCGCTGGTCATGGCCGCCGGGCCAGCAGCATCAAGGAGCTGCCCCAGGGCAGGGGCAGGCGGCTGGAGACTCGCTCTTCCCATTGCAGCAAGCCGATCAGCAAATTGTTGATCCAGATCGGGGGCAAGCTCAAATCGGAATTCTGGTTGTCGTCTCCTTCCGGCAGCAGCGCTTCCAGCCGGGTCTGCAGCCACAGCAGGGGCGTCAGCCAGGAATTCCAATAGGACACCGATTCGGTCTGCAAGCCAACGGCCCGCACCTGACGCCCCAGCCCGTCGGCCAGGTACCGGCGTCCGCCCATCACCCGTCGATCGTGGCGTCGCTCCAAGCAGGGCATGGCCGCCACATTGATCAACAGCAAGCCCCCCGGGCGCAGCATCGCCGCCATGCCGGCCAGGGCCCGGGGCGGATCGACCTGGCGGTGATAGAGCACATCCAGGGAGATCACGGCGTCATAGAGGGCGTCCCCCACCGGCAGCTCATTGACTGAGCTTTCCACCACCTGCAGCCCCCGCTCGCGGGCGTAGCTCAGGGCCAGGGGATGGAGGTCGCAGCCAGCGCTGCAGGCAATGCTCGCCTGGGCCTGCAGTTCAGCCAACATGCCGCCGGTGCCACAGCCGGCGTCAAACACCTTCAAGGCATGGCCCTGGCGGCTGGCTTCCCGCTGGAGACGCTCCACCACCCGCTGGCGCAGGCTGCGATACCACCAATGCCGCTGCTCCAAGGCGGCGAGCACGTGATATTCCTGATCCTGCATGGACCTTGCCGGTGGTCGCGGCCATCATGCTTGGCCTTGGGGCTTCTGAGGGTTTTCGATTAGCCACACTCCCGCAGCACTTCCAGCACCTGGTTGGCGCTGGTCCGCCAGTCAAAGCCCGCGGCCCGGCGGGGGCCCGCCGCCGCCAATCCGGCTGCCAAGGCCGGCTGCCGCAGCAACTGGTCCAGGGCCGCGCTGAGGGCGTCGCTGGAGCGCGGATCGACCAGCAGGCCCGCGTCCCCCACCACCTCCGGCAGGGCGCCGGCCCGGGCGGCCACCACTGGAGCCCCGCAGGCCATGGCCTCCAATGCCGGCAGGCCAAAGCCCTCCCAGAGGCTGGCCAGCACTAGGGCCTGGGCGCGATTCAGCAGCTGCAGGCGCTCCCCATCGCTGACCCAGGGCAACCAGTCACAGCGCTCGGCGATGCCCAGTTCCTGCGCCAGGGCCTGCAGGCGGGGTGTGTAGCGCCGGTCGTGGGGGCCAACCAGCTTCAGCCGCAGGGGGGCGCCGGGATCCTTGACCTTGGCGAAAGCCCGCAGCACCCGGTCCAGGTTCTTGTGGGGGTCGTGGCGGCCCAGCACCAGAAAAAATGCCTCCCGTCGCAACCCCAGCGGCCGCAGTAGCCCCGGATCGAAGCCCAGCCGGATCGGCACCAGGCGCCGGGCCGGCACCCCCAGGCGCCCATGCACCTCCCGGGCGGTGGCTTCGGAGTTGCACAGCACCCGCACCGCCCGGTGCAGCACTAGGGGTACATAGGCCAGGTGGTAGGCCAGTAGGGGCGAGAGTTGGGGGTAGCGCAGGGGCAGCAGGTCGTGGGCCAGCACCACCGAGCGCACGCCCCGCAGCAGGGGGGCTTCCGGCAGTGGCGAGAGCAAAAGGGGTGCTCCACTGGCCCGCAGCAGCCTCGGCAGTTCGTTCTGGGTCCA
>JBKDVK010000138.1:0-8646 GCA_046338875.1 Cyanobacteriota bacterium | reverse complement strand
TTTGATCTTCAGGCCACAGTGGCTAGTCAAGTTTATAAGGGAGTCGCGGCGGAAACCACTTCGACCCGCCAGGCTGTCGCCCAGACCAATGGCCAGGTGTTGCTCTATCGCGGCCGTCTGATTGATGCCGTATTCCACAGTTGTAGTGGTGGCAGTACCGAGAACAGTGGGGAAATCTGGAATCGTCAACTTCCTTATCTCACTAGCGTCCCCGATTTCGACCAGATCAGCCCTGTGCGCAATTGGAGCAAGTCCTTTGAGCCCCAGGAATTGCGTCGTGCCTTTGTTGAAATCGACGGTGTCACCGCCATCGAGCCCTTGGTCACCTCAACCTCCGGGCGCATCCGCCAGGCCCGTGTCACGGGCCCCGGGGGCCAGCTGGTGTTGAGCGGCGCCGAATTGAGGCGGCGGCTCGGTTTGCGCAGCACCCTGGTGCGCTTCCAGCTGCTGGCTCCGGCCAAGCCCCAGGCGACGGCCTTGGCGGGCGCTCCGGCCAGTGACGCCGTGAATCCGGTGACTGCGGAGCCCGCCCCGGCCCCAAGGCCGGCCCCTGGTTTCCGGTTCCGCCTGCCTGCCCCACCGCCCCTGCCTCCTGTCGCCGGCCCCTCGGGGTCGCTCCAGCCGGCTACAACACCCACTTTGATGGCCATCGGCCATGGCTTTGGCCATGGAGTAGGAATGAGTCAATGGGGGGCCTACGGCATGGCCCTGCGGGGAAAAAGCCATGCAGAGATCCTGCGTCACTACTACCAAGGAGCCGAATTGGCCCTGGGATCCTTCTGAGCCCTCTGCCCGGGTCCCAGGCCTGGCCACCCTGGACAAGGCAAACCTCGAAGGGGCCCCCTGTTCAGTGCAGGTGCGGCGTTTCGCTGATGCGGAGGCCGTTGGAGAGCAGGTGGCCCACTGGCTGTTGGCCTCCAGGTTGGCCGATCCCAGTCTTCCGGTGGGCCTGGCCACTGGACGCACGATGGAACCGGTCTATGGCGCCTTGGCCCGCCAATTCGCCCAGCGCTCCGCTACCGAGCGCCAAAGGGTGCGTCACCAATGGTGCAGCTTCAATCTCGATGAATACGTGGGACTCTCAGCCAAGGACCCCCGTTCCTTTGCTGCCACCATGGCAGCCCAGTTGGTGACTCCCCTGCAGCTTGATGCGGAGTCCGTGTTGCTGCCCCGTGGCGATGGGGGTGATCCGGCCGCTGAGGCCCTGCGTTATGCGTCCTTGTTGGCGAGCAAGGGAGGTCTGGGGCTCCAGATCCTCGGCATCGGCACCAATGGCCATGTTGGTTTCAACGAACCCCCCTGTGGTTCTGAGGTGGTTTGCCGTTGTGTCGCTCTCACCGCCAGCACCCGAAACGCCAATGCTTTTGCCTTTGGGGGCGATCCGGCCCAGGTGCCGGATCGGGCCATCAGCCTTGGCCTCAGTGAGATTCTCAATGCGCGTCGCATTTTATTGGTTGCTACCGGTGCGGCCAAAGCTGCGGTGCTGCGCCGCGCCTTTGAGGAGTCCCCAACGGCCGATTTGCCCGCTAGCTGGCTTCAGCTGCACCCGGATGTGACTGTCGTGGCGGATGGGGCCGCCCTTGGGCGTTAACCACCTCGGGGCGGCGCCGCTTCTCTTGCCCCGACCTAGCTGGGGGCCGCGAGAACCTGTTCCAGCAGGCTGTCATCCACCTCCAGGTTGCTGACCACGCTGCGTACGTCGTCCAGGTCTTCGATCATTTCCAACATGCGCATGCAGGCCCTAATGGATTCGGGGTTCTCCAGGCGACAGGGCGTCAGCGGGATCCAACGGTGCTCCCATTCCCTTACCTCAAGGCCAAGGCGTCGCAAACCATCTTGGAGGGCTTCAAGGTCGGCGAATTCGCCAACGACTTCGGCCCCATCCGTCTCAATCTGCCAGCTCAGCACGGCAGGACCACCTCCTTCCTCCAGGACGAGCAGCAGTTCCACAAACGCCTCTTCAGCATCATTTTTGCTACTATTCAAGTCGACACGGCCCACTGATCGCTGCACAAAGAGATAGCTGACGCAGCCGGTTTCGCCGAGGTTGCCTCCCTGCTTGCCGAAGGCCAGCCGCAGATCCGCTGCTGTTCTGTTGCGGTTATCTGTGAAGGCTTCGACTAAAACAGCCACCCCTCCCGCCCCATAACCCTCGTAGCGCACCGCTTCAAATTGTTCAGCGTCGGCGCCACTGGCCCCGGCACCCTTGGCGATTGCCCGATCGATGTTGGCATTGGGCACACCAGCGGCCTTGGCTTTTTCGATAGCAGTGCGCAATTGGAAGTTACCGGCTGGATCGGCGCCACCCCTCGCCGCCACCATGATTTCCCGACCCAAGCGGGTGAACACAGCGCCGCGCTTGGCATCGACAACTGCTTTTGTGCGTTTGATCTGGGACCATTTGCTATGGCCAGCCATCAGAAGCGGGGGAAACGGTGGGCGGACAGGTGGACTTCCTGCAGCAAAAATCCTGCCAGGTGGGCATTCCCTTGGGCCAGCTCAGCTCTCCGCTTGAAACACCAGCCGGGGCTGGAGCTGGTCGCCGGCTACGGCCCGGGCGATGCCGGCGAGCCGACCCTCCTGGTTTAGAACGGCCACGGCTTCGTCCTCCAGATGGTTGGCTGCAGCCGAGAGGCGGCGCCCACAGCTCCAGTCCAGCTCTTCTGCTGCCGTCAATTGGCGCCTGCAAAGGTGAGGCAGGGCCAGCAGGGGATCCAGCAGCGGCGGCCTGGGGTCCTGTTCGAGGCTATCGAGGGAGACGGCCTGGGCGAGGCTGAAACCGAGGGCTTCACTGCGGCGGAGCTGGGCCAAGGCGCCACCGCAGCCCAGCTGCTCGCCCAAATCCCTGGCTAGGGCGCGAATGTAGGTGCCGGCGGAACAGCGGACGCGCAGGGAGATTTGACCTAAGACCGGATTCCAGTTCAGCAGGCTGAGTTCATGCAGGGTGACGCTCCTGGCCTCCAGGTGCACCACTTCTCCCCGTCGTGCCAGGACATGGGCCCTTTCGCCCTTGACATGCACTGCAGAGACTTGGGGAGGACACTGCAGATGGGTTCCCCTGAAGAGGTCGAGCAGGTTTTCAAGCCGCTCCAGCGTCAGAACAGGAACGGGAGCCCGTTGCAACACTTCGCCTTCAAGGTCGTCACTGCTGGTTCGCAGCCCCAGCTGGATCGTGCCTTCGTAGGCCTTGAGTCCAGGCAGGTAGGGCAGAAGGCGGGTTGCGGCCCCTAGGGCAATGGGAAGAACCCCGCTGACGGCAGGGTCGAGGGTGCCCCCATGACCCACCTTTTTGAGCCCATAGGCCCTGCGTACCTGGTTGACACAGGTGTGGGAGGTGGGTCCGCAGGGCTTGTCGAGGACCAGAAATCCGCAGGGGAGACCAGCCAGCTCAGGCGACAGCGATGTTGATGCGTTTGCGGTTGCGCAGCCCCCGTTTGATTGATTCGAAGTTGACGACGCCATCTACAAGGGCATACAGGGTGTCGTCAGAACCGCGGCCAACATTGACCCCAGGCATGACGGCCGTGCCGCGTTGGCGGATCAGAATCGAACCGGCAGTGACGGTTTCGCCGCCATAGGCCTTGACTCCCAATCGCTTGGAGTTGGAATCGCGGCCGTTGCGGGTGGAGCCTGTGCCTTTCTTATGAGCCATGGGAGGGGCAGCAAAGTGGTGGTGAGAAGGAGTTTTGCCTAAAAAGCAGGCGGCTGAAAGCTTTAGGCGACTGGTTTGCCCGCCACAGTTATGGATTGGACCATCACCCGGGTGAGCTCCTGGCGATGGCCGTTTTTGCGACGGGTTTTCTTTTTGGGACGCATCTTGTAAACGAGAATTTTGGGACCACGGCGGTGGGCCAAAACCTTCAGTTCAACCAGGGCCTGCTCCACGTAGGGACGACCCAGGTTGGTCCCGTTGGCGTCCTTGACTAGCAGGACGGTGTCAATGGTCACGGTGCTATCGACGTCCGCATCAAGACGGTCCAGGTCGAGGTATCGGTTGGGCTGCAGCCAGAACTGCTGGCCGGAGGCTTCGACGATGGCGTAGGCGGTGCCTGGAGATGGAGCGGAATCGGTCATGGGGCAGGCGGGGCGCGGCCAGGCTGGAGGTCAGCCCAGAAAGGGCGCCGCCATTGGGCCTGGTCTCACGAATTTGGAAAGACAATCACATATCCTCCCTTTTTGGGCCTCTGTTCGTCAAGATACCGATGGTTCTGGTCCCAACCCCTGCCACGCTTGATGCCCGAGCCCCTGCTCACCATTGCTTCTTTACTGAGAGAACCCAGGCTGGCCGAGGCCTGCGCTCAGTGGCTTCAAGGTGGGCGCTACCAGTTGGTCTGCCTGGATCCCGCTGAAAATCCTGTTGAGGTGCTGGACCAACGGCGCGAAGATTTTGATGCGCTGCTGCTGGAACAGGGGGCGCTTGCTGCCGATGTCTTTGTTGCTTTGGCGGAGAAGGGGTTGTTTTTGCCCGCGGTGGTCATCGGTGAGGTTACGGGTCGGCAGGAGTATCACGACGCCGAAGTTCATCTGCCTGCCGACCAGTTGGTGCAGTTGAGCTATTCCTTTGATGCGGCTGTCTCCCGATTCCTGCGACGGGGTCTTGCCAATGGCGGCACCCAGGGGGTTGGGCATGTAAATGATGCGAGCGATCGTTGGAAATTGGCCAATCGGCTGAATGGCCGTTTGGGTTATTTGGGTGTCTATTACAAGCGAGATCCATCCCGCTTCCTTCGCCATCTCGGGGAAAGCGAACGTAGGGAATTGATTGATTCCCTTAAGCTCACCTATAGGGACCTGCTGATCAGTTATTTTCAGGATCCCGCCGCGGCTAACCAGGCCCTAGAAAGTTTTGTCTATACCGCTTTTTTTAGTGACCTACCTATTACCCACACTGTTGAAATTCACATGAATCTGATCGACGAGTATGATAAGCAAATTAAGCTAGAGGGTCACAAAACAGATTTTCTCCAGGATTACCGCCTTGCGCTTCTTGATGTAATGGCCCATCTTTGTGAGATGTATCGTCGCTCTGTTCCGCCCGATGTCCCCCTAGGTCCTGCGGCCGTCAAGGGTGGGCCGCCCAAGTCAGCTATCTCCTTCGCCATGGACCAATCCTAACAATGTCACCTCGCAAGACCTACATCCTGAAGCTTTACGTGGCAGGAAACACCCCAAACTCTATGCGTGCCCTCAAAACATTGAGAAATATTCTTGAGACCGAATTTAGAGGAGTTTATGCTCTCAAAGTTATTGATGTCCTGAAGAATCCCCAACTGGCAGAAGAAGACAAGATTTTGGCAACACCCACCCTCGCCAAGATCTTGCCACCGCCGGTTCGCCGAATCATTGGAGACCTATCAGATCGCGAAAGGGTTTTGATTGGTCTTGATCTACTTTTCGAGGAACTCAACGACGAGTCCTATGACGCCGAAGATGGGCTTTTTGATGGCCCTGAGCCGGAAAGTTGAGTGGTTAAACGCACTTAAACTTCGTCAAATTCTGAATTAATCCTCTTTTTCACGTTTCATGAAGGACCCCAATCTCCCCAGCAACACCCCTGGCACAGCCCTGATGCAGGTCCAGAAGCTGCCGACGGGGATGGAGGGTTTTGATGACATCCTTCATGGAGGATTACCAATTGGACGTTCGACTTTGATCAGCGGGACTTCCGGTACCGGTAAAACTGTATTTTCGTTGAATTTTTTGCACAATGGCATCCGGGATTTTAATGAACCTGGTATATTTGTTACCTTTGAAGAATCACCCCTTGATATCCTGAGAAATGCGGCCAGTTTTGGATGGAATCTGCGTGAAATGGTTGAGCAGGACAAGCTGTTTATCCTTGATGCTTCGCCCGACCCGGAGGGACAAGATGTGGCAGGTAGCTTTGATCTTTCAGGTCTGATTGAGCGCATAAACTATGCGATTCGTAAGTATAAAGCCCGTCGCGTTGCCATTGATTCTATTACGGCTGTTTTTCAGCAATACGACGCTGTCTCTGTCGTGCGGCGGGAGATATTTCGGCTAATCGCCCGTCTCAAGGAAATTGGGGTAACCACCTTGATGACGACGGAACGCATTGATGAATATGGTCCGATTGCCCGTTATGGAGTTGAGGAATTTGTCAGCGATAATGTAGTGATTCTTCGTAATGTTTTAGAGGGAGAACGGCGTCGTCGTACGGTTGAGATTCTCAAGCTCCGAGGCACGACCCATATGAAAGGGGAGTTTCCTTTCACGATGGGAGCCCATGGTGTCAGCATCTTTCCGTTGGGAGCAATGCGCCTTACGCAGCGATCTTCCAATGTGCGGCTGAGTTCGGGAGTGCCGCGCCTCGATGAAATGTGTGGCGGTGGTTTCTTCAAGGATTCGATAATTCTGGCCACAGGTGCAACGGGAACGGGCAAGACTCTTTTGGTGAGTAAGTTTATTGAAGATGCTTGCCGCAGTAAGGAAAGGGCGATTTTGTTCGCCTACGAAGAATCTAGGGCTCAGCTGTTGCGCAACGCCACGAGTTGGGGTATAGATTTTGAACAGTTGGAGCAGGATGGCCTATTAAAAATAATCTGTGCCTATCCGGAATCCACGGGATTGGAAGATCACCTACAAATTATTAAAACTGAAATCAGTGAATTTAAACCATCTCGAATGGCCATCGATTCACTTTCGGCCTTAGCCCGTGGGGTTAGCCATAACGCCTTCCGGCAATTTGTAATTGGGGTCACTGGCTATGCTAAGCAGGAGGAGATCGCTGGTTTCTTTACAAATACATCTGAGGAATTTATGGGTAGTCACTCCATTACCGACTCCCACATATCCACTATTACGGATACTATATTGCTGCTTCAATATGTTGAAATTCGCGGTGAGATGGCCCGGGCTCTGAATGTGTTTAAAATGCGTGGATCATGGCACGATAAAGGAATACGCGAATTTGTTATTACAGGTAATGGTCCCGAAATTAAAGATTCATTCTCTAACTTTGAACGTATTATTAGTGGTGTGCCCCATCGCATAACCACGGATGAACGGGTTGATCTTGGCAGGATTGCCCGTGGGGTAGCGAGCGAAGAGTTTTAGTTAGATTATTGAATAAATATAGGCAAGCCAAACACATTTTTTGTTAATGTCATTGTTGCCCTCAGGCCGCCGAGATCGCCTTTATCTAGCTTTAGCTGACCACCGTGATCATGGCAAAATTTTTCGACAATTTTTAGTCCCAGGCCTTGGTGTAAATTTCGCCCTCGGTCATTAGCATGGGTTTGGTAGGGCATGTTGGGAATAGTCGGCGAAGATAAACCAAGGCCGTGATCAGCAACTTGAATGGATAAATTATTATCTTCTCGCCATGCCTGGATGCGTACGGGAGGGCGGCCGTGGTCCAAGGCATTGTCGATTAAATTACGCAGGGATCGCTCCATTCCGGTGGAATCAATCTGCACAAGGAGCCGCGGCATGTTTACTGTTATCGAATCCGCAGAGTAGCTGGCTATCACGCGAAGACAAAGATCGTCAAGGGCTACCTGTTCAGATTTAAGGCTTGTCTGATCTTTTTCTGCCAGTAATGTCAATTGCTCAGTGATTTTTCTTAGTTGCTCAAGATCACTGCTGAGCGCCTTGATTGCCTGGCTTGACTTGCCCCCAATTTGCATTTCAAGGGATTCGATCTGGAGTCCCATTCGGGTTTGGGGCCCAGAGATATCATGGAGCAGTCCGCGTAACAAGATACGTCGGCTATTGGCAGCGCTATTTATTCCCTCCATTAGTCGATTGATGCGTGTACTCATCAAGTGCAGCGGTGCAATTCCTTTTTCAGGGATCAGTGGCAGGGGTGGAATCACGGTTTCTGGCAATCCATTTAGGACATCCATGAAGGGTATCTCAACACGGCTTTTCAAAAATAAAATTATACCTATTAAAATGCCGGCAGCCGCGCTAAGTGAACGCAGCAGGGGAAGATACCAAACACTGCTGCCGCCGAGGCGTGCCGGGCGATAAAGCCATATGGGCGGATCATACTTGGAGGCCAATTTAATCCAGTAACCGCCCCAAGGATCTTCAAGGGGAGGTCGATCAGGCTGAATATCGCGCTCCAAGCCATAGGTCTGCTTGAGATCAGCTGTTAGTAAGTCGCCGAAGCGACTTTGAACGCTTGAGGAGCCTTCAGGGCCCAGTTTAGATCGCTTTAGAGTTACACCAGTAGGAATGCGATCTGGGGGAATTGTTTTAAGGACTTCTTCGATTAACTTTACGCTGACGCTAATGCGTAAGCTGCTTTCAGCTACGACTTGAGGTTCTAAAACAATGCGCATTATCAGCAATAATACCGTAAAGCTAATGCCGCAGCCCAAGGTGCAAAAGCTCAACAAATCCCACCAGTCACGACCATTCAGACGGATTGATTTGTGCTTCGCTCCCACGACCTATGCTCCTTCTTCAATGACAGTTGCTTCCAGCCGATAACCCTCTCCCCTTATGGGACGGATCAGATCTTCTGAGCCCGTGAGGTCCCGCAGGATTCGTCGCAGCCGGGAGATACGTACATCAAAGGTACGGCTTCGCTCCGGGTCCACCAGGCTGCCAGTTAATTGGGCCAGGGATTGGCGGGAGATCACGATTTCAGGTTGCTGGCAAAAGGCCAGCAGGAGT
>JBKDVK010000137.1:0-12907 GCA_046338875.1 Cyanobacteriota bacterium | reverse complement strand
CCAGGTGCAGCCATTGACCCCGCAGCTTGGTGATGCCCCCCTTGACCCCCAGCAGCGCCTCCAGGGCCGTGGCCCCCACCAGCAGCACCAGCTGGGGCCGCACCATGGCGATCTGGCGCTCCAACCAGGGCCGGCAGGTCTCGATCTCGGTGCGGCTGGGCTTGCGATTGCCCGGCGGCCGGCACTTGATCACGTTGGCGATGTAGAGATCCCGCTCGCTATCGAGGCCCGCCGCTGCCAGCATCGCTTCCAGCAAGCGGCCCGAGCGGCCAACAAAGGGCTGGCCGCAGGCTTCTTCTTCGGCGCCGGGGGCCTCTCCCACCAGCAGCAGCCGGCCGTTGGGGTTGCCCCGGCCCACCACCACCTGCTGACGGGTGGCGGCCAGGCCGCAGCGGCGACAGGCGCCGCATTCGGCGGCCAGGGACTCGGCCATTGACTCGGCTTGGAGCTGCTCGCCCGCGGGGGCGGGGTCATCGGGAGCGCTCACAGGGGCTGGGGATAGGGCCTGTGGGGAAGAGGGGATTCAAGATCGCCTGGATTGAGATCGGATGCCGCCCAGATGTCGGCGCTGGCCACGGCGTAGCCGGCCGCCTGGGCAAGGGCAGCCACGCTGTCGACGTCATCGGCCTGGCTAAGCGCCGCCTGCAACGATCCGTCGATCTGGGCCTGGGCCAGAAATGCCGAGAGTTCGCCGTGGGGGTCCTGCCAAATCAGCGGCAGATCCTCCAGCTGATCCGGTTCCAGCTCGGAGGCGGCCCAGAGCTCTGCGGCCGTCAAGGGGTAGCCCGCCGCCCGGGCGATGGCGGCCACGGTTTCGCCATCGGGCGCCTGGATCAGGGCCTCCTGATACCAGGGATCCAGCTCGACCTGGTGCAGAAAGGCCGTCAGGGACTGGTGGGGGTCCAGCCACACCTGGGGGGCCTCCAGCAGCATCTCCGGTTGTAGATCCGATTCGGCCCACAGGTCGCCGGCGCTGACTGTGAAGCCAGCCCCCCTGGCGATCGTCGCCACCGCCTCCACATCGCTGGCCTGGGAGAGGGCCTGCAGCAGGTCCGCGTCGGATTGGGCCCGCTGCACAAAGGCGGTCAGCTGCTCCTGGGACATGGGGGATCGGCGTGCGCATCGACCTCTAGCAAAACACCCCCAACCCGCCCCGCGTCGTGCCGTGGGCGGCCCCCAGTCAAGAGGTAGTGCAGGATGGCCCATTACGACACCCGCTCCCGCCCTGATGTCGGCGCCGTTGAAGCTGTCTGCCCGGGCCGAGGGGCTGCAGCCCTCTCTCACCCTCGCCATAGCCGCCCAGGCGAAACAGCTCCGCTTGGCTGGGGAGGATATCTGCAGCCTTTCGGCGGGGGAACCGGACTTTGATACCCCGGCCTTCATTCGACAGGCCGCTGCCGACGCCCTGGAGGCGGGCCATACCCGCTACGGCCCGGTGGCCGGCGAGCCGGCCCTGCGTCAAGCCATCGCGGCCAAATTGAGCGTTGAAAACGGGGTGCCGACGACGATCGATCAGGTGTTGGTCACCAACGGCGGCAAGCAGGCGCTCTACAACCTCTTTCAAGTGCTGTTGGGCCCGGGCGATGAGGTGCTGCTGCCCTCTCCCTTCTGGCTCAGCTACCCGGAGATGGTGCGCCTCAGCGGCGCCGAACCGCGGTTGTTGGTCACCGAGGCGGCGCGGGGGTTTCGGTTTTCCCCAGAAGAGCTCGAAGCCCAGATCAGTGCCAGCACCCGGCTGCTGGTGCTCAACAGCCCCTCAAACCCCACCGGCATGGTGCTGAACCGCCAGGAGTTGGAGGCGATAGCGGTGGTGCTGCGCCGCCATCCCCAGGTGGCGGTGGTCTGTGACGAGATCTATGAGTTTCTGCTGGCCCCTGGCCATGACCACCACAGCCTGGCAGCGGTGGCGCCCGATCTGGCCGAGCGGCTGTTCATCGTCAACGGCTTCGCCAAGGGGTGGGCCATGACCGGTTGGCGGGTCGGTTGGCTCGCCGGTCCCGGCCACGTGGTTGCTGCCGCCGCCGCCCTGCAAAGCCAGAGCACCAGCAATGTCTGCAGCTTTGCCCAGCTGGGGGCCCTGGCAGCGATCACGGCGAGCCGTGATTGTGTCCACGAGATGGCGCAGCGCTTCAGCACCCGCCGCCAGCTCCTCAGTGATGGCCTGGGCCGGATCCCAGGGGTGGTGATGATTCCGCCGGAGGGGGCCTTCTATGCCTTCCCTGATGTCAGTGCTTGGGGGCTGGATTCGATGGATCTCTGCCGCCGCCTGCTCGCAGAAGTGGGCTTGGCGGTGGTGCCGGGCCTGGCCTTTGGGGATGATCGCTGCATTCGCCTTTCCTGCGCGGCGGCGGAAGCCACCCTGGAGGACGGCCTGGATCGGTTGGCCCGCTTCCAGGCCCGCCTCTGATCACGCCCCATCCCACCCAGTTTTTTGCGCCATGGTCCTTGCCGTACCCAGGAAATTGATCGTCCTGGGGGATAGCGGTGCCTTCGGTTGGGGGGACCCGGACCAGGGCGGCTGGTGCGAAAGCCTCAAGCGCCATTGGATGGACCTGCCCAATGGGCCGGTGGTCTACAACCTCGGTGTGCGCGGAGATGGCCTGGAGCGCGTCGCCGCCCGGCTGGAGGCCGAGGTGGCGGTGCGGGGCGAATTGCGCCGCCAGCGTCCCCAGGGAATCCTGTTGGCGGTGGGGCTCAACGACACGGCCCGGGTGGGCAGTCCCGACGGCCGTTTGCAGCTGGAACCGGAGGCCTTTTTGTTCGGCATTGAGCAGTTGTTGCGGCAGTGCCGCCGCTTGGCGCCCGTTTTTGTCCTGGGGCTCACTCCCGTGCTGGCGGAGGCCATGCCCCTGGCGGAAGTGCTTTGGTACGACCTGGCGACGGTGCGCCGTTACGAGGGCTTGCTGGAGGAGGCCTGCCTGGAGGCTGATGTGCCCTTCCTGCCCCTGATCGACCCCTTACTTGAGGATCCCTGCTGGCGCGACTGGCTGATCCTCGATGGCGTCCATCTCAATGGCGAGGGCCACAGGCGAGTGTTCCAACGTGTGCGCACCTGGCCAGCCTTGCTGGAGTGGGCTGGATTAAGGCTTGAAACATTGGCGACGCCCATGGGTTGGAGCTGAGCCCCCAATTCCCCCGTTCGGGGGATGGCACTGGATTCAAACCGCTTCATTGTGATTCTCCATTTGTGGCCGGGACCATGCCCTTCCCTCCAGCTCCCCCTCCCCCGCCTCGCCATTCCACGACCCACGCCACCCTGATCTCTCGTCAGCCAGAGATCAGCCTCAGCGGGGCGGCTGCCCCTGCCGCCTCTACCCCCAAGGCGCCCGTGGCCGATCGCCCTCCCCCCCTGTCGGCTGCCCTTGGGCCCACGGCAGGCCGGGGCGAAATCCCAGGGACGCCAGGCAAGGTCGGCCCTCTGTCGGCATCAGAGCGCAACCGGCTGTGGCTGGAGGCCTATGCCGCCAGCCGCGATGGTCACCAACGCCGCGTCCTGCGTCAGGCCCTGGTACGGGCCAATCTGCCCTTGGTCCGCAGCATTGCGGCCCGCTATGGCGTTAACAGTGCCCTGGCCTTCGACGATCTCACCCAGGTGGGCAGCCTGGGCCTGCTGAAGGCGATCGAGGCCTTTGATCCCAGCCGTGCCGCAAGTCTCAGCAGCTTTGCCATCCCCTATGTCAAAGGGGCGATTCAGCACGAAATCAGGGACCGGGAGCCCCTGGTGCGGGTACCGCGGCGCCTCTGGGAGCTGCGGCAGCGGGCTTTGGCCCTGCAGGAACAGCGCCGGCAGCAGGGCAAAACGCCGCTGCTTGCCGCCGGGCTCTGCCAGGCCCTCGACTGTCGCCTTGATGTGCTCGACGAGGCCCTGGCCCTGGGGCCCCTGGGGCGTGCCCGCAGCTTGGATGAGCCCATCACCTCGCAGGAGGGTAATGGGGCCGGTGGCCGCTCGCTCCTTGATGCCTTGGTCGCTGCGCCCCAGGCGGGGCCGGAGATCAATGAAGCAGCCGGCGATGACGCCTCGCCAAGCCCGGAATTGGTCTGGCTGAGAGGCCAACTGGCGGCGCTGGATCCCGCCATCCGTGAACTGCTGGTGGGTCGATTGCAGTTGGGTTGCACCTGGGTTGAGCTGGGCCAGCAGCTCGGTTGGCATCCCCGTATGGCCCAGCGCCGCTTTGATGCCGCCATGGCCGGCCTGCGCGATGGCGCCCAGCAATGGGCAGGGGCAAAAGCCGCCTCAGCGGTGGGCGTTAAACGGGTCTGAGGCTGGCCCCGGGCTTGGGCTGGCCCCAGGATTTGGGCTGGCCCTGGGGTTTGGGCTGGAAACGAAAGTTGGTTTTGGGTGACTAGGCCCAGGCAATGGCTGCGGCGCCGCCCAGGGTCAGCAGGCCCCCGCCCAGGGCCGCGGCGCTGACCATGGCCAGCAGGGCCGCCAACAGGGTTTGGAGGCCATTGACCAGTTCATTGCTCAGCCAGGGCAGGCGCTGCTGCAAGGTGGCGCCGATGACGCTTTCGGCCAGGGTCGCCAGCAGCCCCACCAGGGTCACCAAGGCCCAGGCCTGGGGAGTGGCAATCCAGC
The DNA here is from genome assembly GCA_046338875.1 of Cyanobacteriota bacterium. Lineage (GTDB taxonomy): Bacteria > Cyanobacteriota > Cyanobacteriia > PCC-6307 > Cyanobiaceae > Cyanobium. The sequence continues at coordinate 8,331 of JBKDVK010000137.1, read as the reverse complement.
CCAGGGCTGCCATCAGCGTCGCCATCACCGCGGCGCCGACGGCGCTGGCCAGGCTGCCCTCCAGGCTCACGGCCCCTTCGGTGCCGGGGGGGACGGGCCTCAAGGTGGTGATCAGCAGGGTGCGGCGGCCCCAGCGCTTGCCGATTTCGCTGCCGCAGGTGTCGGCCAGTTTGGCGCTGAAGCTGGCGGCAAAACCCAGCAGCAGTAAGGGCCGCCAAGGGGGCGGCACCAGGACACTGGCCATGGCCAGCACGGCCCCCACCAGCGCCGAGCCCCAGACATTTTCCGGCCCGCGCCGGCCGCCGCGGGCCTCGGCCAGGCCGCGGGCCTGTTTGCGCTGGAAGCCAAGTCGGGTTACCAGCGAGCCCAGGGCCAGGTAGGCCACCACCGCCAGCCAGCCCCGCCAGCCAAGGCAGCCCCAGAGCACCGTGCCCAGCACCCCGGCATGGACCCAGCCCGCTTTGGTTAGCAGGGGCGCCCGCTGGGCCGCGGCGATCAGGCCGCCATTGAGGACCAGGGCCAGGGCCCAGGTAGCCAGGGTTTGGGGGGGGAGGGGTGGCATCGGCCGGGCCCGGTTCTGTTGCACAGATCTAAGGCGGCGCCCGGCAGTGGCGCCCAGGGCTGATAATCCAAGGACAGGTTTGGGTGGACCATGTTCTTCAAGAAGGCCAAGTTTTTCCTCGACCTCACAGGTGAGGCCAATGGGTCCAACGCCGATGGTGTTGAAAAGGCACCTGTAGTGGCGGCGGTGGTGGCGCCGGTGGCGCCGGTTGAACCAGCCGCCGTTGCGGCGGCCCCTGCTGCAGTGGCCCCGGTCGTCGTGGCCTCAGGCACTTTTACTGCCGCGCCAAGCGCCGCAGCGGCAGATAACGGCGGGCCCGTTGCTGCAGTTGCCACGGCGGCTCGCACCACTGCCGAGGAGATCGCTGCCGAGTTGGCCGCCGCCCAGGCCAATCGTCCCCCCGCCAGCACCGTGACCTTTGCGCCGGATTGCCTGGTGCCCGGTGCCAGCCTGGCCCGCCGTCGCCGCACCGCTGGCGCCAATCTGGCCGGCTTCCGCGACATCGCCCGTTCGATGATGAAGAGCTGAAGAGGTTGGTGCCGTAACGCTCAATCGGGCGCTAAGGGCAGGTCGGCCGGTTTTGCTGTTGGTGTTGTCCTTATCTCTAGGGGCATTCGGCAGCAGCGGGCCGCAGCAGCGCCAGAGTCGCCAGGCCGGCCACCGCGGCCGTTGAGGTGCGCAGGATCGAGTCCCCCAGGGTCACCAGCTGCCAACCGGCGCCCAGCGCCTGGCGCTCTTCTTCTTCGCTCCACCCCCCTTCCGGGCCGATCGCCAGGGTGATGGGCTCCTGGGGACGCTGGCTCCAGATCGTCTGCACCCAGCTCGCCAGCGGCGGGATGTCCGCCCTGCGAGTGGTGGCCAGCAGGCGTGTTCCTGGCAGCGCTTCGCTCCAGCAGCGGTTTGCCGAGAGGGGCGCCGCCAGCTCTGGTAGCCAGAGGCGCTCGCATTGCTCGGTGGCCTCGCGGATGATTGTGGCCCAGCGTTCCAGGGGCAGCGGTTCGCGCACCACTCCCCGGGCCGCGATCAGGGGCTGCAGCCGGGCGGCGCCCAGTTCGGCCGCCATGCGCCAGACCAGCTCGGCATCCCGGCGGGGAACGGCCAAGGCCAGGGTGAGGGCCGGCCTCACCGGCATCGCCCTCTCCAGGGGGGCATCCGGCGGCTGCTCCAGCCGCAGTTGCTCCTCCGATTCGAGCACCGCGCTCCAGAGCTGGCCGCGGCCATCAACCACCGCCAGCCGATCCCCTTGACGGAAGCGCAAAACCCTGGCCAGGTAATGGCTTTCGGCGGCCTCCAGGGATAACAGGTTGGGGTCACCCTGCAGGGACCACCGGGACGGTGGGATCAAAAGGCGACGCAGTTCCCGGGCCATCGGCGGGTGGGATCAATCGTTGTCGGAGTCTGGGTCGTCTTCAGCTTCGTCGTCGGTTGCAAAAGGGCTGTCCGGATCGTCTTCGATTGGCCAGTCCTCGTTGATGCCACCGATCAGCAGTTCCTCGATTTCAACCACGTCGTTGTTGAGCTGGCCCAAGGCGTTGATCAAGACGTCAAGGGCCAGGGCATCGCTGGTGCCTAGGTCCAGCCAGCAACGCCCCCAGCTATCCAAATACTCCATCACGGCCATGTTGTGCATCAAGGCCGGCAGGGCGCGGCTGGAGCCTTCCGCTTCCCAGGCCAACCAACTCAGATCGGCGCCCGCTTCATGGGCCTGCAGGGTTTCGGCATTGAAGGCCCCCAGTTTGCCCAGAAAAAACCAGCTATCAAAAACGGTTTCGACATAACTTCTCTCCGCCTGGCCCGGGGGATCGGCAAAGCGCAGCCAAATCCAGCAATTGAACGGATCGACTTCGCGGAAGCGAACCTCCATGGTCAAGCTGCAGGCCCCAGGCCTACCCATCCAACACGATCGCCAGCCAGGCATGCTGGGCCCATGCTTGAGTTGCAGGACGTCCGCTACCACCCCGCCACCTTGCCCCAGCCGGTGCTGCGGCAGGCAAATTTGAAGCTGGCCGTGGGCACACCGGTGCTGGTGGCGGGCCGTAGCGGCAGTGGCAAAACCACCCTGCTAGAGCTGATCAGCGGCATGGCTGAGGCCGATGGCGGCCGCTTCCTCTGGAATAACGAGCCCGTGGCGGCCCGGCAGCGTCGCTGGCTCTGTGGCCTGGTGTTTCAGTTTCCCGAACGCCATTTCCTGGGCCTGACCGTGGGTCAGGAATTGCGCCTCGGTCAGCGGCGCCTGGGGGGCGAGGCGATCGAGCAGGTGCTGACCCAGGTGGGCCTTGCCGGCATCTCCCTGCAGCAGGCTCCCGAGCGCCTCAGTGGCGGCCAGCAACGGCGCCTGGCCCTGGCGGTGCAGCTGCTGCGCAATCCGCGGGTGTTGTTGCTTGATGAACCCACCGCTGGCCTGGATTGGACGGTGCGGGAGGAGGTGCTGGGGCTGCTGGATCAGCTGGCGCAGGAGCGGGCCCTGCTGGTGGTGACCCACGAACCGGAGCTGTTTGCTGGTCGCATCAGCGAGGCTTGGCAGCTGGTTGATGGCGTGCTGGAGCCCCTGCTCCCCACCAGGCTTCTTACGATGCCCGCAGACGGTTCAAGCTGATGGCGGATCAACTGCTGCGGGCCACCGCCGCGGGGGGCGGGATCCGCCTGGTGGCGGTCAACAGCAGCGAAACCAGCGCCGAGGCCCGGCGCCGCCATGGACTGTCTTTTCTGACGACGGCCCTGCTGGGGCGAGCGATGACGGCGGGTCTGCTGTTGGCCAGTTCGATGAAGGTGGCCCATGGCCGGGTAAATCTGCGCATCCAGTCCGATGGTCCCTTGCGGGGGATGACGGTGGATGCCGGGCGCGACGGCACGGTGCGGGGCTACGTGGGCAAACCGGACCTGGAACTTGATTTGCTGGCCAGCGATGACGGTCCGCCCCAATTTGATTTTCAGCGGGCTACTGGCACCGGCTATCTGCACGTCGTTCGTGATATCGGCGAGGGGTTGCCATTTAGCAGCACGGTGGAGCTGGTAAGTGGTGGAATTGGCGATGATTTTGCCTCCTATTTGTTGCATTCCGAGCAGACCCCCTCGGCGGTCTTCGTGGGTGAACGGCTGGATAGCAGTGGTGTGCGTTGCGCCGGCGGAGTTTTGGTGCAGGTGTTGCCCAAGGCGGCACGGGAACCGGCATTGGTGGCCTTGCTGGAGGAACGCTGCCGCGAAATAGAGGATTTCAGCGCCCGCCTGGCCAGCCATGGGGACCACCTGGAGGGGCTGTTAGAGGACATTTTCCCCGATCTTGATGCCAATCCAGGGGCGGACCTGCAGGCGATTACGCCAGTGCGCTTCCGCTGTCCCTGCAGCTATAACCGCAGCATCGGTGCGCTCAAGTTACTGGGCCGCGACGAACTCACCGCCATGCTTAAGGAGGATGGCCAGGCAGAACTCACCTGTCATTTTTGTAGTTCTGTTTATCGGCTCGATGCGGCCGGCCTGCAAACGCTGATTGATGGCTTTGCTGTGGCCTGAACTTTGGCCCTCGTTGGCCCTCGTTGGCCCTAGGCCAGCAGCAGGGCCCCGGCCAGCAGCACCAATATCACCGGTGCGCCCAGCAGTTGCATGGGCCCCAAGGGCATGGTGGCCAGCATGGCGGCGGGCACCAGTTGCATCACTAACTGGAGCACGAGGTTGCCGACCAGCAGGCCGACCAGAAGCAGGCCAAGGGTCCAGCCGATGGCCCGGCCGAACTTGACCTGGCGCCGCAGCAGATTGAATACGGTGGCCAGGCAGGCCAGGGCCAGCAGCATTGCCCCGGATGCCTGGGGCAGGGCAAGCAACAGGACCAACAGCAGCCCGTGGGCGGCTAGGGGAAAGAGCCGCTCCTGGCCGTTGGCCATCGCCAGGTTGGGCAGCGCCGCTATCGAGGGGCTGGCCAGTTTTGGCAGGGGGAAAGAGGGGGTGGAGCGCAGGGAGGGCAAAACCGAACGCTCAGTTGCCGCCGTTTGCTCCTTTTGGGAGGCCGTGCGGGCGGCGCTGCTCAGACGGCCCAGCTGCCGTTCCTTGAGCCGATCCATGAGTATGGAGTCGTAGGCCGCCTCAATACGCGCCCGTTCCATCGGGTCGTCGCGCACCTCATCTAGTCGGCTCTGACGGGCCTGCTGGACGTCATCAAAACTGGCATCGTGGGCCACCCCAAGCTTTTGGTAGGGGTCGGACGGAGCCGCTGCGGGCCTGAAGGGCTCAGGGATTGGATCGGAACCTTTGGTCATGGCCTGAGCGTAGGCAATCGCGATCAGAAAAGAGGTTCACTGCGGTGGTATCCGGCCTCAAGCAGCAGGGATTGGCGGCAGGCCATGGCTTCAGCGATGGCCAGGCGGCGCCGACGTTTGAGCAGGGGCAACTGGGGGGGAAGGTGGCTGCCCTCCCGGATTTCAATCATCGGTGCGCCCGGATCGCTTTGGAAGGGCCGAAAGCTGACGAAATCACGGCCGCCATCACTGCGGGGCCGAACGAGCCAGAAGGGGTTGGGCATGGATGGAACCGGCCCGAGGAGGCATGAAGAGATGTTGCAGTCATTCTGGCGCGCGCCGCCGACCGCCGTGGTGATCAACTTGACGGTCGATGGGCCGAACCCGCCCTAAAGGGCGATTGGCTAGAGGGCGATCGGTTCGGTGCCGCTCACCACCGGCGCCACTGCCGCCAGGGCGAGTTCCGGGTGATCCTCCTGCAGCTGGTTGAGGTTCCAGTCATTGCGAAACAGCAGCACCGGTCGATCCCAGGGATCGCGCACGGTTTTGCAGTTGAACACCCTGCCGACCGCCTCCAGGGCCGCCCAGCCACCGCTGACCCAGCGGGCCACGGTGAAATCGAGGGGTTCGAGGCGGGCTTGAACTCCGTATTCGTGCTCAAGCCGGTAGAGCACCACCTCCAGTTGCAGCTGGCCTACGGCCGCCAGAATCGGATCCCGTTTACTGGCATCGGTGTCGTACAAGACCTGGACGGCCCCCTCCTCCCGCAGCTCGTTGACCCCCTTGCGGAAGCTTTTGAAGGCCGAGGGGTTGGGATTGCGCAGCCAGGCGAAGATTTCGGGGCTGAAGCAGGGAATGCCTTCGTATTCCACCCGGGGGCCGCTGTAAAGGGTGTCGCCAATCGCGAACATGCCGGGGTTGTTGAGGCCTATCACATCACCCGGATAGGCATCTTCCACCACCTCTCGATCTTGGCCAAATAGTTTCTGGGGTCTGGAGAGGCGCAGGGTACGGCCACTGCGGGCGTGGCGCACCGTCATGTCCTTCTCGAAACGGCCTGAACAAACCCGCACGAAGGCGACCCGGTCGCGATGGCGGGGGTCCATGTTGGCCTGGAGTTTGAACACAAAACCACTGAAATCGGGCCTTAATGGATCAATGCTGCCCTCGGCGGATTGGCGGGCGATGGGGGACTGGGCCAGTTCCAAGAAGGCATCCAGAAAGGGCCGCACGCCGAAGTTGGTCATCGCTGAACCAAAGAAGACGGGACTGAGATCACCGGCATGGACGAGCTCGAGATCGAGTTCGGCGCCGGCCCCATCGAGCAGCTCCAGTTCTTCGATGGCCTGGCTGAGTAGTTCGGGTTCGACCAGGTTGGCCAGTTCGGGATCATCAATCCCAAGGGTGCGTTCGGCACTTTGGCGGCCCCGTTCGGCGCGCTGAAACAGGATGACGCTGCGGCTGCGGCGGTCGATGACGCCACGAAAGCGGTCGCCGCCGCCGATTGGCCAGTTGACCGGCCAGCAGGCCAGCCCTAATTCGCTTTCGATTTCATCGATCAGGGCCAGGGGATCGCGACCGGGCCGATCCATCTTGTTGATGAAGGTGAAGATCGGCAGGTGCCGCAGTCGGCAGACCTCAAATAGCTTGCGGGTCTGGGGTTCGAGGCCCTTGGCGGCGTCTTCGAGCATCACCGCGTTATCGGCGGCGGCCAGGGTGCGATAGGTGTCTTCTGAGAAGTCTTGGTGGCCGGGGGTATCGAGCAGGTTGATCGTGCTGCCGGCGTAGTCGAACTGCAGCACGGTGGAGGTGATCGAGATGCCGCGCTGCTTCTCGATTTCCATCCAGTCGGAGGTGACCTTGCGCTGTTCGCCCTTGGCCTTGACCGCACCGGCCTGCTGAATCGCCCCGCCGTAGAGCAGCAGCTTTTCGGTGAGGGTGGTTTTACCGGCGTCCGGGTGGGAGATGATGGCGAAATTGCGGCGTCTGGCCACCGCCTGGGCCAGGGATTGGCCGCCGCCCTCGGCGCTGGCGGCTGGATTGGCCCCCCTGGGGGTGTCTGTGCGGCTCTGGGTCATGGGGCCAGCCTGCCAGGCCAAGGGGTTGGGACCAGGCTGTCTGCCGGGCCAGCCTGCGCATGGAGCCAAGCTGGCAGGTCAAGCGCAGGGGCCTGGCTGCAAGGTCAAGCCCCGCTGGTGCTTCCCCGCAGGAGGGCTTGATCGAACTCTTGCCTGGGATTCAGTCGAAACCGAGCAGGTCGAAGATTTCGCGGTCTTTGAGGGATTCGGCCTCGAGGGGCTCGACGTTTTCGAGCATGGTGCGGGCCAGCTTGAGGTATTCCTGTTGGACGGCGTCGACTTCGGGGCTGGAGTCCATCTCAAAGATGGTGCATTTTTTGAGGCGTGAGCGGCGCACGGCGTCCACATCTTGGAAGTGGGCCATGGTTTTCATGCCGACTCGGGCGTTGAATTTGTCGATTTGATCCGTTTCGCGGCTGCGGTTCGCGACGACGCCACCAAGGCGCACTTTGTAGTTCTTGGCTTTGGCCTGAATTGCGGCGATGATGCGATTCATCGCGAAGATCGAATCGAAATCGTTGGCGGTAACGATCAGGCAGTAGTTGGCGTGCTGCAGGGGTGCGGCGAAGCCACCGCAGACCACATCCCCCAGCACATCAAAGATCACCACATCGGTTTCTTCGAGCAGGTGATGCTCTTTGAGCAGTTTGACGGTTTGGCCGGTGACATAGCCACCACAACCGGTGCCCGCCGGGGGCCCGCCGGCCTCGATGCACTGGACGCCGTTGTAACCCTCAAAAACAAAATCTTCGGGGCGCAGTTCTTCGGTGTGGAAGTCCACGGTTTCGAGGATGTCGATCACCGTGGGCACCATCTTCTTGGTGAGGGTGAAGGTGGAATCGTGCTTGGGATCACAGCCGATCTGCAGCACCCGCTTGCCCAGCTTGGAGAAGGCGGCCGAAAGGTTGGAGGAGGTGGTGGATTTGCCGATGCCGCCCTTGCCGTAGACGGCGATCACCAGGGCACCCTCCTCAATCTTCATGCTGGGGTCGAGATGCACCTGCAGGCTGCCCTCGCCGTCCTCACCGCGGGCGACGCTACCGGTGGTGGTGGGAGGGGTGAGTGTGGTGGTCATGGGTTACGGCGGGCCGCAGCAACGGCGATGCTTCCATCTAAGAGCAAGCGACCGGGGCCTGCAGGGGGTCCGTGCAAAGCGAAACATGCCTGGGCGGCGGGCTCAGGGCCCAGGCAGGCGCAACCAGTGCAATCGGCCGCTGGCGTCTCCGGCTCCCAGGGTTGGGGGAGCGGGCAGGAAGTCCAGGGCGGTGATGGCAGCATCGGCTACGAAGAGCAGCTGGCTGGATTCAGGTTCGGCGCTGGTTGGGTCCCAGAGCTTGATGGTGTTATCCCTTGACCCCGAAGCGAGCCGCCCGTCGGGGAGCACCGCCAGGGCATACACCCAGCCTGAATGGCCTTCCAGGGTGGCTTGGAGCAGGCCGCTGGCCGGATCCCAGAGCTTGAT
>JBKDVK010000136.1:0-10533 GCA_046338875.1 Cyanobacteriota bacterium | reverse complement strand
ACCACCGGGTTGCTGGTGATGTAATGGGGCACCTCCCCCGCACTCCACGCCTGCTGGCCGCGCGCGGCGAAATACTGGCGCTGCAGCTCCCACAGCTTCGACTCCACAAAAGGTCGGAAATCTTCGACCAAGGTGGTGGGGGCCTTGGCTGCCATGGCTTGAGACAAGGGCCAGCAGATTACTCACCTGCAAGCCCCAGCTGCCAATCAACTAGTTGCCGATCAAGAAGCTGCTCTTCCCAACTTACCCCCTGACTTTTTTACATCAAAACAGCCTCTACATGGCCTCTTGACTTTGACTTTTATCTCCTGACAAATTTATCACATCAAGATCCATTGACAAAACCTCAGATCAATCCTGATAGCTGCGCTTCAGTACCATACCCCCGCCATCTCGACTAGCATGAGTACATGGGCTGACAATTGATGAGCGCAGCCCTTGCCCGATGGCTCGCGTCTTCATCTCCCACTCCAGCCGTGACGGGGCCGCCGCCCGCTGGGTCGCCGATTGGCTGCTGGAGCAGGGATATGAGGCGCCCTTTCTGGATTTTGACAAGCATGTCGGCCTGCCACCCGGCTCCGATTGGGAACGCACCCTCTACCGCGAGATTGAAACCTCCCAGGCTCTGCTTATCGTCCAAAGCGCCAATTGGATGGCCTCCAAGTGGTGCTTTGCCGAATTCATCCAGGCCCGCTCCCTCGGTAAACCCATTTTTCAACTGCTTGGCGCCGACCGCGACGCAGCCCCTACCAGCAGCGAATACTTGGCGCCGATCGCGGCCGACCTGCAGCAACTCGACCTGCGCCAAGACCGCCAAGCCGGCCTGGAGGCCCTCGCCCGCCAGCTCAGTGAACTGGCCCTGAACGATCAGGGGGGCTTCCCCTTGGACCCCAATCGCCCCCCCTATCCCGGCCTGCTCTGCTTCGATCAAGAGGATGCGGCCCTGTATTTCGGCCGCGACGAGGAAATCCGCGAGCTGATCGCCCGGCTCCAGGTGCTGCGCATCCAAGGGGCCCAATGCCTGTTGGTGCTGCTAGGGGCCTCCGGTGCCGGTAAATCATCGCTGCTGCGGGCCGGCCTGCTGCCCCGCCTGGCCCGCAGTGGCCGCCACTGGTTGCCGCTGCCCCCCTTTCGGCCCCAATCCCAACCCTGCCTGCAACTCGCCCACAGCCTGGCCCTCGCCCTGGGCGGCCTTGGCGATTGGCGCCTACTCGATCAGCGTTTGCAGCAGGCCCACGCCAACGGCAGCTTGGCAGCCACCCTGTCCGAGTTCGCCGCCGAGCTCCGCAACGTCCATCAAAGCCCCGAGGCCCAGATCCTGATCAGCGTCGATCAAGGCGAAGAGCTCTTCACCATTGGCGACCCCGATCAGGTGCGGTTCTGCTTCGCCATCCTCAGCGCCGCCCTCTGCTGCGGCGCCGGCTTCCAGGTGGTGATGACCCTGCGCTCTGATTTCCTCGGCAACCTCCAGGCCGCCGCCGACCTCAGCGTGCCCCTGCAGGCGATGTCGTTACCGCCCCTGCCCAGGGAGCGCATCCCCGAAATCATCAAGGGGCCGGCCAAGGTGGCGGGGCTGACGGTAGAGGAGAGCTTCGTGCAGGCGGCTATGCACGACGCCAGCAGTAACGATGCCCTGCCCCTGCTCGCCTTCGCCCTGCGCGAACTGTTCGACCGCTTTGGCGACGATCGGGTGCTCAGCCTCGCCGATTACCAAGCCCTCGGCGATGACCACCTAAACCTTTCACCCCTGGACAATGCGGTGCGCCATGCCGCAGACGAGGTGTTGGAGCTCTACCAACCCACGCCCGAGGCCCTCCTCGCCCTGCGGGATGCCTTTGTGCCAGCCATGGTGCGAATCAACGACCAAGACGATTACACCAGGCGCCCGGCCCGTTGGGATCAACTGCCCCCCCTAGCCCAACCCTTACTCAAGGGACTGGTGGAAGCCCGCCTAATGAGCGTGGAACAGCGGGACCAGGTGCGTTGGGTGGAGGTGGCCCATGAGGCCCTGCTGCGCAAATGGCCACTGCTGCGGGGCTGGCTGGATGAGGCCCGGGAGTACCTGGTGGGCAGCCAGCAGCTGGAAACGGAAATGGACCAATGGCGGCAGGCCCCAGAGTCAGAGAAAGAGACTGCCCTGCTTAGCGGTTTGAAGCTCAGCCGCGCCCAGGCCTGGCTCGAGGAGCGGCCCCAGCAGTTCGGGTCCGACCTGCAAGCCTTCGTGCGGGCGAGCATGGCCCACCGTGACCGGGCCGCAACCCAACGGCGGCGCCAACGCAGGTTGGTGTTGGCCGGCCTGGTTGGGCTCAGCGCCGCAGCCACCGCCGCCTGGGGCTGGGCCCAATGGTCCAACCTGCGGGCCTACGAGGCCCAGACACGGCAATTCCAGAGCATCCATCTCTCGATGCTGGATTTGGACCCCCTGCAAAGCCTGGTCCATGGATTGGCGGCGATGGCCAGGCTGCAGGGCAATCCCAGTGAAGCCTTGCCCCTGGCCGTCAGCCTTGACCAAGCGGTCGAGCGCAACATGCTGCGAGGCATGATGGCCAGTAACCAAAACGAAGTCTGGAGCCTGGCCGAAACCCCCGACGGCCGGTTGATCAGCGGCGGCCGCGATGGCAGCTTGCGGTTATGGAACGCCAAGGGCGAACCGCAAGACCAGCCGATCCGCACCAGTCACAGCAACGGTGTGCGTGGAGTCGTGGCCATCAACGCTGACACCTGGTGGACCGCCGGTGATGAAGGCCGCTTGCAACGCTGGAGCCATGGCCAGAGGGTGGGGCCCCCCGTTGAGTCGGGCCACGGTTCGCTGCAAACCATGCTGCGTGATCACGATGGCAGCCTGATCACCGCCGGCAGCGACGGCAACCTGCGCCGTTGGCATCCGGCCAGGGCCACCCCCTTGGGTCCGCCGCTATCCAGTGGCCAAAATGAGGTATGGAGCCTAGCGGTGCTGCCCAATGGCGATTGGGTCAGCGGCGGGCGTAATGCCACCTTGCAATGGTGGCGCAAGGGTCAACGGCTTGGGGCGCCGATCGCCAGTGGCCAAGGTGCCGTCACGGCACTAGAAGGGCTCAGCGACAACACGGTGATCAGCGGCGGCGATGATGGCAGTGTGCGCCACTGGAGCCAGGCCGGGGTGCTGCTGGGGAACTACCGCAGTGGCCACAGCACCGTCTACACGCTCATGCGCCGACGCAATGGCCAGCTGCTCTCGGGAGGCAGCGAACCATTGAGTCCGGAGAATCGAAATTTGATTCGGATCTGGGATCCAGACCAACGCCAGGCCAATGAACCCATCCCAGCGGGTCAGCTTGAGGCCCTCAGCCTTGTGGAGCAGTGCAATGGTGATTTGATCAGTGGCGGCAGTGATGGCTTCCTGCACCACTGGCGTCGCAATCGGCTCCTCGGCCGGCCGATCCGCACGGACCATGGCCGCGTTTTTGCCCTCACCCAAACCCTTGATGGCGATTTAGTCAGCGGCGGCGACGATGGCAAGGTACGGATCTGGAGGGATGGCCAGGCGATAGTCACCTTTGCCACCCAGCAACAAGGGGTGGCCAGTCTCACCACCCTCGCCAATGGCACCTTGATGACGGGGGGGAAAGACGGAACCATGAAGCATTGGTCCTCCCAAGGACGCCCCCTTAGCGAAGCGGCGATTCAAACCCGCCATGGAGCCGTCTGGGCAATCTCTGAATTACCGAATGGCGATCTCCTAAGTGCTGGAGAAGATGGACGTTTACGCCGCTGGCACCACGGCCAGCAGCAGGGCCCAGCCATAGAAACGCCCCATAACGCTGTGGTGAGCCTGGTGATCCGCAAAAATGGCGATTGGGTGTCAGGCGGAAGTGGCGGCAAAATCCAACTCTGGCGTCATGGCCGTCCCCTCGGCAACTATTTTCAATCAGGTTTTGGCAGCATCTGGAGCTTGATTGAACGTCGTGATGGCGAACTGATGAGCGCCAATGGAAACGGCACTATCTTCATCTACCCCACACCCGCCCGGGCCATTACCAAAGCCTGCCTCCAATTTGGAGCATTTCAGGGCAACCAAGAAACCGACAATCCCGCCTACAGGGTCGCAACAGATCTTTGCGCCCGCCAATCCAGTCATTCCAACTCAGCCATCCCATCGGTATGGCAAAAATTCTTTAGACCACTCTTTCCTCCCAAGACCTGAACAGCGCTGATCGCAGCATCAGCGTGACTTTTTCCCTATCCCCCTGCAACATCTCCCATGCCGGCCCCCCTCTCCGCCGCCTGCCCCTGGCTGCAACTCCAGCGCACGGTGCGCTTTGGCGACACCGATGCCGCCGGTGTGATGCACTTCCACCAGCTGTTGCGCTGGTGCCACGAGGCCTACGAAGAAAGCCTCCAACGCTTTGGCATTGCCCCCGCCGCCCTGTTTCCCACCCCCCAGCACAGGCCAGAGGTGGCCCTGCCGATCGTGCATTGCCGCTCCGATTACCGCCGCCCCCTGGTGGTGGGGGATGAGCTGAGGGTCGTGTTGACGCCCACCCGGCTCGATCCCAGCGGCTTTGAGGTGGCCTACCGCTTCGATCTTGATGGCGAGGAGGTGGCCCGGGGCCTGACCCGTCACCTGGCCATCAATGCCACGAACCGCCAACGCTGCCCCCTACCAGATGCCATCCAGCGTTGGCTGGAAGCGGCCGGATTGAGCGCCGGGGTGCAGCCGGTTTGAACTGAATCATTGAAGCCAAGAACTCCAGCGAAGATCGCCAGCGAAAGGCGCCAACGCATGGCACTTCGGGGACCAGACTCATTCGGCGTCAAAACACAATCCGAGATGCACCGGGAAAGGGGTGGCAGCCCGGTCGATCTGGCCCTTGGCACCTGGGCTGCGGCGCAAATGGGGCCGGCAAAACAAAGGACGCAGCATCACGGGCAGCACGGCAGCGTTGATATAGGCGCCGGCGCAAGCATGCATGCCATAGCCCCACAAAATATAATCACGCCAAGGCCTACCAGGCCAAAAGCGATCGGCATTCTCCACCTGCATCGGATCAAACATGGCCGAGTAATTAGACGCCAACACCATCGTGCCAGCGGGAATGGTCATGGCGCGCCAGGTGCCGCGGGCAATGGTGCTATCTCGCACGGCCCTCCGATAGAGAATCGGATTCAAGGGTTGATAGCGGAGGGCCTCAAACACATAGCCTTCAAACTCGCCCAGATCGCCTCCTCGCGCCGCCGCCTGGGCCAAGGCCAACTGTTCGGGACGATTCAGCAATTCATCCACAATTTGGGTTGCAGCCGCCGACAGGGTGGGGATGGCTCCAATGATGAAGCCAATCAGATAATTTCTGATGCCAAGATCATCCATTCCAGGTGTATCAATCTCCTGCATCTCGAGGCAGCGTTGCAACACATCATCCGCCGGTTTCGGGCCGCCGCGAGTCAGGCTGTCTTTGCGCTCACGAATTTCCTGATCCAAGGCCTCCTGCAGATGAACGGCGGCTGCCATGGCCTTGGGGCGCAGCTCAGGACTGGCTGCCAAATCAACAAAGAGGTACCAAAACAGCAACGTCGTCCATTCGATCAAATCCTCACGCCTTGGCCCACGGAGGCCGAAATACTCCTGCACGATCCGGGCTGGAATCTGGGCGCCCAGCTGCTGGGGAAAATCGATCTGGCCATGGCCAGCGCCCACAATCGCTTCTGCCCATCCCGTCGCCTGGGGCACCAACAGCTCTTGGGGATCTGTGCGGCGTACCGCTTGCCGCATGTTGGTGACATCGCGGCTGTAGGTGGGGCCATCCTGCATGCCCAGGAAGAAGTTGGCCCCCCCTGTGATTTCCCGCATGCGGGGGCCATACACCACCTCAAAGTCTTGATGGCGATCCAGCACCTCCCGTACATCACTATTGCGGCAAACCAAGGCCGTGCCGTTGTTGGCATAGGCCCGTACCAAAGAGCGTCGCGACTTGAAGTTGGGAAGCACAACCCGCAGTACGGCCAACACCTGCCGCTGGAAAGCAAAATCAGTTACCAGGGGCGACAGCCGTTGCGCCACGCTGCCCTTGCCCTGGAGCAACATGCGTAGGGATTGCACCAAGATGGAGCCTAGGGCCCGCAGGGCAGCCAACCCCTGGGCCAGTCCGAGCCCCAAGGCCCGCAAGGGAGAACAAGGGAGGGCCATAGCGCTTCAGGTGGGATCGGTGAGCCCTTGGGCGATGAGGCGCAGGGCGGTCATGCTGGGGACGAAGAAATAGGCGCCGCCGCGGGTTTCGACAAATTGGGGCGGGCGATCACAGATAAAGGGTGGCTTGCCACTATCGGCACTGGTGGCAATTACAAACTTGGCGTCAGGGCCATGGTTGCCAATAATGGGGCAGGTATCGTTGCCCGCATTAAAATCAAGTCCATACTGCATCCACTGTTGCTGAATGAACTCGAACTGCCTGAAGAGACTGGAGCAGAGAAAAAGCAGTAACACCCCCTGTTCGACTTCGTCGCTGTGGATGGGAGTGGTGGTGCCGTAGGGGAGCCCCCGCCGCAGCAGGCGGCGACGGTTGTTGAGCACCGAGGTCGCCTTGGTCAGCTGTTCGGCCGTGGCGTTGGCCGGTACTGTGGGATCGAGCATGTCGCGGGGATTGGAGCGCCGCAGATGGGAGGAAAAAGGGCATTTGGAACCATCGGTATCCCCCGCATAGGTGAAGTCGGTCAGCTGTTGAGTGAGACGATTGAATTCGGCTTCGTTGTTGTCGGCCTTCGCCTTGGCCAGCCGCCCACGAAACACCTGCCATTCCCCATAGGTGGGGGCCACCATCAAAGGGACGCCATCGGACCATCGGCCCGCCATTTTGGCCTTGAGGGTTTCTTCCGCCTCCTGCTGGTCGACGCCGTAGCTGGCGCCATAACGGCTTGCTGTGTTGGAGATGTACTCCGCGAAGGCTTTGACGTTCTGATGCAACTTGCGATAGGCCAGAAAGGTGCCATTGCGGCTGAAATCCAGGGGCGCCGGCGCCGGTGGAACCTCTTGGGCCTCATCGGGATAGCCCAGCAGGAACTCACCGGTTGCCAACGGCAGCCAGGTTTGATCCGCCGTGCGTTTTCCCTGGCCCACCACCCGTGCGGCCATCACCGCATCGGGATATTGACCTTCAAAAACCGGATCGCCAAAGCCATCGGCGAAACCAAAATGTTCTTTACGTGAGTAGCGCATACTGCCCGGTGGACCGTCGGGATCAGGCTCCTCCAAGGCGCTCATGTCCTGATAGAGCGGGTTGGGTCCGCCATGGCCCGCCAAGATGCTGACGGCTTCATTGTCACCGCAGCGGTTCTTCAGCCATTGGAAGGCAGCTTCTAGAGCCGCTTCGGGGCTATCAAAATTTGCGGGATTTGCCGAGGCATTGAAGGTAACCAGGGCGTGAATTTCGGCCTGAGGATCGCTGCGCTCGTTCAACCAAATCGGATCCCACCGGGATTCAGGACGCCCAAGGCCGTTGGGATCATCCATAAGGATTTCAGCCCGATCCAGCATGCCCTGTTGAAATTCATCCGGAAAACTTCGCAGGGTGCGCACCGGCACCCCCATGGCCAGCAAACCCATGAAGGTGAAGGCCACATTGATCGCCACATCGGGGCGTTGGGCCGTGACCATATCCTCGGGGAGATTGGCCGTTTTCGAGGAAGGCCATAGTTCGGCTGTGGTGATTTTGCCGCGCAACTCCTCTAGAAAAGCCCGTGCTTTGTACGCCTGATTCTTATTGATGTGCAGCAGCACGCAGCGGGCCTTGGGGAAGCCAAGCCGTCCATAGGCAATCAATACATTGCCCTGGATGTCCGATAAATCAAGCTTGAGTGCCATGGAGGTCCTCAGGAGAAGTAGGTGGCAGGTTTCTGGGTGGGGGCGGACGGATCGTGGGGCCGATGTTCAGCCACGAAGTCAGCGAAGGCGGCCTTCAGGGCCTCGGGAGGTTGCCCCTGTTGATCCACCATGAAGCGAATGAAGCGACGCTGGAGATAGAGAGCCTTGAGCACCGAAGGCAAATCGCTGCGGGGAGCTGTGGGGAAAGGCGCAAAACCCAGACTCAGAACGCGCCGATACAACCAATAGATGGCTGCCGACAAGGCCGCGAGCAGGGCAAGCAGCAGCAAGCCACCGCGCAGGCCGCTCCAGAAGGCCAGCAGTCCCAACGCCAGTAAGGCGAGGCCGGGGGGCAACAAGGCCTCCCGGGTACGGCTCACGGGGCCACCGGCTCCCTGCCAAAGCTGGCTTTCGCCCTGGCCTTGACCACTCCAGTAATAGTCGTTGAAGGACATCGTGGTTTCGATCTGTCCTTTTTCGATCAAGGCCACAAACGAAGCCTCCCCGGCGGCCGGGTCAAAGCCCTGGCAATGCTCAAAGATCGCCCCCAGCTCGTAGCCCATCACCGACCAGAGCCCGCGCAGATAGGTGGTCAACGTGGCAGCGTTTCCATCGGCGGCATCGAAATCGCTGATGAAGGCCAGATAGGGCCAGGGCAGGTGGTCGACCGCTTCGGTCAGGACCGGATTGGGGCCGAGTATCGCTGTGCGAATGGCATCTTGATGTTGGCGGCCGTTATAGGCAACATCGTCGATCACCACCATACGGGCCAGATGGGTGCGCAGGTCCCGACTGAAGGGGGCCGTCGTCAGCATGCCCTCGGCGAGATTGGCTTCTGCCGAGCCGTAAGGATCCTGGTTCTCGGTAGGCAGGCTGGCCAACACCTCCTTGATGGCATGGACATGGGAAAGGATCCTGTTCGTACCAGCAGGGTCCGTAGTGAGACCTTGGCGCACGGGGATTAAGGCCGTGAGGAAATAGTGGCCACCGTCAAAATTAGGCATGGGGAGTTAAGAAAGCGAACGGGAGGCGGCGCGGGTGGCGTAAAACTTGGCTGTCAGTTGCCTGCGGTTGGCATCCGCCTTCTGGGTATCCGTACTGGCAATGGGCGCCGGACCCGCGGCGGCGAGGTTGTTCTGGAGCGCCTGAGTCACCCTGGCGTAGAGCAGGGCGAAAGCCTCTGGATCCGCAGTGGGAAGTGCCTGGGCTAAGACATCAATGCCGGCCCAGATGCGCAGGGCTGATTTGATGTCCCGCTGGGCCGAACCCGGAGTAGAATTATAATAATAGTCCGTGCCAATTTGATTATGTTTTATGTAACTCTTAAATGGGGTTATGGGAATGGATCCTGGATAGGCGGTGCTGCTGTACCAAAACAAATTCAGCCCGTTGGGAATGCCATCGGAAAAGCTGTCAATATATTGATCCCACGTGCCATTGAAATTACTGACAAATAGCATGGAATCATTGGCTGGAACCATTTCTGGCCTAATCCCCGGCCAGCGATCCCGGGGAATAACAACCCAACGGGCAAAATGAATAATGGAAAGGTTTAATAATCCACGCAAAAGTGCCGGCTCCAACCTCCCCACAGCAAACATGAAACGGTTGACCCAGGTTCGGGACGGCCGCATGGGGGTGATCAAGTTCATCGCGTAGGCCTTGCCTGCTACATTTGACATGGGCGTGTCGGCGGGGAGAAGAATGGGGAGAAAAAAATTTATTGGAAAAAGATTACCTCCCATACGGTAGAGGAGGTCTCTCAGTATGGAATCGTGAGATACAAAACTTAATCGCCAACGACCCACCCAGTCAGGCCAGCCCGGAGGCATCAGCATGGGTCAGCAGGTACTGGCTATTGCCGTTGTACTCACCATCACAGGTAGCAAAAATCGTACCAAGCAGCAGGAGATAAAAACGCCAGATGCGCCGAAAGCGTGCATAATCCATTCCATAATCAAGACTCTGAAATTCACTTTAATTGGCATTATAGAGATGCGGCTATTGCGTGAGGGTCTGATGGTAGTTCATACAATTGAGATACCAGCGCTTCACTGTTTTCAAGTCACGGCTATGACTTGGGATGGCGTCATGGTTCCAATACCTGCCATGGGGGAAGATGTACTTAAGGGTGAACACCGACAACATATTATTCGGGATTGGCACCGTGATAATATGGATAAATGCCCAACCCTTGGGCTTGAGCAAGAAAGCCAACTTCTGCAGGGACTGGGTCAGGTTGCCCACATGGCAAAAACACCCACCGAAACGATCTTGTCAAATTTCTCGGCAAACTCAATGTCATTTAGGTCCCCTTCCACCAAAGTGAACCTTCCCGAGCTGAGCTGGCTGCGAGGATCGTTATTCTTGGCGCGCATATAAGTGCATTGCTGGTGGCTGATGTTGACACCAGTAAAGCGAACATTGGCAAACTTGGTCATGATGTAGTTGGGCAGTCAACTCCAACCACAGCCGAAGTCAATAATTTGATCGCCATCCTCAATGCCAAGCCTCTCAATCAGCTGGTCGATCATTTGTTTTTGCGACTTCTCCAGATATTGAGCCCCATTTTCCCAAAGCCCCATGCTGTACTTGGGATAAATCGGCTCCCAATCGCCCAGCATCTTATTGAACCTCGTCTGGGGAAGGTCATATTGAATCTTCATCAATTCACCGGATGACTCCGCCAGGCGATTTTA
>JBKDVK010000135.1:0-7224 GCA_046338875.1 Cyanobacteriota bacterium | reverse complement strand
CGGTGCTGCAAACCGTGGAGCTGGTCAAAACGCAAGCGCGCCGCTGCCTCCAGATCCCCATCCCGCTCGGCCTCGGCGATGGCCTGGCGCAGGCCTTCATCCTCCTCCAGCAACAGCCTCAATTCCGCCAACCGCTCCTTTTCAACAGCCCAGCGGCGCTGAACGGCCTCCAGGCCGGCCTGGGCCTGGCGACGTTGATCCTGTAAAGCCATTTTCTCCCCCAGTGGAGCGGCCTCGGCGGCGAGCAGGGCTAATTCAATGCGCCGCAGGTCAGCTTCGGCCGCCTCCACGATCTCCGGTTTGGAAGTCACCTGCATGCGCAGTTGGGCCGCCGCCTCATCGACGAGATCGATGGCGGAATCGGGCAGGCAACGGTCGCTGATGTAGCGCTCGGCCAAACGGGCCGCCGCCACCAGGGCCCCGTCGGCAATCGTGACGCCATGGTGCAGCTCGTAGCGCTCCCGCAACCCCCGCAGGATCTCCAGGCAGGTGGCGCGGTCCGGCTCGCGGATCAGCACCTGTTGGAAACGGCGCTCCAGGGCGGGATCCTTCTCAATCGTGCGGCGGAAATCCTCGGGGGTGGTGGCGCCGATGCAGCGCAGATCACCACGGGCCAGGGCCGGCTTGAGAATGCCAGCCGCATCGCTGCCCGAGCGCTCGCCATTGACCACGGTATGGAGTTCGTCGAAGAAGAGCACAACTCCGCCCGCTCCGTCCGCCTGGGCCACCTCCTTGAGCACGCTGCGCAGCCGTTCTTCGAACTGACCGCGAAACTTGGCACCGGCGATCAGGGCCCCCAAATCGAGGGCGACCAGTCGCACTCCCCGCAGGGAATCGGGCACATCGCCGGCGACGATGCGCTGGGCCAGCCATTCGGCCACAGCGGTCTTGCCCACACCTGGCTCGCCGATCAGGACAGGATTGTTCTTGCCCCGCCGGGAGAGCACCTGGATCAAACGGCGAATCTCGGTGTCGCGGCCGATCACCGGATCCAAGAGGCCGGCGCGGGCGGCTGCGGTGAGATCGCGGCCGTAGCGCTCCAGCGCCGAAGGCTCCCGCTCCGCCTCAGACCCGACCTCGGCCCCGGACTCGGCACCGGTCTCGTCCAGCCGTTGCAGCCTGAGGCCCTCGGGCTCGGCCCTTCCCTGCTGCGGGGAGCCCGCGCTGGCCCGGGCGGCGGGGGCGGCAGGGGCGACGGGGGCGGCCACCCCAGCCCCTGCCTGCTTGGCCTCGGGGCGCCATTGGCGCAAGAGCAGATCTTCGCTGAGCCCCTCTTGGGCCAACAGACGGGCACCCAGTCGTGGGTCGTTGACCAGGGCGATCAGCAGATGGGGCACATCCAAGCGGCGCTCTCCCCACCGGGCCCTATGGCGATCCGCCGCTTCCAGCAGCTCTTCAAGAGCCTCACCGATGTAGAGGGTCTCGTCTCGTGCGGGGGGCTGGTCAGCGCAAAACGCCTCCAGCCGATCCAATAAACGATCCTCATCAATCGGCAGCGATTCACTCCAGGTCGTGAAGCGCCGATCCAGCAGCAAAGCCAAAAGCAGGTGCTCGACGTCCATCGAGCCATGGCGCCAACGGCGGGCCTGGTCCTGGCTGGCGATCAGCAGATCCCAGGCGGTGTCACTGAAACGCTCCGGATCGGCGGTGAGACTGGTCTGGGCCGCACTTAACGAAGGGGATTCGGCAGGCATGGGCAGGCTGACCTCAAGAAGCCAGGGCGGGCGGTGGTGGTGATGTCTGAATCAGTTCGATGCGGTAGCCATCGGGGTCCTCCACGAAGGCAATCACTGTGCTGCCGTGCTTCATCGGTCCAGGCGGTCGCACCACCTTGCCGCCCTTTGCGGCTATGGCCGCGCAGGTGGCACCGATGTCCTCCACCCCGATGGCGATATGGCCGTAGCCATCGCCCAGGTCGTAGGCGGCCGTATCCCAGTTATGGGTGAGTTCCAGCACGGTGGTTTCCGTTTCGCAGCCGTAACCAACGAAGGCCAGGGTGAAGCGGCCTTCGGGATAATCCTTGCGCCGCAGCAGGCCCATGCCGAGAACCTCTGTGTAGAACCGCAGGGATCGTTCCAGATCGCCCACGCGCAGCATGGTGTGGAGCAGTCGCATCAGTGGGGCACCCGGGGGTATGGGGAGTAAGGGGCAAGCCTGCCCTGCCATTGTTAGCCCATTACGGGCACGAAGAACACATGTCAAGTAGATGGCGCCCCATAGGATCGCTGCCAACAGCCTTGGACTTGTGCTCGACTCCCTCGACCTGGTTATCGATTCGATCGTGGCCCGCGAGGTCCTTGATTCCCGCGGCACCCCCACGGTAGAAGCCGAGGTCTACCTGGAAGGGGGCGCTACTGGACGGGCGATTGTGCCCAGTGGCGCCAGCACCGGCGCCCATGAGGCCCACGAACTGCGCGACGGCGATGCCCGCCGTTACTTCGGCAAGGGGGTCAGCCAGGCGGTCGAGAACATTGAGGAGCGCATCGCGCCTGCCCTGTGTGGACTGTCTGCTTTAGATCAAGGCGCCGTGGATGCCTCCATGGTCGAACTGGATGGCAGTGACAACAAATCAGCCCTCGGCGCCAACGCCATCCTGGCGGTGAGCCTGGCCAACGCCCAAGCAGCCGCCAGGGGCCTGGGATTACCTCTTTATCGCTACCTGGGCGGACCGATGGCCAATCTCCTACCCGTGCCCCTGATGAACGTCATCAACGGCGGAGCCCACGCCTCCAACAACATGGATTTCCAAGAATTCATGTTGGTACCCCACGGGGCCAACAGTTTTCGCGAAGCCCTGCGCTGGGGCGCTGAGGTGTTCCACACCCTCAAAGGACTGCTCAAGGATCAAGGGCTTTCCACGGCCGTAGGCGACGAAGGGGGCTTCGCCCCGGATCTGGCCGATAACGCCGCCGCCGGTGACCTGCTGGTCCAGGCGATTGAAAAAGCCGGCTACCGTCCCGGCGATCAGATATCCCTGGCCCTGGATGTGGCCAGTACGGAGTTTTATCAAAACGGCCGTTATGCCTTTGGGGGGAGCCAATACAGCAGCGCTGAAATGGTCGACCAACTTGCCAACCTCGTCAATCGCTTCCCGATCGTTTCGATCGAAGACGGGGTGGCGGAAGATGATTGGGAAGGTTGGGCCCTGCTCACCGAAAAACTCGGCCGCACGGTGCAATTGGTTGGTGACGACCTGTTTGTAACCAATACGAACCGGCTGCGGCAGGGCATAGAACGGGGCGTGGCCAATTCGATCCTGATCAAGGTGAATCAAATTGGTTCGCTAACCGAAACGCTGCAAGCCATCGATCTTGCCGGGCGAGCCGGGTACACCAGTGTCATCAGCCACCGCAGCGGCGAAACCGAAGACGTAACAATCGCCGACCTGGCGGTAGCCACCCGCGCTGGCCAGATCAAAACCGGCTCGCTCAGCCGCAGTGACCGGGTTGCTAAGTACAACCAACTCCTGCGCATTGAAGACGAACTCGGAACCCAGGCCGTCTACGCTGGCAGCGATGACCGGGGCCCCCGCGGCAAGGCCTAGGCAAAGCTGGCCAAGAAATCATCGGGCATGCCAATGCTATCAGCTTGACGGCCACCGAATAGAAGTCGATAGCCATGGCCGTCAAGCCACTGTTCAATCTCAACGAGTTCGGAAATCTTCATATGGCCGTGCTCGAATTGAATTAAGCGGGGTCTATGCAGGTTGAGATCAATCGAATTAAGCACTTCGCCGTGATAACCTTCACAATCAATCTGGAGTAAATCTAGGCTGAACATTTGGTGTCGCTCAATCAGATCATCCAGCCGCCTAGCGGGCACGATGACCTGTTCCAGCTGCCCGGGAAGAACACCACCTTGGTGAGCCACCACCTTGGGATTCTTGGAGGTGACGGTCAGGGCATCTTGCATCTTCTGACCGGCCACCGCCGTTAGACCCGGAACCCGATAAAGCGAGACCTCTCGATCTACGGGCGAGGTGGCTATATTTTCAAAGATCAGGTGATCGACATGGTCGCGGTAATTCTCGACCATTCGCGCAAATACATCTGGCTGGGGCTCCACCAAGATCCCTCGCCAGCCAAAACGCTGAACAAACCGGGCAGGGGGTCACCGTAAACACCATCATTGGCCCCTAACTGGATAAACGAAAGTTGCTCCTTCCGGAAAAGCATCAACAGATTTACCGCTAATTGAAAAACTGGCAACGAGGATCTTTGGCGGCCTGGCACCTTGAGTATCTCAATGCCTTTAGCCAGAAGGGAGAATTGAAGGGACCGAACCAATCAACTAATAATTGAAGCTGCCATTTAATCATCAGTGCATGTTATCTAATCCCACCATGACTGGTCAGCAATCGAAAGGCCCTTGGTTTAGGTTAGGCTCATTCATGTTTCAGCGCCTGACCTTGGTTGAAAGCTCCATTGCCATCAAGATTAGGTTTCGGCACGTCCGGCATCATGGGCTCAGCGCTCACCTCAGCCGGGCGGCTGAGGCTGTTGGAGGTGGCTTTTGAAGAGGGCATCAGCCATTTTGACACGGCTCCCCTCTACGGTCAGGGGTTAGCCGAATCGCTACTTGGCAAGTTTGCCCGCTCCCGGCGAGAGACCCTGACGATCACCACCAAATTCGGCCTGGTTCCAAATACTTATCCGGCGTTGCTGCGCCCCCTGCTTCCCATCGCCAGGGTAGTGAACAGGAGAATAGTGTCGAAGGATCAACTGTTGGCTTATTGGAATCGGGTGATTCCCCGCAGGCAGCCAGATCCCCCCGCCCTTTCGGCGGTGAACTTGGCTGGCGCCAAGGCCGGCAGCCCCCCAAGCAACTGGTCTGGGGAAGAAACCACCATGCCACCAGTGCCCTACACACCTCAAACCATTAGCGAGCAACTCGAAAAAAGCCTTCGCCGACTCAAAACCGATTATATTGATTACTATCTACTGCATGAATGCCATGTGCATTACCTGCAACCAGTCATTCTGGAATGTCTAGAAAGATTGGTCCAGGAAGGCAAAATTCGCCACTACGGCATCGGCAGTGGTCGCTGGCAAAGCCGTTCCATCCTTGAGAAGTATGCGACGGTGCCTTGGGTTGTCCAGATTCCTGACACCTGGGCAAATCGCGATACTGATTGGTTTGCCCAGCGGGTCCAACCACCTCTGTTTACCCACAGCTCACTGCGGCTTTCCTTGACTGCCGATCCCAGGGCGATGGTGGTCATCAAGCAGCGTTGGGCCGAGCTCACCGACCAGGATCCAGACCAGCCTGATTTATTGAGTGAACTGCTACTCAGTGGGGCCCTGATCAAAAATGCATCTGGATGCGTGGTGTTTTCCAGCCGCCACGCCCGACACATCCGTAGCAATGCGGCCCTGCTCAAAAGGCTTGAGGTCCGCCGAAGCGCTGTTGAAACCCTGCTGCTCGAGCAGCAACAACCTGCCAACTGCTTCTAAGAGATGTTCATCGATTTCGCCGATTCGGCCAATTCCATTGAGTATCAATGCGACATCTGCATAGTCGGTAGTGGGGTTATTGGCTTGGCCATCGCCAGCCATTTGCTCGCCCACAGCAAGCGTCGCATTCTGCTGGTGGAAGAGGGAGGACTGGCCGATACCGAGAATGACTCCGCGGTGCCAGCAGAATTCAACGACGGCGATGTCGCCTCTGGGGTAGCCGGAGGCAGGGCCAGAGGCTTTGGCGGATCAAGCCGGCGTTGGGGGGGGCAGGCCCTGCCTTTCAGTGCCTTGGATCTCGCCCCCAGACCTGGCATTGATCCGGCAGGAGGCTGGCCGATCAGCTGGGAAGAACTGAATCGTTTCTATCCACTTGCTGACAAATTTCTGGGACTTAGCCCTATTTCATTCCAGAGTGATTTATGGAAAAATTCTGAGATTACCAATGGCTTTGGCAAAAATTCCCCCCTGGAACTAAACATATCCAAATACAGTCCCCATCCCTATCTGGCCTCTCTTTATCAACAAAAAATTACCACTTCAAGCCAAGTAAACTGTCTATTAAATGCCAAAGTGGCTAGCGTCAATCTAGACAGTAATGGCCTACGCTCCACTGGAGTTCGCATCCGCAATCGCCATGGCAAGGAGTCCGAGATCAAAAGCGAATCGGTAGTGCTTTGTGGCGGGGGCATTGAAAATCCCCGGATTCTGCTGGCCTCCTGGCACAATGGCAAGCAAGGTATTGGCAATCAGCAAGACCTGGTGGGTCGTTATTATCAAGATCATCTAGGTTTTTTTGCTGCACGACTTGAACCCATTGACTGGCCAGCATTTCACCATCTCTTTGCAAGCTTTACCGCTGGTAATCAAAAATATGTTCCTAAAATTCAGCTAAGTCAAGGCATTCAAGTGCGGGATAAGCTTCTTAATGTCACCGGCAATCTTGATGTCCAGAGTGAAGCAGATACCCCGTTACACTCCGTACGTCGCCTATACCATGCGCTGCGCGGTAGCAGACCAGATTCCCGATCTTGGCAAGCGCTATCAAAGGATCTCAAGCAAGTGATCAGGTCCGCTCCCGAAGCCCTGGGCCTGCTGTCAACCCACTTCTTCGAACATCGCATTGCCATCCCCCGCAAAGCGCGATACTTTCTTATGGCGAATGCCGAAAGTGAACCTCTTTACAATAGTCGCATCAGGCTTGGGGAAGCTATTGATATTTATGGCATGGCCCGTCCGATTGTGGAATGGCGTGTTAGCGATCGCAGTTTTACCGCCCTGCATTGCTATGGTCAAGCCCTAAAAAGTACCTTAGAATTAAAGGGAATTGCCCAGGTCAATCTAAGCCCATATCTTACAGATCCTACAGCAAACTGGATAGAAAGAGCCTACAGCCTTTACCATCACATGGGAGCAACACGCATGTCTAACTCTGCCAAAGATGGCGTCGTAGACACCTGGGGACGCATCCATGGAATTGGAAATTTATATATAGCTGGCACCTCCGTTCTGCCTACTGGCAGTTCATCCAACCCGAGCTATACGGCCCTGGCTCTTGCCTTTCGCACGGCCCAACACATTCTTGCCAAACTTTGACCAAGTGCAATGACCCTGGCCCCCAGGGAGCCCATAGCAGATATGCTGAGCAGGTCGATTCTAAGCAGCAATGCTGCCGATTTCATGGCCCTAATTGATGAGCTGATCAGCGGTGTGATTAATTCCGTCGCCGGCGACAAGGCTCAGGCCCTCAACGATTTCTTCAAAACCAACG
>JBKDVK010000134.1:0-8637 GCA_046338875.1 Cyanobacteriota bacterium | reverse complement strand
GAACCTCGACCTCTATGCCCAGCAGTTGAACGAAGTGCGTATCTACGGCGGCTTGGCGAACACCTCGACAACGACGTTGGAGCGCAGCCCCGATCAGACGGAAATCGCTCTCTTCTGGGCCTACGACAGGCCCGACACCTTCCGGCCCTACGGCCAGATTCTCGAGATCGCCATGGATTTGGCGCTCGAGCAGCAGACCTCGTTGCAGACCAACGCCAAGCTGATGGCCAGCCTCAGCCTGGCCATGGCCGATGGCATTATTTGCGCTTGGAAAGAGAAATACGACAACGTTCAGCCCCGCCCCTGGGACGTGATCACCGGCAGCTTCTCCGATACGGATGGTTCGGCCCTGACCGTCCGAGACCAAAACTGGCAGTCCTTGCTCTCTTCGATCAATGGCGTCCAGTCGCCACCCTTCCCGGATTTCCTTTCCGGCCACTCGGTAATGGGGGGCACCTTTGCCAGCGTCATGACCCATTTCTTTGGTGACAATTTCACCTTTGACGTCACCTCGCAGGAACTCCCCGGCGTGGAGCGCTACTTTGAGGGCTTTATCGATGGGGCAGGAGTAGCGCGCAACAGCTTCTACGAGGCCGGCCTGGAGAATGCTCTCAGCCGCGTTTATGGCGGCGTGCACATCCGCGAGGCCTGTGAGGATTCCTTTGGTGTGGGACTGAATGTGGGTGCCGCCGTGGTCCAGAACCTCTGGGCCAGCACCTAGGGCCCCTGGCCGCTGATCACTGGCCCGCTGCCGACCACCAAGTTTGCGCCGCGGGCTCCTTAGAATTCTCGCAAGCCCGGATTCCGCCTTCCCATGACCCAGTTGGAAACGCGCACCGAGCCGATGGTGATCAACTTCGGCCCCCATCACCCGTCCATGCACGGGGTGTTGCGGCTGGTGGTGACCCTCGATGGCGAGGATGTGGTGGACTGCGAACCGGTGATCGGCTATCTCCATCGCGGCATGGAGAAGATCGCCGAAAACCGCACCAGCATCATGTACGTGCCCTACGTGAGCCGCATGGATTACGCGGCCGGCATGTTCTACGAGGCCATCGTGGTCAATGCCCCCGAACGGCTGGCCAACATCCAGGTGCCGCGCCGGGCCAGCTACATCCGCGTTTTGATGCTGGAACTGAACCGCATCGCCAACCATTTGCTGTGGCTTGGCCCATTTTTGGCCGATGTGGGAGCCCAGACGCCCTTCTTCTATATCTTCCGCGAACGGGAGATGATCTACGACCTCTGGGAAGCGGCCACCGGCCAGCGGCTGATCAACAACAACTACTTCCGCATCGGTGGCGTGGCGGTCGATCTGCCCTACGGCTGGCTAGAAAAATGCGAAGACTTCTGCGACTGGTTTGGCCCCAAAATCGATGAATACGAAAAACTAATCACCAATAACCCCATCTTCCGCCGCCGCATTGAGGGCCTTGGCGTTGTCAGCCGCGACCAAGCGATCAACTGGAGCCTTTCTGGACCGATGCTGCGGGCCTCCGGCGTCCCCTGGGACCTGCGCAAGGTCGACCACTACGAGTGCTACGACGATTTCGAATGGGCTGTCGCCTGGGAAAAGGAAGGGGACTGCTTCGCCCGCTATCGGGTGCGCATTGAAGAAATGCGTCAATCCCTCAAAATTCTGCGCCAGGCGATCCGCATGATTCCCGGCGGACCCACCGAAAACCTGGAGGCCCGCCGCATCAGCGAAGGCAAAAGCAGTGACGCCTACGGCTTCGACTACCAATACGTTGCCAAAAAAGTAGCCCCAACCTTCAAAATTCCCAGCGGTGAGCTCTACACCCGTCTCGAATCCGGCAAGGGCGAAATCGGTGTGTTCATCCAGGGCAACGACGATGTCACCCCTTGGCGCTTCAAAATCCGCGCCGCCGATCTCAACAATCTCCAGATCCTGCCCCACATCCTCAAGGGGGCCAAGGTGGCCGACATCATGGCCATCCTCGGCTCCATCGACGTGATCATGGGGTCGGTGGATCGTTGAAGATCGCCTAAACAGCATCGCCGCGCCATACACCACAGCGCCTTGGCTAGCGACCAGACGGCATAGCAGCCGCAGAAATATTAAGCATTAAAACAATCCATTTCGCAAACGCCCCAGGCACGGCAATGACAGTAGCTTTTTACTGAACATTTCCTGCCAGGGCCAGGCAATGGACCGACTTCCATCCTGCCTAGACAAATTCAGCAAGGGACACGCCGACTGGAGGTTCAGTTGATTGGCGCTGCCCTCACATATCTACGCGATAAGGTCAACACTCACCTACAGGACGGGGAAACAGACTCTGGGCAGCCACTAGTTGTTTTTATTGAAGGAGATAAGATCGATCCGCTAAACATTCAATCAGGCAGGGTCAATATACTCGTTGTCAATGTCGAAGAAGAACGGGAACTAAGAGGGGCAAATCCATACTATGACGAACGCAGTCAACGCATCAATCCTGACATACCTCTTACAATATCTGCGCTTTTCATTGCCCGCTTCAACGATTACCCCACAGCCTGGAACTATCTAACCGATATCATCCGGTTCTTTCAATCCCATCCGGTACTGGAAAGGGCGGACAATCAAGCCCAATTGTCAAATCATATGCCAGAGGGCATCGAAAGCCTTAGGTGCGAGATGATTTCACTCAACTTCCAGCAACAAAATGAGGTTTGGGGAGCCCTGAGAATCACCCAACACCCGGCTCTTTTATACAAAATCAAACTGATTACCCTTAGGGACCCCCATCCACAAATCAGCGAGAAAACAAAAAATATCATCGTCAAATTACTCGACAAAGAAAAGAATGAAACAAGGGATACAACAATCGACACCAACACAACTTAACCATGGACTCCACCTAAGCCCCTGCAATTACTACGCCCCTTGGGCCTTCGCTTCAATCAGCCAGCTAGTCCCCTGATTCCCCAACCCTTCCATGGCCCCAAGCACCTACGCAACCCCAGGCATCTATGTGGAGGAAATCTCCACCTTGCCTCCTTCAGTAGCAGAAATTGCCACGGCAATTCCCGCTTTTATTGGCTACACAGAAACCCACGCTGGCGAACAACCAATCATCAAGGAAATCAGATCTTTGCGAGATTATGAAGAAAGTTTTGGCCAAGCACCAAGCGCTCCCTGGAAAATCATTGTTAGCGAAGCTGATACCGAACAATTTAGCTATGCAATTCAAGATATAAGCGGCCAACTAGTACCAATATTTAGCAAGCCAAAATTTCTATTGTGGTACGCTATTGACCATTATTTCCGCAATGGCGGCGGACGTTGTTTCATAGTCTCGATAGGAAGCACTAGATCTGACAGCGAGTTTGCCAAAGATAAATTTATAAACGGCATCGAAGAACTAGAAAAAGCCGACGATCCAACACTAGTTGTCATCCCAGAAGCAACTCAGCTAGGCAAAGATTATGGTGACGTATATCAGAGCGCCCTGGCCCACGCCTTTAAAATGAAAGATCGATTCGCCATACTTGATACCAAAATAGACGGCATCAAGACTTCCCCAAGTGACATTACTTCAGAATCTGCCAAGGGACTAAGGGATGTTGTTGGGACAGAGCGACTTGATCGTGGAGCAGCTTACTATCCAGATCTAATAACTACCTTATCCCATAGAATAGTTACAAGTAAAATTGATGTTAATATCACCAAGACAGCTATCGCCAGTTCAACCGCTGCCGGATCAGGAGCTGCAGGATCAAGTACTACAGGATCAGGGGCAGCTGCTGCTTCAGGAACCCCGGGCTCAAACGCCGCTGAGTCTTCAACAAGTTCTAAACTCGACAGCCTCAGCACAGGCACAAATAATATCCATTACAACAAGATCTTGAAGATACTTTCCGACCAGCGGGTCATCTTACCGCCCAGCGCTGCCATTGCCGGCGCCTATGCCAGTGTTGATCGCGAACGTGGCATCTGGAAAGCACCCGCCAACATCAGCCTGCAAGCCGTTGTAGCTCCGGTCATCCAAGTAACTACGGAAGACCAAGAAGGGCTCAATATCGACTCCACCGGCAAATCCATCAACGCCATCCGCAGCTTCCCCGGCTCAGGCACCGTG
This sequence comes from Cyanobacteriota bacterium, assembly GCA_046338875.1. Taxonomy (GTDB): domain Bacteria; phylum Cyanobacteriota; class Cyanobacteriia; order PCC-6307; family Cyanobiaceae; genus Cyanobium. The sequence continues at coordinate 4,555 of JBKDVK010000134.1, read as the reverse complement.
GTGTGGGGGGCTCGCACCCTGGATGGCAATAGCAATGAGTGGAGGTTCATTCCCGTTAGACGCCTGTTCATCAGCGTTGAAGAATCGGTGAAAAAAGCAACCGCTTTCGCTGTATTTGAACCCAATGACATATCAACTTGGCTTAAAGTCAAGGGAATGATTGATAGCTATCTCTACACGCTATGGGAGCGTGGCGCCCTGCAGGGCACCAAAGCCGAACAGGCTTACTTCGTCAATGTGGGACTGGGTAAAACCATGACAACAGATGACATCTTGGCCGGAAAGTTAATCGTGGAAATTGGCTTGGCTGCGGTAAGGCCAGCTGAATTCATCATCCTACGCTTCTCCCACAAGCTCGCTGAGTAAAGAGATTCCCACATATCTGAACAGACCCTTCCTGCCCACAAACCCTAGTCCCCCCTTCTCTGCCCCACCACCATGGCCACCACTCCCGCCACAATTCGTACGGAATACCCGCTGCCCGTTTATAATTACAGAGTTGAGATCGGAGGCGAAAGCATCGCTTTTTCCGAGGTCTCGGGCCTGACAATTGGCTATGAGGTGGGCACCTATAAGGAAAGCCCGACCACCAAGCAACCAGGACCAAGAACTTTCTATTTTCCTGGCCAACGCACCGCCACCACCATCAGCCTGAAAAAAGGGGTAGTCAAAAGCATCAGCATCAAAGCCTTATACGGCTGGATTCAAACCATACAAACAAACCAGGTGGAAAAAAAAGATGTTTTCATTCGCCTTTGCGATGAAAAAGGAAATCCAGTAATTTCCTGGAAAGCAATTAATGCCTTTCCGACTAAATTAAGCGCTCCAAGTTTTGATGCCAAATCGAATGATGCTGCCATTGAAACCCTAGATCTGCAAGCCGATCTCATCACGATGGAAGAAACCTGATGCCAACTCCCGCACCTAGCGCCATACCAACGGCTTACCCCTTAGTTGCCTATAACTACCGTGTAATTGTTGGCAGCATCGCCATGCGTTTCACCAAGGTGGAAGGCCTGGTATGGGAGCGATCGGCAGTCACCTATCGCGACGGACTCTCCTTTCTCGATGGCGAACGTATCGGCACCTACTACATCGACACTTACACCACCCTCACCCTGTCCCAGGGGCTGGTGGCGGCCGATGCCAGTCTGCATGATTGGTTGCGAGAGGGTGATGCTCGCTTGCTGCAGGTCCAGCTCTGCCAGGCCGATGGCCAGGCCAAGATCGCCTGGCAGGCCAATCGGGCCATCCCCGTGAAGCTGACCGGAGCCAATCTGGACGCCCAGGGCAATGAGGTGGTCGTTGAGCGGTTGGAGTTACGGGCTAAGGGCTGGTCGATCAAGCATCCCTTCTGATCAGCATGGCCTTTCCCCTACCGCCGCCACCATGGAACCAAGCCTTGGGTCTACCGATGACCCATCGCTTCGGTGTCTTTTTCTTTGCCGCCGGCATCATCCCCAATCCTCTGGATATTCGCTTTCAGGAGGCTTCTGGGCTGGGGGCCACCATCAGCACCAAACCAGATCCAACCTCAGTCAGTTCTATCTCTAAACGGGTAATACCCACGGGCATTGAATATGCCAAACTTGAGCTCAAAAGAGGCGTCGTCATCGGCTCGCCCCTTTCGATGCAAATCAAAGAGGTTCTCAACGAATTTCAATTCTTCCGCTCCGATGTGTTAGTCACAGTCTTTTCGGAACAGGGCATTCCCACCATGGCTTGGAAGTTCTGCGAAGCCTTTCCCGTGGGTTGGCAACTCGCCAGCCTCAACGCCAAAGGCGAAGAGGTCTTGATTGAAAGCTTGAGCCTCACCTATGCCGGCATGCGGCTGATTCAACTCTGATGACCATCGAAATCAGACAACTGATTATCCGGGCCGTGGTGCAAGCCCAGCCGGCCCCAGCTCCAGCCCGCCAGGAGAGGGATCCGGCCGACCGCCAAGCCGATTGGCCGACGGCGCCCTTGGCCAGCTTGGCAGGGGCCCAGGAAAGCGATCTTGTGGCCCGCTGCACCCGGGCCGTATTGCGCCAACTGGCGCAGCTCAAGGAGCGCTGAACCAGCCATGCCAGAACTCAACCTTGCCAAACCACAACGGTTCAATATCACCGCTTTTCTGGACAAGAAATACTCACGCCCGGTCAGCCCTGCCCCTCATAAGCTACACGCCCAATACGACCTATCAAGCTTAAAAGTAAAGCAAGAACAAAATTACCAGTCGGGCCAAGGACTGTCGACAAGTTCGGCCCAGGCTCGCTTCCACGCCAGTGGTTCCAGGCAGCTGGCGGTAACCTTGATGTTCAATGGCATCAACTTCGGACGCTATGGTGCCAGCGAGATCCAGGGCCGCAAGCAGGGGGTGGCCAAGCAGGTGGCCCTATTCCTCAGGCTCTGCAACCAGATCAATGGCGATTCCCATGAGCCTTCCTTTCTGCGTTTGAGTTGGGTGCAGGCAGGCATTCGCTCGACCTTTGAAGCAAGGCTCAAGAATTACGAATTAGTTTATCCATTAATGGATAAAAATGGCGAGCCTTTGTTAGCCGAAATCAATGCCAATTTTGTCGAGGCCGTGGATGTCAAAAAACAACAGGCTCGCCTGCGGCTGTCGTCACCCGATCTCAGCCATCGCCACCTGGTGCTCGCCGGTGAAACCCTGCCGATGCTCTGCCTGAAGTATTACGGCAGCACCGAACCCTACCTGCAGGTGGCGGCCTTCAATCAACTGGAGAGCTTGCGCAGCCTCGCCCCCGGCAGCCAGTTGCTGTTTCCGCCGCTGACTCCCCTAGGAGGCCCAAGTTGATGGCCCTTCCCGATATCAAAATTCGCTGCGATGGACGGCCCCTACCCGCCGAGCTGGAGGTGCTGGACCTGGAGATTCAACTGGATCTCAATCGCATCCCCCAGGCCAGCCTCACCCTGCTCGATGGCAATGTGGCCGAACGTTGCTTTGAAGTCAGTGATGGCAACCTGTTCAAACCGGGCAGCCGCGTCAGCATCGCCCTCGGTTATGTGGGCGGTGGCCCAGCTCCAGTGCAAATCTTCGAGGGCATCGTCACCCGCCATGCCGTATCTGCTGGTAATGAGGGTATGCGGCTGAAGGTGAACCTCAGGGACATGGCGATCACCATGACCCGGTCCCGCCATTCGCGCGTGTTTGCCAACAAGAACGATGCGGAGGTGATGCACCAGCTGATCAGCCAGGCCAATCTCAAGGTGGGGCGCCTGGCCCGCACCCCCATCACCCATCCCGAACTGGTGCAGTTCAATGTGAGTGATTGGGATTTCATCCTCTGCCGCAGCGATGTGCTCGGACTGGCCATGCGCGTGCAGAACGGGGTCATCAGTGCCCTGCCCCTGGCGCTGGGGGCCCCAAAGCGCACCCTCGACTACGGCCTCGATGACACCAGGGAGCTGGAACTGGAGCTGGATGGCGCCCAGCAATGGGCATCCCTCAAGGTGCAGAGCTGGGATCGCACCAAGCTGGCGCCAACGGCCCCGGTGCGGGCCAAGCCTACGAACCTGCAGATCGGCAATCAACTCGACACTCTCCTTGCCAAGGCCGTGGCAGCGAGCGATGCCACCCTGCTGCATGGGGCGCCAACCGCCCCCGCTGAACTGCAGTCCTGGGCTAATGCGCGGTTGCTGCGCAGCCGTTTGTCCCTGCTGCGGGGTACGGCCGTTGTGGATGGCGGCGCAGACCTCCGGCCTCTTGACACGGTGGAGATCAAGGGGGTGGGCCAGCGCTTCAACGGCAAGGCGTTGGTGTCTGGTGTCACCCATACGATTGATGGCGATGGCTGGCGCAGCCAGCTGCGCCTGGGCCTGAGCGCCGATTGGTTTGCCCGCACAGCGGAGCTGGCGGAGGTGCCGGCTGCCGGTTTACTGCCTCCGGCCATTGGTTTGCAAATCGCCACCGTGGCCTCCCTGGCGGTGGATCCCGATGGCGAACTGCGGGTGCAGGTGAAGCTGCCCCAGATGGCTGCGGATCAGGCCCTGCAATGGGCCCGGCCCCTGAGTCCCGATGCGGGCGCCGGCCGGGGGTTCGTCTTCCGGCCGGAGGTGGGCGATGAGGTGGTGATCGGCTTTCTCAACGACGATCCGCGCCAGCCCCTGATTCTGGGAGCCCTGTTTGGCAGCAAGAACAAACCGCCCCAGCCGCTGCAAAGCCCGGACAAGACCAATCCGCTGCGGGCGATCGTCAGCCGCGCCGGCAGCCGCATCGTCTTTGACGACAAAACGCCGGCCCTGCACATCGCAACCACGGCGGTCGGCGAGGCGGATGGTGAATACAAAAATAAAATCAGCCTAGACGAAAAGGCAAAAACAATCACCATCGAAGATCAACACAATAACAAGATCGAACTCAGCGACAAAGGCATCAGCCTGACGAGCGACAAAGACATCACGATTAGCGCCAAAGGCAACATCAAACTTGAGTCCCAGGCCAAGCTTGATCTGCAGGGTCAAACCAAGGCATCGCTGCAGGCCACCGAGGTGGAAGTTGCTGCCAAAAGCAAATTCAACGCCAAGGCCGCCCAGGTGGATCTGGCCGCCG
>JBKDVK010000133.1:0-6066 GCA_046338875.1 Cyanobacteriota bacterium | reverse complement strand
GTTGACGGTGGACACAGGCCAACCAACCTTTCGACTGCAATTGCACCAACCGGGATTGCTGCGCCCCCTCGATGCCAGTGAGCTCTCCGATGGCACGCTGCGTTACCTGCTGCTGGCGGCGGCCCTGTTCAGCCCGCGGCTACCGCCCCTGCTGGTGCTCAATGAACCCGAGAACAGCCTCCACCCCGATCTGCTGGTGCCCCTGGCGCGATTGATCGCTGCGGTGGCCGAGCGCACCCAGGTGTGGGTGGTCGCCCACGCCGAGGCTCTGATCACCGCCCTGGAGGGCAGCCCGGGCTGCAGTGTGTTGCGGCTGGAGCGGGAACTGGGGGCGACGCTGCTGCCCGGCCAGACGGTGCTGGAGCGAGCCGCTTGGCGCTGGCCCGCCTGATCGCCCCTCAGGGCCATGGGCGACTGCGATGGGCAGGCAGGGATGGCTGCCGGTATCAGCCTTTTTCCTGCAATCCCTTGAGGGCTGCCAACAGGGCGGCGGGGCTTTGGGGATCCACCATCAAGACACTGCCGCCTTTGGCATGGGCCATCTCCTGACCCATGGCCATCCAGTCATGGGCCAGCAGCAGCCTCAAACTTTCGGCCGCCGCTGGATGGGCTTCCATGGCCTTGGCCAATTCGGCGGCGGCTTCGGCCCGGGCCCGGGCCAGCAGCAACTGCTGCTTGGCTTGGGCGTCGGCTTCCAGCAACAGGGCCTCCTGGCGGGCCCGGGCGTCAAGTACCAGGGCCTCGGCCCGCCCCCGGGCCGCATTCACCTGGGATTCCCGTTCGCCTTCTGATCGCAATACCGCCGCCCGTTTTTCCCGCTCGGCGGTCATCTGCTGCTCCATCGCCTGCTGCACCCCCACGGTCGGCCGGATGTCCCGCAGTTCCACCCGTGTCACCTTGACGCCCCAGGGATCGGTGGCCTGGTCCAATTCCCGCAGCAACACCTCATTCACCTCCGAACGGGTGGTGAAGGTTTGATCGAGATCCAGCTTGCCCATTTCGGCGCGGATCTGGGTCAGCACCAGATTCACCATCGCCGCCTGCAGGTTGTCGACGGCGTAATAGGCCCGTTCGTGCTCAAGCAACTGCCAGTAGACCACCGCATCGACCTCAATCGAGACGTTGTCGCTGGTGATGCATTGCTGGGGGGGGATATCCAGCACCCGCTCCTTGAGGGACTGGTGGCTCACCACCCGCTCCAGCCCCGGCAACACCAACGAAAGCCCCGGCGAAAGCTGGCGGTTGTACTTGCCCAGCCGCTCGACCAGCTGGGATTGGCTGCTGCTGGTCACCTTGACACTGCTGATGCCCAGCACGGCCAGCACAGCCAGCACCGGCAGAAGAACGGTTTCCATCGCCAGCGGTCCTAATCCATCAACATAGGCAAATCGGCCACCTCCGGATCGCCTGCCCACCCATGCCCATCACCCCAGCCCTGTTTTGGTTGCTGGCGGGTCTGCCGCTGCTGGCCTTGGCCATGGCGGGCATCGATGGCGATGGCCTGCTGTTGATGGCCGGCCTGGCGGCCCTGGCGGTGGCCCTGCTGACGGCCGCCACTGCAGCCCTGAGCACGACCCTGCAGGGTCTGTTGTTTGCCGCCCTGCTGGCGCTGGGCTATGGCTGGCTGCGCCATTGGGATCGGCGCCAACGCGAACGGCCCCTGGCCCCCAGCAGCCGGGCCGAATTGGCCGAGGTGATCAGTGCTTTTGAGAATGACGGTCGCGGAAGGGTGCGTTGGCAGGGCCAAAGCTGGGCCGCCACCAACCTGGAACCGAGCGTGCCGCTGCTGCCTGGCAACGCCGTGACTGTGATGGGAAGGGAGGGGACCAGGCTGCAGGTGCTGCCGGCACGACCCCTCTGAGCGGCTTGAAACAGCCTTCAGTCGAAGAACATCAGGCTGACGACCTTGCCCATGTCCTCGGCCGTGCGGCAGCTGGCCAGCAGGGTCTCGCTGTCATGGAAAGCAAAGCAGATCAGTTGGTCGCAGCGACTGATGATTTCTTGATTGCAGAGGCTGCTGGCGATCGGCAAGGGCAACTCATCGTGCTCGGGCTTTTCGACCAAGTGCAAGACCCGATCAAGTTGCTCCCTGGATTCGGCCGGCTGGCGATCCAGGCTTTGGGGTAGGAGCACCGTGAGGCGGGAGGGTTCCACATCAAGGACACTGCGGATGACGGCCGCATTAACCCCCTGGGAACCGGAGGTCATCAGGTTGTGTCCCTCCTGGGCCAGGGAGCGCCCCACGAGTTCAATGAGATGGATGGACACCACGGGCACATGGCGACTGCCAAGGATGGCAATGCGGCGCTTGCCCCGGTCTTGGAGCATGGCTAGCTCCTGGGCCAATGTGTCGACCCGACCAATTGTTGGAAGATCTAGGGACCGGGTCACCCAATGCCTACATTCGTACTTATGAAGCTAGCAGCCATCGGACCGGTCCGCTTTGGGACCTCAGCTCAGACAGGGGCAGGCAGCTTGAGGCGTTCGTAGAGGGCATCGAAACGGCAATGCTCGGCCACCAAGCGGATGGCGTAGGTGGCCTTGACCGGTTCATGCAGACGCACATGGCCGATGGCCGCTTCGATCACCTCGACGGTGCTGAGGGTGTCGTGGTCCACCTTGAGCACGGGCACTTCCAATTCTTCGGCCCGATTCAGCAGTTGGGGCAACGGTTCGCCCACCCCAGTCAGGATCAGGCACTGGGTGGAGGCCTCCAGGGCGGCCAGCTGGATGTCGGTGCGATCGGCGCCGGTGATCACAGCCATGTTGCGGCGGCGGCGGAAGAACTCCATGGCCGAATTGACACTCATGGCGCCAATCGAAAGGGTTTCGACCAGCAGATTCAGCTGCTCGCTGCAACAAAGCACCCGGGCCCCCAGGCGCCGGGCCAGTTCTTCGACACTGATGCTGCGCAGCATCGGACTGCGGGGCATCACGCCAAACACAACGATGCCAAGACGCTCGAGGGCGGGCACCACCTCCTGGCGCAGTTGGGACACCTGCTCTGGTTCGACGATGTTGAGCACCACCCCCGCCAACCCATCCCCCAGCAGGGAGCGGGCCGCCAGCAAGGCGTCAACGCTGCGGCTGTCCTGCCAGGGGTGGACCAGCACCACCGGGGCCTCCAGGCCTCTGGCCAGTTGCACCAGGCTGAGGCCATAGAGCTGGCCTTCACTGAGGCTGCCGGCGGCTTCCAGCAAGGCCAGGTCATCGGCCCCCTGCTGCAGGCGTTGCTTGAGGGCCTCGAAACCTGCGCCGGGGGCCAGATCACCAGCCAGCAGACGGCCATGGGCCGTATCGGCGTTGATGGTGTGCAGCGACGGGATCAGCTGGCTTTCGGGCAGTCCCAATGTGCTGCCGACGAAGCGCACATCCGGGTCCAGCAGCGGATCGCCGGGCTGCTGGACCCGCTGGTCATCGTCGGAGTCGCTGGCCAGGGGTTTGCCAAAGGACAAACCCACTCCAAGGCGCAGCAGCTGGCGGCCCAGGCCCAGCACCACCGCCGATTTGCCACTGAATGGTTCGCAGGAGCCGATCAGCAAGGCGGTGGGCATGGAATGACCTCACTGGCAGCAAAGTTGGGGGTCAATTTAGGCAACTGCTCCGCCCCGTCCGATGCTGGCGACACCGTTTGCCCAAGCCGTAGTCGATGGCCGCCGCCTCCGATCCCATCAATCCGTCCCCACCCCCGGGGGCCCGCACGGTGGCGATCACCGGCGCCTCAGGCAGCCTGGGTCAGGCCCTGCTGCGGCGCCTGCATCGCCGCGGCGACCGCTTGATCGCCCTGACCAGCAGCAGCAGCCCCCTGGAGCTTCGGGACGCCCAGGGCGGTCCGATCCCGCTGCGGCAGGTGGGCTGGGCGGTGGGCCAGGAGGAGTTGCTGCGCCCCTTGCTGGCGGAAGTCGACCTGCTGGTGCTCAACCATGGCATCAATGTGTATGGCGACCGCAGCGTCGACAGCGTGGAGCGCATGCTTGAGGTGAATGCCCTCAGCCTTTGGCGCCTGCTGGAACTGTTCGCCGAGGTGGCACGCACGCGGCCCCCTGCCGGTCGGCCGCGCCCGGAGGTATGGGTCAACACTTCGGAAGCGGAAATCCAGGTGGCGATTAGCCCGCTGTATGAAGTCAGCAAACGATTGCTGGGCCAATTGCTCAGCCTGCGGGCCCCTGTGCTGGAGCGTGCTGATCGGGAATCTGGTTTTCCAGGACTGCGGATTCGTCGCCTGGTGTTGGGCCCCTTTCGCTCCAATCTCAATCCGGTGGGAGGGATGGGCGCTGCATTCGTGGCCAACGAAATCGTGCGTCAGGCTGGCTGGAATTGCAGTCTGATTATTGTCACTCCCAATCCGATCACCTATGTGTTGATGCCCTTAACCACCCTGGGGCGCTGGTTGTATTTCCAAGCCCTTTGCCGCGATGCCCCGGCTCCACCCTGAAGCCAGCTGACCCTCAAGTCAGCCGATGCTGACGCCAGCCGACCCGCGCCGGCCCTTTCCCCCAACAGTTGTAAAGCCATCCCCCAAGCAAGGGACCAGCCTCGCTAAGCCTGGGGTGAAATGCTCAACATCCCATGGTCGCCCCACCCATCAGCGCCGATCTTGCGCTGCCTGAGGTGCTCAAGCAAAGCGGCCAGCGTGAGGTTTTTTGCGGTCTTACCTCGATCGTCTGGCTGCATCGCCGCATGCCGGACGCCTTTTTCCTGGTGGTGGGCTCCCGCACCTGTGCCCACCTGATCCAGAGCGCGGCGGGGGTGATGATCTTTGCCGAACCCCGCTTCGGCACGGCGATCCTGGGGGAAAAGGATCTGGCCGGCCTGGCCGATGCCAACGACGAGCTGGACCGGCTGGTGCGGGAGCTGCTGGAGCGCCGCCCCGAAATCCGCACCCTCTTTCTGGTGGGCTCCTGTCCCAGTGAGGTGATCAAGCTGGATCTGCAACGGGCCGCCGAACGGCTCAGTGCCCAGCTGGCGGGCCGGGTGCGGGTGCTGAATTATTCCGGCAGTGGCATCGAAACCACCTTCACCCAGGGGGAGGACCAAGCCCTGATGGCGATGCTGCCGCTGATGCCCAGCAGCGACGAAGATCAACTGTTGATTGTTGGCACCCTGGCCGATGCGGTCGAAGATCGTTTTCGGCTGTTGTTTGAGCGGATGGGTGTGCCGCGGGTGCGCAGCCTGCCGCCGCGGCGCTCCACGGAACTGCCGCCGGTGGGAGCTGGCACCCGCCTGTTGTTGGCCCAACCCTTTCTGAGTGGCACCGCTCGGGCGCTGGTGCACCGGGGCGCCAAGCTGATCGAAAGCCCCTATCCATTTGGGGTGGAGGGGAGCCGTCTCTGGATGGAAGCGGCGGCGGCGGCCTTCGGCCTGGCCCCCGCAGCTGTCGCCGCCGTGCTTGATCCGCTGGAGATTCGCGGTCGCCGCGCCCTCGAACCCCACCGCCGCGAGCTGGAGGGGCGCCGCCTGTTTCTGTTGCCCGACTCCCAGATGGAAATCCCCTTGGCCCGCTTCCTGGCCCGCGAATGCGGCATGGAGCTGGTGGAGGTGGGCACCCCCTACCTGGATCGCCAACTGATGGCCGCCGAAATGGCCTTGCTGCCGGCCGGCACCCGCCTCAGCGAGGGCCAGGATGTGGAGAAACAGCTGGAGCGGGTACGGGCCGAGCGGCCCGATCTGGTGGTCTGCGGTCTTGGGTTGGCCAATCCCCTCGAAGCGGAGGGCATCGCCACCAAGTGGTCGATCGAACTGGTGTTCAGCCCCATCCACGGCTGCGACCAGGCCGGTGAGCTGGCCGAGCTGTTCGCTCGCCCCCTGCATCGCCGCCAGCTGCTCTCCTTTGTCTGAGCTTGTGCGACTGATCTTGCTCGTTTGAGTTTGCTCGCTTGAGCCCGCAACTTTGATCTCCCGATCCAACCTTTTTTCCCGATCACCGGCACCATGGAACTGACCCTCTGGACCTACGAAGGCCCGCCCCATGTGGGCGCCATGCGCATCGCCAGTTCGATGGAAGGGGTGCACTACGTGCTGCACGCCCCCCAGGGCGACACCTACGCCGATCTGCTGTTCACGATG
>JBKDVK010000132.1:0-14979 GCA_046338875.1 Cyanobacteriota bacterium | reverse complement strand
GATGGGCTGCCGAGGGGCGAGCCGGAGAGGCTTTTCTGCCCGAGAATCAGCGGGAAAGCGGCCAAGGCAATCGGCTCGGGAACGGCCCCCACGGTGTGCAGCCGTCCCTTGGGTTTGAGGGCGGCGATGTAGGTGTTCCAGTCGAGGTTGGCGTTGGTGGTATTGAGGATGAAGTCAAAGCTGCCCGCCGCTTGGGCCAGTTCGTCGGCGTTGCGCGAGTTCAAGGTGCGATGGGCGCCGAGTTGAAGCGCCTCCTCCCGTTTCGAGTCGCTGCTGGTGAAGGCCGTGACCTCGCATCCCCAGGCCCTGAGAAACTTCAGGGCCATGTGACCCAGCCCGCCGATGCCGATGACGGCCACGCTGTCGGTGGGTTGGATGCCCAATTCCACGATGGGATTGAACACGGTGATGCCGCCACAGAGCAGGGGGCCGGCCTTCTTGTCGTCGAGGCCTGCCGGCAGGGGGGCCACCCAGGTCCAGTTAGCCCGAACCCGCGTGGCGAAGCCACCGTGGCGACCAACAATGGTGGCTTCGGCCTTGAGGCAGAGGTTCTGGTTGCCGGAGAGGCATTGATCGCAGGCACCGCAACTGCCTGAAAACCAGCCCAGCCCAACCCGGTCGCCGATGCTCAGCCGCTTCGTGTGCTCCCCGAGGGCGACCACCCGGCCAATCACTTCGTGGCCAGGCACAAACGGATAGGTGGTCATGCCCCACTCGTTGTCGAGCATGGAAAGATCGCTATGGCAAATGCCGCAGCTCTCAACGGCGATCTCCACCTCTTCACTGCCGAGCGGACCGGGGGTGTAGGTAAAGGGTTGGAGTGCTTGCCCGGCGCCGTGGGCGGCGAGGGCCTGGATCGGTGCGGTCATGGAAGCTGCGGGCTTGGGATCGCTCTGCTGGTCTCGTCTAATCACGAGTCGATCCTAGGCACAGCGGTGGAGTTCATGGCCGCCCCACCATCAACCCCCTGCCCGCAGCCGCCCCAGCCGCCATGGGGCCGTGAATATGGGGCTGTGAATTAAGTTTATGTAGCAACCATTGCATCGCAAGGCGCCAACCCTTGTGTTGGGTTGGTCGGATTGTTCTCCCCAACCCCCCGAGCCGCCCATGCCCTCTCCAGCTCGCCTCCAGGCCCTCCAGACGATTCTGCAGCGGCCTGCCACGGCGGTCGAGCCGCCAGCTCCCCTGGAGGAGATCTGGGCCAGCGATGTCTTCGGCCTCGAAGCCATGCGCTCGGCATTGCCCAAGGGGGTGTTCCGCTCGATCCAGCGCTCGATCCGCGAAGGCAGCAAGCTCGACCCCTCGGTGGCCTCGGTGGTGGCCCTGTGTTTTATGGAGTGGGCCACCGCCCGTGGCGCCCTCTATTACGCCCACGTTTTCTATCCCCTCACCAACCTCACCGCTGAGAAGCACGACGGCTTCATCTCGCCCCAGTCCGACGGTAAGGCGATCGCCGAATTCTCCGGCAAATTGCTGGTGCAGGGTGAGCCCGACGGCTCTTCTTTCCCGAACGGCGGCCTGCGCACCACCTTCGAGGCCCGCGGCTACACCGCCTGGGATGTCACCAGCCCTGCCTGGCTGATGCGCACCGCCAACGGCGTGACGTTGTGCATCCCCACCGTGTTCGTGAGCTGGACCGGCGAGGCGCTCGACAAGAAAACGCCCCTGCTGCGCTCCAATGCCGCCATGAACAAGCAGGCCCAGCGGCTGCTCAAGCTGCTTGGCGAAACCGAGATCGCCCCGGTGAACTCCAGCTGCGGCGCCGAGCAGGAGTACTTCCTGATCGATTCGACATACACCACCCTGCGGCCCGATCTGCTGCTGGCCGGCCGCACCCTCTTCGGCGCTCCACCGGCCAAGGGTCAGCAGTTTGACGACCACTACTTCGGTGCCATCCCGGAGCGGGTGCAGGTGTTCATGCAGGACGTGGAGGCCCAGCTCTACCGGCTCGGCATCCCGGCCAAGACCCGCCACAACGAGGTGGCTCCCGGCCAGTTCGAGATCGCCCCCTTCTTCGAGGCCGCCAACGTGGCCACCGATCACCAGCAGCTGACGATGACCGTGCTGCGCAGCACGGCCAAAAAGCATGGCCTCACCTGCCTGCTGCACGAGAAGCCCTTCGCCGGTGTCAACGGCAGCGGCAAGCACGTGAACTGGTCGATCGGCAACGCCACCCAAGGCAACCTGCTCGATCCCGGCAAGACCCCCCACGCCAACCTGCAGTTCCTGATCTTCTGCGCGGCGGTGATCCGCGGCGTGCACTGCTTCGGCCCCCTGTTGCGGGCCGTCATCGCCACCGCCAGCAACGATCACCGCCTCGGCGCCAACGAGGCCCCTCCAGCGATCATCTCGGTGTACCTCGGCAGCCAGCTGGAGGATGTCTTTAACCAGATCAAGAGCGGCCACTTGGAGGGTTCCGCCGAGGCTGCCCTGATGTCCCTCGGGGTCGATACCCTGCCGGAGCTGAACAAGGATCCCGGCGATCGCAACCGCACCTCCCCCTTCGCCTTCACCGGCAATCGCTTCGAGTTCCGGGCGGTGGGCTCCGGCCAGTCAGTGGCGGGCCCGCTGGTGGCGCTGAACACGATCCTGGCCGATTCGCTCCAGTGGATCGCCGATCGGCTGGAGGAACAGCTCAACAGCGGCGTTCCCCTCCAGGAGGCCGCCTTCGCCGTGCTCAAGCGCACCATGGACGAGCACGGCGCCGTGGTCTTCGGCGGTGACGGCTATTCAAGCGAGTGGCACCACAAGGCGGTGGAGGAGCGGGGCCTGGAGAACCTGCGCACCAGCGCCGATGCCCTACCGGTGCTGGAACGCCCCGAGATCCGGGACCTGTTCCAGCGCCAGGGGGTGCTCACACCCGTGGAGCTCGAAAGCCGTTTCGAGGTGTATGCCGAGCAGTACATCCTCGCCATCGAGGTGGAGGCGCGGCTGGCCTTCCGCATCGCCCGCACCCAGATCTATCCGGTGGTGATGCAGAGCCTGGAGCGCCTGAGCCGTTCGCTGCGGGATCAGGAGGCGATCGGCATCCAAAGCGATCGGGGCCTGGCCACCAAGATCGCAGACCTCAACAGCCAGCTGGTGCAGCGCTGCAGCGCCTTGGAGGAGGCCCTCGCCAATCCCCCCCACGACACCCATGGCCACATGCACCACTGCGCAGGCACCCTGATGCCGCTGATCGGCAGCCTCCGGGAGGCGGTGGATGGTCTGGAGACCCTGGTGGACGACGACCTCTGGCCCCTGCCCACCTATCAGGAGATGCTGTTCGTGCGCTGAGTAGCCCGCCAGTATGGGCCGGGCTACCCATGCCCGACCCATACCGCAGATACCATGTAAGTAATCCAGGCGAAGTGAATTATTCAGGGGCTGGGAAATCTGAGTCGCTGGCAGTAGAGGCGAAGCTGATCTTCTGATTCAATGGCTTCATCAACTCCTCAACGGGTGCTTGATGAGCTGTTGCTAACAGATAATCCAGCAAACGCCTACCTCCATCACTAATGATTTCCAGACTCGCATTGGCCTGTGCATCCTGAAAGGCAGCCTCCCGTTTGCTTTCGACCTGCTTCAAGATGCGGCTTATCCTGACTCCCTCATTGAAACTCATGGTCTGGATCGCCGCCGTGCCCATGGCTTCGTTCCACAAGCTTCCGTCCTTTGCCAAGATTCGATCCTCAGGGTCCCGGGCGAATTCCACTGAGTGGTGAAGGGCTACGACTTCCCACTGACGGTTGAAAACAGGAGACCCTGAAGAACCCGGCTCGGTATCGGCTTCGTAGTACAGATAGCTTGACTGTTCATTGCGAATCATCATTCTATTGTTGAGAAGTGAGATCTTTTTTGACTCGCCATTCGGGTGTTGGATAATGAATACCGGTTCGCCAGTTACTGTCTTGCCCATGTCCGCCGCCAGGCGGTTGTAGCCGTATTCGCTGATGTCATGCTGACCATCAAGGCTCTTGGATTCAAGGGCGATCAGGACATAGTCAAGTGCATTCCACGCATCTGTAAGCAGCAGGGTTTGAGGGGCTAGGCGAAAGACAGCCGGTGTACTGCTTATCAACCTTGTCTTGCCCGGTGCTATCTCCTGGGGAAGAATTTCAACATCGAACTCTGCAACGGCATTGGCTACAATTGAGGACAGTGAATCCCCGCCAATATCTGATTGATCAAGTACGTGCCGGTTTGTTAAAAGAATTCCAGGGCCGACAAGAAAACCAGTCCCAAAAGCTTCCGCTCCATCAGAAGTGACGACTTTGATCCGGGCAACAGTTCGTCGCAGCTCCGCACCTCGATTCAGAAACCAAATCGGCAGTAAATCATTGCCACCGATGATCGCTTCAAGGTGTCCTCGCGCTTGGGGGCTTAATTGCTGCAGGCGATCGTTAGCCTCAGCTTTGCTGGCGGCTGGAGGCATATGCACGTAAGAGTCGATCTCCTCAAGCACCCTGTTATCACCGCGATTACCTGGCTGGGCTTCCAGTGAATCTTTTAAAAGTGGATTGTTTATGAGTCTTGTAATGCGCCTTGGCAGCACATCTGAATTGATTGCCAGAATGCCCCCTTGCAGCAGGGCACCTTTGGTCTGCTCAAGATTCACCTGCTGTGCGGCGAGGCGCTGTTGGGCCTCGGCTGTAAAATTGGTCTGCTTGAAAATCGCCATAATCAAATGTCTTCAATCGTAAACTATTTGATCAAGGCTATTCAATTGGATCTGCTCCATCCCTTCCTCTGTACGCTCTAACCCTGGGCCGCCCTTCAGGCTCACCTCCAGAGGGTTCAAATAAGCGAGGTCGATTCCTGTGCGTCGCTGGATCTGCGCAACTTTAACCTGATAAATAGACGCATCAAAGCGCTCTAGTCCAGCATTGATTAACTTCTCTTGGTCAAGTAAATAGGCTGTAACGGTTAGTTTTTCTGCGTTATTCTTTGCGATTGCAATCTTCCAGAAGCGCAATGGAATCCTGACTCCACGATAAATTGGATCACGCTCAGTCATCACTGGACCTGTAAAAACTGTCAACCGTCTGCGGTTATTGCGTGCAGAGTCGAGCAGAAAGTTTTCGATTCCTTGCCAAGTCTCGTCATTTTGGTTAAAGCCCTCGTGCTGCGGCGAGCAGTTGGTGAAGTGAAACGTGTCTTCGTTAGCTCTCGCTGCCGCTTCGGGCGTCCCCCACACCGGATCAAGACGACGGACTAGGTGGCCGCGATCAAGTTTATTTCTGCGGTAAAGCGACTCACCGATTTGCTCTGACTCGGCAATGCGTGGGTCATATGCCCAGCTATCCTGTTCGCGGATTATGTCTATACTGCTAGCTCCATCGATGTTCACCGCCGTATATAGGGCAAGCTGTCGTCTGCGATTCATGACTATTGAGAAGTGTTCATAGTTTAGAACGGCTGATGATTTGTCAGCGGGATTACCCCCGTTCGCAGTTGCTACTCTCGCTGCATTTCTGAACTGTTCGTCGGTTAGGGTTGGCAGGGGCAGCTTTATACCAAGAAATTCTGGATCATATCCTTTGCGTCCTTTGTATTCGCCAACTTGGCGCACGCGCTCTAGACCATTGCCAGCTTCCACCTCGATTTTGTTGGGCTCGGTAGAGAGGGCTGGGGTGGTTTGAGTTCCCAGTGAAACAGTAATTCTCAGGGGTATTTCCAGGGTCACACTGTCCATAAAAATCCAACATTTTTGACAACGTTAAGCATGCCCCAGCCCAAACTTGAATTGAATTTAAACTTCTCATTAAAACGTAACGCCATTCAAAGCCTTCCCCTGGCGTGCCCCCCAGCGGCTGGAAATTCGTATCCACCCCAACAAGCTGCGCAGATGGCGGCGAGAAAACAGCACCGCTTGAGACTTGGAATCGGCTCTTGCCAGGTGCAACAACCACGCTACCGGTAGCGTGCCGGATTGATCCGCCAAGGACGCACTCACCAACCCATCGGTGCAGACGGATAACGAGACTGCCCTGCTTGTCGCCCTCGGGTGCGGGCGCGATTCGCTGCCGCTTGGTACTGATCCCGCCTCGCTACTTTTCCCGCATCCGACTGCAACTCAGCCAGAGCCTGGACCTGCTGCTGGACTATCTGGAACTTTTTCAACTCAAGCTAAAAGCAAAGCACGTCTCGGCCCACCATGAAGTTCATCAGCTCAGGGAGGGCATGGCTAATTTGATTGGTTTTACCAGACTTGCTCGGTATTACAAGCTGCTGGGGGGCTTATTCGCCGTAACGATTCGCCTGAGGCTTTTCTTTGCCCTCCAGCAGCCTCTCCAGCTTCTCCTCCATCTCTTCCACTTGGCTGAGTTGGTCGGCGATTTTTTGGGCCGCCTGGCGCAGCTGTAGAAACTGATCGCTGGGCTGCTCGGTGCTGCCCCAGCGCAATTCCGCCTTGGCCAATTCCTCCTCCAGGCGCCCCTGCAGCTTGGCCCGCAGGCCATCGACTTGCTCCAGGGTTTTCAAGGCCAGATCCTTACCTTTCTCAATGTGTTCCGGTTCGACCGTGATGCCCTGCTTCAACAGCATGCGGACGCCCGTGAGCACGGCGGCGGGCATGAATTGACCAAAGGCCAGGGCCCCCAGGCTGCCGGTATGCAGCCAATCTTCGACCTGGCTGCTGCGGTGCCGGCCCGTCTTGCACCAATGGGCGAAGTGCTCGCAGTTATTGAACAGCAGGTTGTAATTTTGCTCGCCCAGCCGTCCCATGGCGCGGCGCAGGGTCACCCCGGCGGCAGAACAGCTGTCTTCTGGATAGCTGACCACCGTGATTTCCTGTCCCCGGCAAAAGTCCTGGCGGGGGCTGCGCAGAATTTCCCGTCCCTCCAGGTAGTGGGCCACGGTGCCATCTCCCAGGTCGATGCCGTGGTGGTTGAACAGGCCGTGTTGCCTGGGGGCCTGGAGATGGTCGGCGGCGGCCAAGGGCGTTGTGGTGGGACTCAGCTTCCCAGTTTCGCCCCAGGGAACCTTTCTGCCAGCAGTGCCGATGGTGGGATTGCCCGCCTTCTTAGGCGCTCGCCGGTTCGTCCCGGTCGGTTGGCGCCAGGGACACCACCTTGGCCTTGCTGCGCTGCTCCACCAGCTCTCGGGTGATGGTGAAGGTTTTCACCTCCCGCCTGGAGGGCAGGTCGTACATGGCTTCGAGCATCAGCTCTTCGACGATGCCCCGCAGGGCCCGGGCCCCGGTTTTGCGGCGATGGGCTTCGATCGCAATCGCTTCGACAGCGCCGGGCTCAAAGTGCAGCCGCACGTTGTCCATGCTCATCAGGGTCTGGAACTGCTTGACCAGGGCATCGCGGGGTTCGGTGAGGATGGCTTCGAGGGCCTGGGCATCCAGGGGCTCGAGCACGGTGGTCACCGGCAGCCGGCCGATGAATTCCGGGATCAGGCCGTAGCGGACCAGATCATCGGGCTCGAGATGGCGCAGGGCCTCGGTGGCATGGCGCTCCTTGTTGGGTCGCAGCCGCCCATGGCCATCGGCGGGCAGGAAGCCGATGGCATTGCGGCCCATGCGTTTCTGGATGACGTCTTCTAGGCCCACAAAGGCACCGCCGCAGATGAACAGAATCTGGCTGGTATCGATCTGGATGCAGTCCTGGTAAGGGTGTTTGCGTCCCCCCTGCGGTGGCACGTTGGCGACCGTGCCCTCCAACATCTTCAGCAGGGCCTGCTGTACCCCTTCGCCGGACACATCCCGGGTGATCGAGGGGTTTTCACTCTTGCGGGCGATCTTGTCGATCTCATCGATGTAGATGATGCCGCGTTGGGCCTGTTCCACATCCAGGTCGGCCTTCTGCAGCAGCCGCAACAGGATGTTTTCCACGTCTTCACCTACATAGCCCGCTTCGGTGAGGGTGGTGGCGTCAGCGACGGCGAAGGGCACATCCAGCATTTCGGCCAGGGACTGGGCCAGCAGGGTCTTGCCGCAACCAGTGGGCCCGATCAGCAGGATGTTTGATTTGTGCAGACGGGGGGCTGTCACATCGGTTTCGCCTTGGCCATCCCCCTGCCAGGCAAGGCGTTTGTAGTGGTTGTAAACAGCTACCGCCAGCACCTTTTTGGCATCTTCCTGGCCGACAACCTGCAGGTCGAGGAAGCTTTTGATCTGCTGGGGTTTTGGGATCGAGGCCAGGGTCGGCAAGGGTTTGGCCGACTTTCTCGGGGTCGCGACCCGCCGACCAGCCTCGGCCGACGCGCGACCGCCATGGCCGTGGCCATGGCCTTGGGAGTCGACCAGCTCCTCGTCAAGGATCTCGTTGCACAGATCGATGCACTCGTCGCAGATGTAGACACCCGGTCCCGCGATGAGTTTTCTCACCTGCTCCTGGGATTTACCGCAGAAGGAACACTTCAGGTGGGCGTCGAACTTGGCCATCGGCAGGGGGGCAGCAGGCGGCGGAGCAACCGGGTGATTGGTTCGTCGGCTTAAACGGGATTAAGGATCAAACCGGGACATTGTCGGTAACGACCCGATCGATCAAGCCATATTCAACCGCCTCTGGGGGTGAAAGGAAATAGTCGCGGTCAGTGTCTTCGGCGATCTTGGCTAGGGGTTGGCCGGTGTGCTCGGCCATCAAACCGTTGAGAGTGTCTTTAAGGAAGAGAATCTCGCGGGCCTGGATCTCAATGTCAATGGCCTGCCCCTGGGCTCCCCCTAGGGGTTGATGAATCATGATGCGGGCATTGGGCAGGGCCAGGCGTTTGCCTTTGGTGCCGCCCGAGAGCAGAAAGGCCCCCATGCTGGCCGCCAATCCATAGCAAATTGTGACTATATCGGGATTTACCTGCTGCATCGTGTCGTAGATGGCCAGGCCAGAGGTAACTGACCCGCCGGGGGAATTGATATAAATCTGGATGTCTTTTTCTGGATCTTCCGCTTCCAGGAACAGCAGTTGTGCCACCAGCGAATCGGCGACCTGGTCGTCAATTCCCGTGCCCAGGAAGATGATGCGTTCGCGCAACAGGCGCGAATAAATGTCGAAGGCCCGATCCCCCCGGCCCGATTGTTCGACCACCGTCGGCAGCACGCCGGGGCTGGCCAGGGGCGCCAAGGCGGGTCCACTGCTGACAAGGGGGGCCTGCCAGAGGCTTTGGACCGGGTGCGCTCGGGTGGCGCTGGGGTGGTCAGGGGAGAAGGGGGCTTTCACGCAGGCGCAGCTTGGCGGTCACTTGTACTCAGCAATCTATGGGGCGCTGCGCTCCAGCGGTCGGTGCAGCAGCGCCCCCCGGCAAAGGTCTCAGTCCTTGTCTTTTGTCTTGCTGGCCTTTTCCTTGTCTTTTTCCTTGTCTTTCTCCTTGTCCCTTTTCTTTTCCTTGTCCTTGGAGGCCTTTTTGGCGCCGTCGGGGGCCGCTGGGACCTCCGCTTCCCCCTCGTCTGCTGCCTCGGCCTTATCTGGCGATGCGGCCGTCGGCGTTTTTTCGGTGACGGTGTTGTTGGTCTCCAGCCACTCCAGCAGGCGATCACGCAGCAGGTCGTCTTCGACGGCGAGCCTCAGGCGCTGCTGGTCGATGGCGGCGTCTGCACTGAGCTCGCGGCGCACCTCCTGCAGGCGGGCTTCCAGGTCGGCCGCAGACACCTCAATGGTTTCCGCCTCGGCCAAGGCCCGCAGGGCCAGGTTGCGGCGCAGGCGCTGTTCGGCCTCAGGGCGGGAGGTTTCCACCAGGCTGCGAACCAAATCTTGGGTGAAGAGCTTCTTCACATCCATCCCCTGTTGGGCGATCTGGCCGGCGGTTTGTTCGATCAACTGGCGAATTTCTTGCTGGATCAGGGTTTCTGGCAATTCCACCTCCAGTTGCTCCACCAAGGCCGTCAGCAGGGCCTCCTGGCGATTGCTGCGGTGCCGACGTTCGCTGTCCTCCTTGAGGCGTGCTTCGAGATCGGCCCGCAGTTCGGCCAGGGAGCCCTTGTCGCTGGCCTGTTGGGCGAAGGCATCGTCCAGGGCGGGGAGTTCATGGGTCTTGAGATCCAAAAGGGTGATCTCGAAGCGGGCCTCGCGGCCAGCGGCCTCCTCCTGGGGGTATGACTCAGGAAATTGGCAGGTCACGGTGCGGCTTGCTCCGACCGCCATGCCCAGGATCCCCTCCACAAAGCCAGGGATCATGCGGCCCTCCTCCAACTCCACCTCCATGCCGTCGCTGCTGCCATTGGGAATGGCTTCGTTGCTATCGGTGAAGCTGCCGCTGAAGCTGATGCGGGCCACATCGCCACTGGCGGCTGGCCGATCTTCCACCGGCAGCAGGGTCGCCAGCTGCTTTCTGGACTGTTCCAGCAGCTCGTCCACCCGGGCGGGATCGAAGACCACGGGCTCGGCCTCCGCCTGCAGGCCCCTGGTCGCCTTGAGGCTGGGGGTTGGCTCCACATCCAGGGCCATGGTGATCACCAGCTCTTCACCCGGGGTGAAGCGCGCTAGCAGGGCCTCAAAACTCTCCTCAAGTTCCGGGCGCCCCAGCGCCGCAATCGTTTCCTGTTGCAAGGCTTCCTTCACCACACTCTCGATCAGATCTTCGAGGGCGGTGGCGCGCAGCCGCACCGGACCGATTTGCTGCAACAACACCGCCTTGGGCACCTTGCCTTGGCGAAAGCCCGGCAATTTGACGCTGCGGCTGAGTTTGCTGACGGCATCCTCGTAGCTGGCCTGGCTACGGCCCGCCGGCACCGCCACCTCTACCGCCAGTCGACTGCCGGGGCGGGGGGAGGTGGAGACTTTCAGCTCGGCCCCTGGGGTGGCGGAAGCGGTGCTGGCGGCAGGACTCATGAAACGGACCGATCATCGGGGCGATTTCCAATCCTAGAAAGTGGCGTAGGGGGGGGCTGGCGCCCTAATGTTGGAACGACGCAACGGCGTTTCAATATCCCAACCTGTCCACGGGGGCCCGCAGGGGTTCCCAGGCCTCAAATCCAGCCAACCCTGGATCTTGATCGCCGCTCTGCTGCCCATCCCTGAAACCGCCTATTCGTCCAGAGGACGTCGTTTCCAGGCTTGGCCAGAGCCCCCCCAATCTTTCCCTACCTCCTTTTTTCTCCCAACCCCCTCCCCAGTCCATGCCCACCGCCGTTTCGGCGTTTAAGAGCCTCCTTTTGGTTGGTTCTTGCTTTTTTTCACTTTTTTAGTGCTGTTTCCGGTTCACGCCATCGCTGTGCCGTCCTCCCCCTCCCCCGCCCTGAACGCCTCCCTCGCTGCAGAACGTGCTTTGCCTGACCGTCCCTTGAGGGTCGGGATCCTGGGTGCGACCGGGGCCGTGGGCGTCGAATTGCTGGCCCTCTTGGCCGAACGTCGTTTTCCCGTCAGCGAACTGCGTCCCCTGGCCTCCCCCCGTTCCGCTGGCCAGACCCTCACCTGGCAGGGGGAATCCCTGCAGGTGCGGTCGGTGGATACCGGCGCCTTTGACGGTCTGGATCTCTTGCTGGCCTCCGCCGGCGGATCCGTGTCGCGCCAATGGGCTCCCCAGGCGGCAGCGGCGGGCACGGTGGTCATCGACAACTCCAGTGCCTTTCGCCTCGACGCCGATGTGCCCTTGGTGGTGCCTGAGGTGAACGGCGATGCAGCTTTCCAACATCAGGGCATCATCGCCAACCCCAACTGCACCACGATTCTGCTCACCCTGGCCCTGGCGCCCCTGGCGGCCCGGCGCCCCTTGCGTCGCGTCGTCGTCAGTACTTATCAGTCCGCCAGTGGCGCCGGGGCCCGGGCCATGGAAGAACTCCAGAATCTCAGCCGCACCGTGCTGGAAGGCGGCATCCCCGTCAGTGAGGTGCTGCCCCATTCCCTGGCCTTCAACCTGTTTCTGCACAACTCGCCCTTACAGGCCAACGGTTATTGCGAAGAAGAATTGAAAATGGTGCACGAGACCCGCAAGATCCTGGGCCTGCCGCACTTGCGCCTCACGGCGACCTGTGTGCGGGTGCCGGTGCTGCGGGCCCATTCCGAGGCCGTCAATATCGAATTTGAGGAGCCGTTTCCCGTGCAGGAGGCCCGAGAGCTGCTGGCGGTGGCCCCGGGAGTGGAGCTGATCGAGGATTTTGCCGCCAACCGCTTTCCGATGCCCACGGATGTGACGGGACGCGATGCCGTTGCCATCGGCCGGATCCGCCAGGACATCAGCGATTCCCATGCCCTCGAGCTTTGGCTTTGCGGCGACCAGATCCGCAAGGGAGCCGCCCTCAATGCCATTCAGATCGCCGAGCGGCTGATGGCTCCTCCCCCAGGAAACACCCCATGAACGCCTCCGTTCCCCTGGCATCTGCGGCGGCATCTCCCCCCTTCGGCAGGGTGATCACGGCCATGGTCACCCCTTTTGATGCCGAAGGGGCCCTTGATCTGGCCACCGCTGAGCGACTGGCCGACCACCTGGTTCGCCATGGCTCCGATGGATTGGTGGTCTGTGGCACCACCGGTGAATCCCCAACCCTCAGTTGGGACGAACAGCTGGCCATGCTCCAGGCCGTGCGTTCGGCCGTGGCCGGACGGGCTGCGGTTCTGGCGGGTACCGGCAGTAACTGCACGTTGGAGGCGGTGACCGCCACCCGCGCTGCGGCAGCCCATGGGGCCGATGGGGCCTTGGTGGTCGTGCCCTATTACAACAAGCCCCCCCAGGAGGGACTGGAAGCCCATTTCCGGGCGGTGGCAGCGGCGGCCCCCGAATTGCCCCTGATGCTTTACAACATTCCCGGCCGTACGGGCTGCAGCCTGGCGCCGGAAACCACGGCCCGGCTGCTGGATCGGCCAAACGTTCTGAGTTACAAGGCTTCCAGCGGCACCACGGAAGAAGTCAGTCAGCTGCGGGCCCTCTGCGGCGACCGGCTGGCGATCTACAGCGGCGACGATGCCCTGACCCTGCCCATGCTGGCCGTGGGTGCCGTTGGGGTGGTGAGCGTCGCCAGTCACCTTGTGGGTGACGCGATTCAGGCCCTGATCCGGGCTTATCTGGCGGGGGATGGAAGCGAAGCTCTCCGTCGCCATGAGCAACTTCTGCCCCTGATCCGGGCCCTTTTTTGCACAACTAATCCCATCCCTCTCAAGGCAGCTTTAGAGATTTCTGGCTGGCCCGTAGGCGCCCCCCGTTTGCCCCTCCTGCCCGCAGATACCACCGTGCGTGAACGCCTCAGCTCAATCCTGGCCGCCCTGCGTCCCACTTGACGCCAAGGCTTGCTCCACGTTCAAGTAAACATTTTGCAAAGAGATCATTCATGACCAATTCCAACGGAAATAGCCATCCGGCCGCTGCCAAATCCCCTGTTCTGCGGGTCATTCCCCTGGGAGGATTGCATGAAATTGGCAAAAACACCTGTGTTTTTGAATATGGCGACGACCTGATGCTTGTTGATGCGGGTCTTGCTTTCCCAAGCGATGGCATGCATGGGGTAAATGTGGTGTTGCCAGATACTAGTTATCTGCGGGAGAATCAGAAGCGCATTCGCGGTATGATCGTAACCCACGGCCACGAAGATCATATCGGCGGCATCCCCCACCATCTCAAGAACTTCAATATTCCGATCATCTATGGCCCTCGCTTGGCCCTGTCAATGCTGACGGGCAAGATGGAGGAGGCTGGAGTTATGGATCGTACCAAGCTTCAGACTGTTAGTCCTCGCGATGTGGTTTCGGTTGGTCAACATTTCAAGGTTGAATTCATCCGCAATACCCATTCGATTGCCGATAGTTTTTCCCTGGCTATTACCACCCCTGTTGGTGTAGTCGTTTTCACGGGTGATTTTAAATTTGACCACACCCCCGTGGATGGTGAATATTTCGACATCCAACGCATGGCCCAATATGGCGAGCAGGGTGTTCTTTGCTTATTCAGTGATTCCACCAATGCAGAGCTGCCTGGATTTACGCCGCCTGAGCGGGCCGTCTTCCCAAATCTTGATCGGCACATTGGCAACGCAGATGGGCGCGTGATCATCACCACCTTTGCCAGTTCGGTGCATCGAGTTTCGATGATTCTTGAGTTGGCGCTCAAGCACGGCCGCAAGGTCGGCCTCTTGGGTCGCTCCATGCTCAATGTGATTGCCAAGGCCCGTGAATTGGGCTACATCCGCTGTCCCGATGATCTGTTCGTGCCGATCAAGCAGATCCGTGATGTACCAGACCGCGAAACCCTGCTGCTTATGACTGGTAGCCAGGGCGAGCCTCTGGCGGCCCTGAGTCGCATTTCCCGCGGCGACCATCCCCAGGTTCAAGTCAAAAGCAGCGACACCATCATTTTTTCAGCCAGCCCGATTCCCGGCAACACCATTTCGGTGGTCAATACCATCGACAGCCTGATGATGCTTGGCGCCAAGGTGGTTTATGGCAAAGGCGAAGGCATCCATGTCTCCGGCCACGGCTCCCAGGAAGATGAAAAACTGATGCTGGCCTTGACTCGGCCCCGCTTCTTCGTGCCGGTGCATGGCGAACATCGCATGTTGGTCGCCCATTCCCGCACGGCCCAGTCGATGGGTGTTCCGGCCGACCACTGTCTGATCATCGACAACGGTGACGTGGTCGAACTCACCCCTGATGGCATCCGCAAGGGGGATCCGGTCAAAGCCGGTATCGAATTGCTGGATGCATCCCGCAATGGCATCGTCGACGCCCGGGTTCTGAAGGAACGCCAGCAACTCGCCGAAGACGGCGTAATCACCCTGCTGGCCGCCATCAGTACCGACGGTCTGATGGTGGCACCGCCGCGGGTCAACCTGCGTGGTGTCGTCACCACTGCCGATCCCCGCAAGCTCTCGGTCTGGGCCGAAAGGGAGATCGGTTGGGTTCTGGAGAATCGCTGGAACCAGCTAGCCCGCCATACCGGTGGCACGGCACCCGATGTTGATTGGGTTGGGGTGCAACGGGAGGTTGAACTGGGCTTGCAGCGGCGCTTGCGCCGCGAACTCCAGGTGGATCCCCTGATCCTCTGCCTGGTGCAGCCGGCTCCCGCCGGCACCCCGGCCTACAAGGGTCAGGCAGACCAAGAGGCCGACACCAGGCCGGCTCCCCGGGGGGG
>JBKDVK010000131.1:0-38041 GCA_046338875.1 Cyanobacteriota bacterium | reverse complement strand
AGCTATCAGAAACGTAGCCTTGTCCATGTAAGTGCTGGCAGTGGCGTACCCCTGTTGCGCGACCACGTCTGGTTGGTAGTGCGGGGCATGGTGAAGCTCACGGCCCTGACCATTCACGGCGATGAAATGGTGCTTGGCTTGGCAGGTGCAAACGAGCCCTTTGGTGATCCCCTTGCCGGCGTTGAGGCCTACAGCGCCTTGGCCCTTGCCGATAGTGACCTCCTCTGTTTGCCCGTACGGGAGATCCATGCAGATCCCGCCTTGGCCGTGGCGATGCTGCAGGCCGTCAGTCAGCGTTATCGCCAAAGCCAAACCCTGCTCGGTCTGATGGGACTGAGGCGGGTCGAAGAAAGGCTGAGGGGCTTTCTGGAAATGCTGGCTTCCGAATACGGCCAACCCTGTGCCGAAGGTCTGCGACTCAATGTGCGCCTTACCCATCAGGAATTGGCCAGTGCCCTCGGCACCACCCGCGTCACCGTAACCCGCGTCATCGGTGCACTGCGGGAAGAAGGTTGGCTGCAACTAGATGGCCAACGCAGGCTTGTGTTGAGCCACCTGCCCCGTTCCTGAGTTCCGTGCCCTTCAGCCCCCCCGTCTCCCTAGAGCAGAATGGCGGCATGCCCGCCTCCCTGCTGGTCGTCGAGGATGACGACACGATTCGCGACACGATTCGCGAAGCCCTGATCCTGGAGGGATACGAGGTCACTGCCAGCGGCAATGGCCGCGAAGCCCTCTCCCTGATGCAGGATGCAGCCGAGCGGGCCCCCTTTTCCCTGGTAGTCCTCGATCTGATGCTGCCGGGGCTTGATGGCCTTGATCTCTGCCGTCAAATCCGTCAAAGCGAAAACAGCATCCCGATCCTGGTGGTAAGTGCTCGAGACAGCGAGCGCGATCGGGTGCTGGGCCTGGAGGTTGGTGCCGATGACTACTTGGTCAAACCCTTTGGAATGCGCGAACTGGTGGCCCGTTGCCGCGCCCTGCTGCGGCGCAGCAACGGTGGTTTCAGCCAAGGACGGGTCCTGGAGCATGCCAATCTGCGCCTGTTCACCGAAGAATGCCGCGTTACCCGTGATGGCCAGGAGGTGAACCTCTCGCCCAAGGAATATCGGTTGCTGGAACTTTTTATGCAGAACCCGAGACGGGTCTGGAGTCGCGATAAGCTTTTAGAGCACATCTGGGGCTTTGATTATTTCGGTGATAGCAAAACTGTTGATGTACATATTCGTTGGCTGCGTGAAAAACTGGAAACCAATCCTTCCAACCCAGAGCATCTTTTGACCGTGCGCGGCTTTGGCTATCGATTCGGTTGAGTGGTGCGTGCCATCTTTTTACCGTTGGCCCTCGCCCTGGGTCTGCTGCTGGGCTGGAGCTTCGCCCAATCCCGCCAACGTCCGGCAGACCGCGCTCAAAAGAGTAGTCGCCAGTGGCTGCGCTGGCTTGAGGCCGCCCCGAGTGGCTGGTTGATTGTGGCCGCCGATGATCGGGTTCGCCTACTCAATCCCAAGGCCGAACGGTTGCTGCAGCTGGGTACCGCCATACCCAGTCCGGTTTTCCTGGAGCAGATCTGTGCCGATGCCCAACTGCGCGAAGTCATCCACGCCGCCCGTCGCCATCAGCGCCCCCAGCGACTCGAATGGGAGCTGGGCGGTGAAGAACTGGAGGCCATTGCCCTGCCTGGCGATGGGGGCTGGGTGGGGGTGCAACTGCAAAGTCGCCGATCGATTGAAGCCCAGCTCGACCAACAGGAGCGTTGGGTCAGTGATGTGGCCCATGAATTGCGTACCCCCTTGACGGCCCTGCTGCTGGTGGGCGATAGCCTTTCCGCCCAGGTGACCAGTGGCAATGCGGTGCTGGTGGAGCGTTTGCAGCGGGAGCTGCGGCGGCTCCAGGCGCTTGTGGTTGATCTGCTCGAGTTGTCCCGGTTGCAGAACAGCCTCCCGGGCCAGGGCATGGACCTCCAACCGGTGGATTTGGCCCCTTTGGTGGAGCGTGTCTGGGCGGGTTTGCGCCCCCTAGCCGAAGCAAGATCCATCGGCCTGTGCCTGCTGAAGCCGCTGGCCGATGCTCCTGCCGCAGTCGTCATCGGTGATGAATCCCGCCTGCACCGGGCCCTGCTCAATTTGCTGGACAATGCACTTCGCTTCAGCCCCGATGGCGGCAAGGTCGAAGTTCGCCTTGCCCAGGGCCGCCACTGGTGCCGGATAGAGGTTCAGGATCAGGGTCCGGGGTTCAGTGAGTCCGATTTGGAGCACATGTTCGAGCGCTTTTACCGGGGTGATCCCTCCCGCGTGCGCAGTCTGCGCACTGGCAGTGGCCTGGGGCTTTCCATCGTTCAGCAGATCGCCCTCACCCATGGCGGGCGGGTCCAGGCGAACAACCACCCCCAGGGGGGGGCCTTGATTGAACTGCTCTTGCCCGTCGCCCGCTGAAGCCAACCCCGAGGACTCCTGGATTGAGCGGTCGGGGCTAGACCTTGCCGCGGTTGTTCAATTGCCTGGCTTTTGAACAGCGATGGGGCCTTTGAGTAACCAGAGGTTGGCTCCATCGATCCATACCAGCAGGGACTGATCGGCAGCCTTGAGCCACTGCTGCTGGCCTGGATCAAAGCCGAGGGCCCGGGCCGCCGCCAAGGACAGACGGCGTGCCTGCACCCCCTCGCTGAGGGCGCTGTCGGTGCCGGCCGCGAATGGAGCCGCAGCAGCCTGCTCCCAGAGCCGCAGGTAGGCTGCAACCTCGCTGGCCTTGGCAGGCTCGCGGCCAGGACCCGCAGAACCGGGAATTGGTGGCGAAGCCTCGCCGATGCTGCGCAGCTCTCGCCAGCGTTGCAGGGCTTCAGCAGGCGGCGAAGGGGAAAGCCGCTGGGGGTTTGGGGCCAGGGCAAGGGGCGTGGTTTCAGCAGCCTCTGCGATGGCATCGGAGGCAGGCGCACCCTTCGGTCCCTTGGTGTTCCGTTGGGCCCCTGGTTCCTTGGCGGTTGGCCCAGCCATCGGGTGGAATTTGGCGCCGGCCGCCTTGGCCATGGCCACCGATGGGGTTGTACCCACCCCTTGGGCCCCCCGGGTGGAGGTTTTGGAGGGCTTGAGCAGCAGGGTTGACTGGATTTTGGCGTTCTTTACCTCGGGGTTGCGTGCGCCTGGCCTTGCCGTGGCGACGGCAGGGGACTTGGCGGGGTCGGCCTTGGCGGCGTTCTTGGTTGGCAGGGGCCCTAGCAAGTCGGGCGGTGGTGGGGGAAGGGCCGTGGCCGGTGGCAATGGAATGGTTGTGGCCGCCACCTCCTGGGGCATGCGGCGACTGAAGCGCAACAGTTCCGGGGTGTTGTCATCGGCTGCGAGAACCTGGGGCTTGGCGGGACTGCGGCGCCAGGAGTTGTGGGCCAACAGCAGGCCATGGCCCACCAAGGCGGCGGTCAGGGCGAGACCCAGGGGAGCGGCGGCTGGAAAGCCGCCGCGCAGGGTCTTCAACGATGGCAAGGACAGCTGGGGGCGGGGGAGGGTCATGGCAATTGAAGTTCCAGGTCGATTCCGTTGTTTTCCAGACGGGAGACCAGTTGTTGCACGACACCCCAGGGGACGCCGGCGTCGGGAATCAGTCGCAGCACCGGGGCGGTTGCCAGGGTCCCGGGGGCCTGGGCCCGCATCAGCATGGGACCCAGATCCTGGGGGCGAATCGGTTGATTCCAGACCCGCAGTTGCCCTTGGGCATCGAGATGGAGAGCGATAACTCCCTCCAGCGCCGTCCGTTGGGCCAAGCGCTGGGGAATCACCACCAGGGCCAGGCAGGTGGCGCAGAGGGCAGTGGAGACCAACCCCATGGCGACGGAATCCAGCCAAAGGGCCGGTCTCATCTGGAAGCACCTCCCTCAGACAGATTGAGCAAAACCGGATTGGGGGAGAGACTGCGCAGCCATTGCAGCGACCGCTTTACTTCGCCCATTGACAGGGAAGCGGAAGGGAGAAAGTGCTGCAACCCCTGTTCACCGTCCAGGCGCAAGCGATTGGCGAGGTCCGAGCGGCTGATTGGATCTCCATCGACGAACCAACGGTCTCCAGGAGCCTCCACAATCCAGTGGGGATTGCCTAGGGGTGACGCTGCGAGGGGGGGCTGGGATTTCGGCACAATCCTGGTGACCAGCAGGGGCAAAGACGCCACTGCACCACAGACCAGCAGGGTGAGTGCCACTAACGAGGGCACGGCATAGTTCATGGCTTCGTTGGTTGGGCCCGCAGGCGCAGGCGACGGCGCAAGCGATCCAATTGCCACTGACGGATGCCCTGGTTGGCGAACAGGCTGCTGGTGGCGATCAGACTGATGATCAAACCAAGGGCGGTGCTCAACAAAACCTGGCTGTAATTATTGAGATTGGCCCCAGCAGGGAGCACCAGTTGGGGGCCGAGACTGGCCAAGACCCGCATCAGACCAATCACGGTTCCGATCAGACCGAGCAGGGGACCGAGCACTCCGGCTGCCTGGAGAAGCGGCTCCCCGAAGGCCATTTGGGAATTCCACTCCAACAGCTGGGTTTCAATCGCATCAGGACCGTCAGTTACGGCCTGTTCCCAGCGGTTTTGCCGCAGGCGGCGTTGGCGCCACCACTGCAGCCAATAGCGGAAGCGGTCGAAACTGACGGTGACGACCGCGATCGAGAGCAGCAGCAGCAACAAAGAGATGGGGCCATCGCCGCCAGCTGCGGACAAGCCCCCCAAAGGAGCAATCGCCGGATTAGGGGCCGCGGAGATCGGGACAGCCAACCTGAATCAAGGTGTTTAATCGCATCGTATGGGAGCCAACCTGCTTGGCGATGTCGGCCGATCACTTGACAAGCCCCGGCCGCCATGTCCTGATCTGACCTTCCCACTCCCTGATTAGGCTCTCCCTAAAAGGGGATTTCCTGAGCCCCAAGAGTGATTCCATGAGTGCCACCCAAGGCAACGACCCTCTCAGCACCAGTGCGAGTGCGATCTACACCGATAACAGCCAGACCATTGGTCGCACCCCCCTCGTTCGGCTCAACCGGGTCACCGAAGGGTGCGGTGCCACTGTTCTGGCCAAGATCGAAGGCCGCAATCCGGCCTATTCCGTTAAGTGCCGCATAGGCGCCGCCATGATCTGGCAGGCCGAGCGAGATGGACGACTCGGACCTGGAAAAGAATTGATTGAGCCCACCAGTGGCAACACAGGCATCGCCCTGGCCTTTGTGGCTGCCTCCCGAGGTCTGCCCCTGACCCTGACCATGCCTGAAACGATGAGCCTGGAGCGCCGCAAGCTGCTCACGGCCTATGGGGCCAAGCTGGTGTTGACGGAAGGCAAGCTGGGGATGGGAGGTGCCATTGCTGCCGCCCGGGATCTGGCCGAGACGGCGCCCGATCGTTACGTAATGCTGCAGCAATTCGTCAATCCCGCTAACCCCCAGATCCACCACGACACCACCGGCCCGGAACTCTGGACCGACACCAAAGGTCAGATCGACGCCTTGGTGGCGGGAGTCGGCACCGGCGGCACAATTACCGGGGTCAGTCGCTACATCAAACGCACTCTGAACAAACCCCTGATCTCGGTGGCCGTCGAACCAGCCAACAGTCCTGTGATCTCCCAGACCCTCTCGGGGCAACCCTTGCAGCCCAAGCCCCACAAGATTCAGGGAATCGGTGCTGGTTTCGTTCCTGAGAACCTCGATCTCACGTTGGTCGATCGGGTTGAGACCGTGGCCGATGAAGATGCCGTTGGGATGGCGCGCCGTCTAATGCGGGAAGAGGGCATCTTGGCAGGTATCTCGTGCGGCGCCGCCACCGTGGCGGCCCTGCGGTTGGCGCGGGAAGAGGCTTTTCGCAATCGCACCATCGTGGTAGTGCTGCCGGATTCCGGCGAGCGTTATCTGAGTTCTGTTCTCTTTGAAGGGGTCTTCAATGAGAAAGGGCTGGCGGTGGTGTGAGGCCCACCCTCAGGTCATCGTGACAAACTCCTCGGCCACGGTGGGGTGCAGCGCCATGGTGCGGTCAAAGTCCGCTTTGGTAGCCCCCATACCTAGGGCAATCGCTGCCATCTGGATGATCTCGGCGCTGTTTTCTCCCACCATGTGGCAACCCAGGACCCGCTGATCGGGGCGGTGGACCACCAGTTTGAGCAGGGTGCGGGGGCCTCTCTGGGGCAGGGCCTGGGCCATGGCCCGAAAACGGGCCCGATGCACCGCAATGAAGTTGCTGCCAAAGCGTTCGATTGCCTCCTCTTCGCTGAGACCCACCGTGGCCAGCTCGGGCTGGCTGAATACGGCCTTGGCCACCAGGTCGTGATTGACGCGTCTGGGTTTGTCGCCATAAATGGTATCGGCAAAAGCCCGACCTTCATCTATCGCCACCGGGGTCAGATTTACCCGGTCGGTAACATCGCCAATGGCATAAATGTGGGGGATGGAGGTGGCCTGGTCCCCATCAACCACGATATGGTCGTCGGCAACGGCCACTCCGGCAGCCTCCAAGCCCAGTCCTTGCAGGAAAGGCTTGCGACCTGTTGCCAGCAACACCCCCCCACAGGCCAGGGCCTCACCGCTGCGGGTGCGCACCGTCAGGGCCCCTGGCTCCCCCTCGATGGCGATGGGCTGCTGCTCGAAGTGCAGCTCCAGCCCATTGGCCAGCATTCCTTCCTGCACGACCTCCACGGCTTCGCGATCGAAACCCTTGAGCAGCTGGTTCCCCCTCACCAGCTGACACACCTGCACCCCCAGCCCCAGCAAAATGCCGGCCAGTTCACAGGCAATGAAGCCCGCGCCGACGATCACCACCCGTTGGGGAAGGGCCTCAAGCAGAAAGAAGTCGTCACTCACCCAGGCCAGCTCAAGCCCTGGAATGGAGGGTCGCTGGGGCCGGCCGCCGACGGCGATCAGCAGCCGATCCGCCCGCAGGCTGCGGGCCGGTTGCCCACTGGCATTGACAACCACAGTGTGGGGATCGCTCAGGCGGGCCCAACCTTCGACAATGCTGACACCGGCCTTGATCAGGCCCTGCCTGTGGATTCCTTCGAGACGGGTGACTTCGTCTCGCACCCGTTGAAGTAGCAGCCCGCCCTGGGGAACTGGTGTGGAGAGTTGCCAGCCGTAGGCCCTGGCATCCTCGGCCAGGTGCCCGAAGGCGGAGCCGTAGACCAGCAGCTTTTTGGGAACACACCCCCGGATCACGCAGGTGCCGCCGACCCGATCCCCCTCGACGATGGCCACCCGGGCGCCGTAGCTGGCAGCCCGTTTGGCGGCGGCCAGACCGCCGGAACCAGCACCAATGACGAGTAGATCGAAGCAATCGTCCATGTCTCAGCGGGCAGGTCCTTGGGCAACTTAGGTGGCTTGGTCAAAGCAAGGCAGCATCAAAAAACCCTCCGCCGCAGCGAAGGGTTGGATCACCCCACCAGTTTGATGCAAAACATCTTTGGAGCTGGATGGAGCTGGATCGCGCTGAACAGCCGTTGGGGGGTTAGAGGGCGGTGGCGTCCCTGTCACCGGTACGGATCCTGATGGCCGTTTCCACGGGACTGACGAAGATCTTGCCGTCGCCAATCTCACCGGTACGGGCCGCATCACCGATTGCGGTAATAGTCGCCTCCACCTTGTCATCAGGAACAACCACCATCAGTTTTGCCTTGGGCAGAAACTCAACGGTGTATTCGGTGCCGCGATAACGCTCTACCTGTCCTTTCTGTCGACCGAAACCGCGGGCGTCGTTGACGGTCATGCCAATCACATCGATGGCCACCAGGGCCCGTTTGATGGCGTCCACCTTTGAGGGGCGCACAAGTGCCGTGATCATTTTCATAATGGTGATTGGCTCAGTTGGTCATGGGGTCGTAAGCCTCTTCGCCGTGGGCCACGAAGTCGAGTCCGCGATCTTCAGATTCAGCAGAAACACGAAGTTTCATAAACAGGCCCAGGAACCAGAGGATCAGTGCCGTGCCAAGGGCAACGAAGCCGTAGGTGAACAGCACGGCCTTTAACTGGGCCACGAACAGGGCAGCATTGCCCCCCTCCTCCATAATCTTGGCAGAAAGGGGGAAATAGTCGGCAGGCACCAGCGTTTTGACAGCAAGCAGGCCGGTTAGCAGCGCTCCAACCGTTCCACCGACGCCATGGACCATGAAGGTGTCCAGGGAATCATCAAATTGAACTGCAGCTTTGATGCGTACGGCAATCGTGCAGGCCAAAGCGCTGAGGGCCCCAATCAAAATAGATGCGCCCACATAGACGAATCCGGCGGCGGGAGTGATGCCCACCAAGCCGGCTACGGCTCCTGTGGCGGCACCGACCGCAGTGGGTTTGCCGTCTTTGAACCACTCAATCAGGCACCAAGTGAGCATGCCCGCTGATGCGGCCGTGGTGGTGGTCAAGAAGGGATAACCAGCGGTTTTGGAGGCAAACATGCTGGCGCCGTTGAAACCGAACCAGCCAAACCACAACAGCCCGGCGCCGAGCAGAATGAAAGGAACATTGTGGGGAGGGCGCTTGTTGCCGGGCCAGGTGTTGCGGGGGCCAAGGATGGCTGCTGCCACTAAGGCGGCCACTCCGGAGGCGATGTGAACGACGGTACCCCCGGCGAAGTCGATGGCGCCGATGGTGCCGAAGGGACCAAGAAAGCCACCACCCCAGACCATTTTGGTCATGGGCGAATAGATCAAGAGGCTCCAAATCAA
Organism: Cyanobacteriota bacterium; assembly: GCA_046338875.1. Classification (GTDB taxonomy): domain Bacteria; phylum Cyanobacteriota; class Cyanobacteriia; order PCC-6307; family Cyanobiaceae; genus Cyanobium. The sequence continues at coordinate 29,374 of JBKDVK010000131.1, read as the reverse complement.
ACAAAACCAGAACCAAGCTTTGAAGCTGATTCTTTCCACCAGAGCACCGGAGATCAATGCCGGGGTAATGATGGCAAACATCCCTTGGAAAAGGGCAAAAGAGCTGCTAGAAATAGCAAATCCGTCGGCCAGTGGTGCATCTCCGAACTCGCCACCGACCCCATTGAGCCACATGGCTTCGAGGCCACCAATGAAGGGACTTTTGAAACCGGTGCCAAAGGCCAGGCTGTAACCAATCACCACCCAGAGAACGCCGATGAGTCCCATGAGAAAGAAACTCATCATCATGGTGTTCAGCACATTCTTCGAACGGGTAAAACCGCCATAGAAGAAAGCGAGACCAGGGGTCATCAGCAACACCAAGGCTGAGCCGAACAGCATCAGTAGGGTGTCGGCTCCGTCGGTCGGCATTTTGGTCAGGGCGGCATGGGCCGACCCTGCCATCAGGGGCAGGAGGCCGGCTCCAGTCGCCATCAGGCCCATGCCGTATCGACGCAGTTGCTGTTGCTGGACTCCAGCAAAAAGATTGACTCTCAAGCGGTTGAAGGTCTCAATGGTCGAGACTCCTTGGCCCGATCGAAAACGCGGTGGCATGAAAGACCAACGTCTGCGAAGTTCCAAGCAACAGTGACCTTCAAGGGGTGGGTTGAGATGTAGCAACCGAAACCAAAGCCTTGCCAAGCTGCAAAAGCATCCAGATTGGCCGCTAGGTCTGTCGGTGACACTCGCAACGCCTGCCAGCTTGCTTGCGCCACCATGAAGGCTCCCCTAGATCAGTGGCATGGGATCCCTACGGGCCGACCCCCTCAGTTGGAAGGACCTCGAGCGCCTGGCACCACGGCGGTCAGACCTTGTGAATGGACCCACCAATCCCCAGGCCCGCTTGCGGCTGTTTGGGCAGGACGAGGCGACGGTGCGGGTGACCTTGTACCGGGACCACCATGCCTGGTGTCCCTACTGCCAAAAGGTGTGGCTTTGGCTGGAGGAGAAGCGGGTTCCTTACCGCATACGCAAGGTGACGATGGTTTGTTACGGCGAAAAAGAGTCCTGGTACAGGCGGCTGGTGCCTTCTGGTTACCTGCCCGCCCTCGAACTCGATGGCCGCCTGATCACGGAGAGCGACCGCATTTTGGAGGCCCTGGAAGGGGCTTTTGGTCCTCTGGGGGCTCCGATGGGCGAGCCCCAGGGGCTTGCTCTGAGGCGGCTGGAGCGGCGTCTTTTTGCCAGCTGGTGCGAATGGCTCTGCCGCCATGGACTAACGAGTGGCCAGGAGGATCGGGCGGCCCAGGCCTTTAGAACGATGGCGGGACGCCTGGAGGACGCATTGGCAGATAGCGCCGGTCCTTTCCTATTGGGTGAGTCCCCAGGCACGGTCGATCTGGTGTTTGTGCCCTATCTCGAACGGATGAATGCCAGCTTGGCTTATTACAAGGGCTACCGACTGCGCCAGGCGCACCCGCTGATCGATCGCTGGTTCAAGGCTTGGGAGCAACGGTCCACCTACCTCGGTACCCAAAGTGACTTCCACACCCACGCCCATGACCTGCCGCCCCAGATGGGCTGCTGCCAGGCCAACGGCATCCCGGAGCAACGGGCCTTGGCCCAGCGCATTGATGCAGGCCCTTGGCCCATCAGCGACGGCGGTGAGCCGGATCCGGAAAGCAGCCGACCCGAATCCGCCGAGGCGCCCCTGAGGGCCCTGGAAAGGGTCTGTCGCCATCATCAAACCCTGCTGCACCGCAATCCCCTGGGGGCGGCAAGCTTCGACCAACCCTTGCGTGCCGCCCTGACCCTGCTGGCCACGGGCGAAGCTTGCCGGCCCGAGGCTGGCTCGGCCAGGGGCTTGAGGTATCTGCGCGACCGCATCAGCGTGCCCAGGGACATGCCCCTGGATGCCGCCAGATGCCTGCGCCGGGCCTTGGAAGCCACTGCCCAGCTCGATAGCAGTGATGCCTGGGCCCAGGGGGAGCCGCTCCATCTCAACCATCGGCTGGATCAAGATCCGACCCCTTTTCTGCACCAGGCCCGGGAGAACTACCTGGTCTGAGGTCGGCTCAGCCTTTGGGCTAGGTCGATACTCGCGGATACAGTCCCAGGCCCTGCAGGATAGGGACAGCCCATTTGTCCCGAACCATGGAAGCCCGTTGGCAGAACCAAACGATCGCCACTAGCGATGACATCGTGATGTTGGAGGGCAATGCCTATTTCCCTCAATCCTCTTTGAAGCCTGAGTTTTTTCGCCCTTCCAATCACCGCAGCACCTGTGGTTGGAAGGGTGAAGCTCACTACTTTGATGTGGTGGTTGCGGGGGCTGAGAACCCCAACGCGGCCTGGACCTATCCCGAACCAAAGCAAGCGGCAAGCGCCATTGCGGGCCGTGTGGCGTTTTGGAAGGGTGTGCAGGTGGTCTGAGACCTGGCCTGGATCGATTAGCAGGCTGGATGGCGCAAAGTGCGCCAATTCCCGGTGGACGTGCTGACTTCGACTCCGATGCCGAGGGGCTCCGGGGTTCCGGGATCTTGGGCTTGCCACCAGAGAGTGGCCTCATTCCAGGCGGATTCCAGGGAGTCGTAGAGGTCGTCGAGGACCGGATGGGGGCATCCGTATTGGTCGACCAACCGGTAGGAACGGATTACGGGGCTGCTGGGCCGGATCGAAAAAACATGGGTAGTGGAGGCCATGGAAAGGGGCACAACTTTCTTGCGGAGGATTTCCATCTTGGACCATGTGACAGATTCAAACTGTCACGGGAGCGACAAGAAACTGTGATTGCCGCCCCCCAGGTTGCGGCAGCCCCCATGCTCCAGCCTGTTGGCGCGGAGCATGGGGGCTGCCGCAGAGGCAGGAAATGGCCTTTCACTCCAGCCTGGGCAAGGGTCCGTCCCGATCGGAGCGGAAGACGGGTTCGAGGTTCGCCATCGATTCAGAGGCCTTGCGGACGAGATCTTCGAAGCATTCACGGGTCTGGGGGGCGCCGCGACCCATCGGTTCGCGACTCATCAGCACCAGCTCCAGGACTGGGCCAGCGGCCTTGGCTTGCACATCAGCGAAAAGCTGCAGGCGTAGATGTTCCAAACCGCCGCGCAGCATGGCGCTGAGGTGGGCTGGGGTGCGGTGGTCAACCTCGGCATCGAGCTGGTCAACAAGACGATCAAGGCCAGCGATCAGATCCTTGGACTCGATCGGTTTCCGGGGCTTGAGCACCAGCAGAAAGCGGGCCATGGGCAAGGATGGGTTGGGGACCATCCTGCTGCTCCATCCGCCGCTCTGGCTTCCCGATTGGCATCCTTGTTCATGGAGTTCATCGAGCCACCTGCTTGATGGAGCCGCCAGAGGTTCATTCCGAGGTTCGTGCCATCGCGTCCATGTCCCCCATGCTCCAGACCGATCCGGATCCCAGCCAGCGCCGAGCAGCCATTGCCGTCGATCCCTTCCCTGGCCTCCGTCGCGGTCCGCTTACCACCTTGCAGGTGAACCTTGGCTATCGCTGTAACCAGGCCTGCCGCCACTGCCATGTGGGGGCAGGGCCCCAGCGCACCGAGATGATGGAACCCGCCACCCTGGCCCTGGTTCCGCGGGTACTGGCCGCCCGCCAGATCGGCCAACTGGATCTGACGGGTGGGGCGCCCGAACTGCATCCCGGCTTCCGGTCGTTGGTGCAACAGGCCCGGGCGCTTGGGGTGCGGGTGATAGATCGCTGCAATCTCACCATTCTGCTGGAGTCTGATCAACAGGATTTGGCAGCTTTTTTGGCTAGGGAATCCGTTGTTGTGATGGCTTCTTTACCTTGCTATTTAGAGGCGAATGTGGATCGCCAACGGGGGGCCGGGGCTTTTACCGCCAGTATCGAAGCTTTACGTCGGTTAAATAGTATGGGCTATGGCCATAGTGGCTCCAACCTGGAGCTCAATTTGGTTTACAACCCCCAGGGGCCCAGCTTGCCGCCTCCCCAAAAGGCCCTCGAGGATGATTTTCGGCGCAACCTGGGCGAGCGTTATGGGGTTGTTTTCAACAGTTTGCTGACGCTTGCCAATATGCCTATCGAACGCTTTGCCGCCAGCTTGCGGCTCAGTGGCGAGCTTGAGCCCTACCTCAATTTGTTACGCGAACATCACAATCCTGCCAATTTGGATCGGGTGATGTGTCGCCAGCTGATCAGCGTTGATTGGCGAGGGCAACTTTTCGACTGTGATTTCAACCAGATGCTGGGGAAAAAATCACCGGGTTTGTCTGTTCTTTCCGATCTGCTTGAGTGCGATCCGGCAGGTGCGCCGATTGCGGTAGCAGACCACTGTTTCGGTTGTACGGCAGGCGCTGGCTCAAGTTGCGGTGGGGCCTTGGCCTGAGCTCCTGGGCCTGAGGCCCTGGCTCAAGCCAGTCGAAGGCTAGTGGCCAAAGACTGGTGCTCAATGGTCTTTAGCCAGTTCTCGTACAAAGCAAAAACCCAGGGAGGTATCTCCCTGGGTTTGCTATCAAATCAAAAAGGTGAGGAATCAGCCGAGGCCAATTTGGCTAAGGATGCCTTGGCCGGTCAGGAGTTCGGTGGCCAGGCCAATCACGAAACCCATCATGGCCAGGCGGCCATTCCAAGTTTCAGCAAAAGTGACGAAGCCGAAGCGGGTTTCAGGAGCAGCCATTGGTGGAGGTTGCGAAGTGTGAACTAAGCGTAACAGGTTGTTACCTGTTTGGGGGTGTGGCTCTCCGAATCTCTAGGGATTCGCTTCCATGGATCCCCTCCTGGGTCAGGCAGGCGGGGCACAGAGCCCTCACGTTCAGAACGCACTCCAGCAGTCGAAACCCATTGCTGCTGGCCGCCACCTCTCCGGCCTGGAGCACGGCGGCGCTTTCGAATTCCTCGGTGCGGCCACAGCGCACGCAGACCAGGTGATGGTGGTCTCGGTGGGCTTCACCGCTGAGCTCGAAGCGGCGCCCGCCTTCGGCGAGTTCGAGTTCTTGCAGCAGCCCCATGGAACTCAACAACCGCAGGCTGCGGTAGACGGTGGCCAACGAGATGCGCTCCTCGCCCCCCCGCAATCGCTGGTGCACTTCTTCGGCGCTGAGGTGGCTGCTTTCGCCGAGTTGCTCGAAGAGTTCCAGCACCCGCTGACGTTGGGCCGTCAGGCGCTGTCCCCGATTGTGCAAGCTGCTGCGCAGGCCCGCCCGCGACGCCGCTGGGGGGGCGGCAGGCGCCGATGGGGATGATTGGGCAGGCAGGGAGCTGGGGGACGGGGCAGTCAAACCAGAGCGGTCTGCCCTGAGTCGCAAGAACAGACCTTATTGAGAGGCTAGGTCGACGGCGGCCTGCCTTCGCCAAACTCGCCAGCAGCCGACGCTGCTGAATTGCGGGCCTGCGGCAAGCCACCTCCATCAAGGGAAGCCATCAGACCCGCCAGCAGGTCCGCCGTAGTCACAACCAATCGATAGCCCAAGGCCACTGCCAGCAGGGCTGGATCCGGAAGAGCAGCGCCAAGTCGCAGTAACAGAACGGATTCAAATACCCCCAGGCCTCCAGGCGCGCCCGGCACCACCAAGCCAACGGTCCAGGCCAGGGCAAAGGCCGAGAGCCAACGCCACCAATCCAGGGCATGCTGCAAATCGAAGGCCAAGACGCAGCACGCAAAGCCGGCGAAGCGCATCAGCACAAAAGCCCACTGGCCCAGCAGCGGCGCCCACGGATAGGAGCGCAGTCGCAGGGCGCCAGCCTGGTCCTGGTCCAGGGCCTCCTCCAGGCCGAGCTGGCGGGCTCGTTGACGCTCCAGCCGCTGCAGCAGTGGGTTAAGCCAACGGGGCCATAGGGCCAGCAAGGGCACCAGTGCCAGCAACGCGATTCCGTGGTCCAGGCCCCCCAGGGGCACGAGGGCCAGGGCCGCCGCCGCTGCCAGCAGTGGGTCGAGCAGCACCGCCATCAAGGCCAACGGGGTGCTGGTTCTGTTTGGCAAGGTGGCATGACCCAGGCGGAGGGCCTGTACCCGGCTGGCCAAATGCCACACCCCCCCCGGCAGAAATTTGCCCATGTTGGTGGCCAGGTAGAGGCGGACCAAGGCATCCAGCCGCGGTCTGAGTCCAAGACAACGCAGGATTACTGCCCAGGAAAGTCCATTTACCACCAGGCTGAGCAGGCTCAGACCAACCCCCAGGGTCAGCCAGAACAGTCCCTGGGTGTCTGGACGGTATTGGATCAATTGGCGGCCGTTTTGCAGCAGGGCCGCCAGGACGAAGCCAAGGCTGACCAAGGTGATCAGGGGGCGCAGACCACCAGGAAGTGCCCCTGCAGGCCAGCGCAAGCGGCGCCACCAGCCCTGGTTTGGAAACTTCAGCTTCAGGGAACCTGACCCCAGGCGCGGCCAGGTCGATGGCCAAACAGGACGGGCCATCAGGGGAGTTCCCCCCCAGGGCGGTCGGCGATGGCAAGGGTCGTGGGGTGGGCGGTCGGGGGTTGCATGAAGGGCTCGATTTGACGGCGCACCTCCCGCAGGGAAAGCCCATGCAGCCGGGCCAGATGGGCCAAATCCCCATGTTCGGCTTTGGCGCGCCACTCCCCATCGGGCCCTTGGGCGAATTTGATACGAACGGGCCCCAGGGGAGTGGCGCGGGAATCGATCTGGCGTGGCAGACACCAGCGCCGTTGCAGTTGCTCGCGCACCCCCAGGCTGGTGCTATGGCGCCACCAAACCAGTCGCAGGTCGGCGGCAAGGGCCGCAGGCGCCAGGGCGCTCACAAGGGTGCCTTGGCGTCCCTTCTTCATGGTGATCGCCGTGCTGAACACTTCCAACGCCCCCGCCTGCCGCAGGGCTGACGCGAGGAAAGCCAGGTCTTCGGCAGTGGCGTCGTCGATCTGGGCCTCCTGGAGCAGGAGGGTCTCCTCCAGTTCGTAGGCCTGTGACTGGGTTCCAGGCTCCGGAGCTGCGGCCAAGGGGCGCAGCAGCAGGGCCCTGAGCAGGTTGGGACGATCAAGGCAGTGACTGCCCAGGCCCACACCGACCGCCTCGGGTACTCCCCCAGGCGCCACCCCGAAGTGATCGGCCCAGCAGGCCATCAGCGCCAGGCCGGTGGGGGTGGTGAGTTCGGCCGCCGGAAAGCGGCTGCTATCGGCCAGGGCCAGCCCCCGCCGCCGGGCGATTTCCAGCACCGCCGGGGCCGGCAGGGGCAGCAGGCCATGGGCGGTGCGCACATTGCCGTGGCCAGCGGGTGGCACGCCGCAACTCACTTGGCTCACCCCAAGATGCAGCAACGCGGCGCAGACGCCCACCACATCCACCAGGGAGTCGAGGGCCCCGACCTCATGGAAATGCACCGCTTCCGGGGCATGGCCATGGACCCTGGCTTCAGCTTCGGCCAGCAGCAAAAAAACCTGCCCCACCTGCTCGGCCAGGGGCGGAGCCAAGGGTGCAGACATCAGCAGATCGCGCAGCTCGCCCCAAGGGCGATGGTGGGGATCCTCTTCCAGGCAATGGACCTTCAGGTGCAGGCCCCGCAGGCCCGAGCTGCGCCGTTCCTCCACCTCCAGGCGATAGCGCCCAGCCAAGCCGAGGTCCGCCAGGGGCCGGTGGATGACGGTCTCCGGAACGCCGAGATCGAGCAAGGCCGCCAGCAACATGTTGCCCGCCAAGCCAGTGGGGGCGTCAATATGAAGGCGGGTCACGAGCCGAGCGCCGGGATGGGGCGTCCCAGCCGCGGGGCGCGCTCCAGCAATTGCTCCGCCTTCGCCTCCAGTTCGCCCTGATGCTGGCGCAACCACTGGGCCACCTCGCGGCGGGCACGACGCTGTTCCAGCTGGGCGGTGGCCACGTCCTGGCCGGAAAGACCCCAGAGGCGACCCAGCAGGGCGCGATCATCAGCCCCGCCGACACTTTCGCCATAAAGCAAATCCTCAGCCGCCATGCCGGCTAGAAGGACGCGGCTCCAACGGCGCAGGTCCTCAATTGGGAGTCTGGCCGTGGCGGGGGGATCGAACTCCGTGCTGCCTCCGCAGGCCAAACCCGCCTGGAGTGCCGCCAAGCTGCCCACCAGGATCCTTCGCACCGCCAACCCCTCGGCCTGGGCCACAAGGGCATGGCCCGCTTCGTGGCGGGCGATCCGGCGTAGCCGGGCCTTGCCACCGGGCAGGGTCTCCGCCAGCAGATGGCCGCCGCGGCCTCCGAAACGGGCCGCATCCAGGCCCAGGGCGCCCAGGGCGAAGGCCGTGAAAACAGTCGTCCACCAAGGGGAGATTCCCAGGAAGGGTCCGAACACGGCGGCCAGACAGATGGTCAGGACGGCCATGCCGGCAGTGAGGGCGGTGAGGTCCGAGGCCATCAAGCGCTTAGCGAGGCGGACGGCTGACGGCGCGCGAGTGGCTGCGGCTGCCAGCCGCGGCGCGGGGGTCGAGGGAACGCTCCTGAGGATCGGCAGTCCGCGCCGTTGGGTTGCGGTTGTCCGAGTTGCGACCAGCCTTGGAGGAGGCGTCATCTTTGCGGAGCGAACCCTCCGGGCTGCGGCTGCCGGCGTCTGGGCGGCGCCCCTTGCCGCCCCGGTTGCCGCGCTGGGCGATGGGACTGAGGACCTCCAGACGTTCGAGTTGCAGGGCCTGCTCGTGGCGGCGCAGATCGAGGGAGACGAAATGGCGCAGATGGGCCAGGGGGATCTCGCCCCGCAACTGCAGTTTGAAGGGAATGGGCCTTTCGCCGTCAGGGCGGGGCAACTGCCGCACCTTGACCACAAAATCCTGGGTTTCGGGACGGGTGAAGATCAATTCACCGCGAACTGAAAAGTAATCGTCTCCTTCGGGCAGTCCGTCAGTGGCAGCTGACTCTTCGGCCGCTTGGGCCAGGGTGCTCGGCTCCCAGACGCCCACCATTTGGAGATGCAACTGCCCCTCTTCCCGGGAGCGGGGATAAACCACCCACAGATGGGGCAGGGAAAGATCGAGGTGCCGGCGCATCAAGGTGAGCAGCCGGCCCAACACAACCGCTTCTATGGCTTGACCATCGGGGGTGCGGATCGCCCCACGGGTGAGCACGGTTGGATCGCTGGGTTCGTAAACCCCACGGACGACACCGATGGCCCGGTATTGCAACGGTTCGGTGACCGGGGGAATGGGGTGCTGACGCATGGTGGGGGGGGGCTTGGGTGCGGCGCAGCAGCTCCCAAGCGGCGGTGAGGTCAATGTAGCGAGCGTGAACAGTAGTCTCCCTGCGGGCCTTGCCCTTTCTAGTTACGGATGTTGACCCAGCCCCGCCGCTTCGGAGCCTATGGGCTTGCTGCCGCCATCGCCCTGACGCTGCTGGCCATGGGGGCTGGTTGGTGGCTGGGCCTGCGCAGCGGCGCCAACCGGTCGGCGGGCGATCCGCGCCAAACCATCTTGGAGAAGGAAATCAACGGGCTCGTGCAGCGGGAAGAGCGCCAAGAGTCCAGTGATACCGATCGCCAGCGACTGCTGGAATTACTGGTGGGTCTGGGCCGGCAGCAGGAGGCCATCGCCCTGCTGGAGCCCATGGCTGATCGGGAACCGGAACGGTGGTCCCTGCGCTTGATGCTGGCTGAACTGCGCAGGGATAGCGGTGATCCGACGGGAGCTGAACGGGAGTTGCGTCAGATCCTGAGTCGCCAACCCCACCAGGTGGAAGCGCTGCAATTGATGAGCCTGCTGCAACTCGAACAGGGCAAGGGAAGCCAGGCCCTGCGCCAGGTCCAGGCGGCATTCACCGCAGCCACCACCCCCGGAATCAAACCCCAGGCCCTGGGCCTGGGGCTCTTACTGGCCGAGATTCAAGACCGGGTGGGGCAGAGGCCCCAGGCCAAGGCCACCTATCAAAAGTTGGCGGGCTCATTCCCCCAGGATCCACGTCCCCTGGTGGCCCTGGCCATTCTGCTGCAGAAAAGCGGCGATACCCCCGCTGCCTTGACGGCCCTGACCAACGCCAAGCAACGCAGTGGCAAGTTGGGCGTCGCCGACCCGGTGCTCGACCAACTGGCGGCGAATTGGTCGATGCAGTTGGTGCGCTCGCAATCGAACGCAGCCAAACCAAAGCAAGGGGTAGGGGTGGTCAGTTCGCCTACGGTCCAGCCAGCCCTGGGCGGGTCGCAGCCGGCGCCGGGGAATCAAAATCCTTGAGGGCCTTGTCAATGGCCTGGTCTGGGGAGGTGGCGTCATCCATGGCCGTGCTGCGGCGCAACCGATTCATCAGGTCGATGGGATTGGTGGCATCCAACACGGAGGACTTGGAGGCACCGCCTTCATAAATCTGGCGTTCCTGGGGGCTGGTGCCCATGGTCTGTCCGTAGCCGGCCACCTGGGCGCTGGCAGGCCCACAGAGGGCCAGCGGAGCAGGCAGGAGTGCCAGCAGGCTGATGGTCAGAACAGAACGGGCCATGGTTTGGCGGAGTGCCGACGGCCAAGGTTGGCTTTCAGAGATGCTAGTTGGTGCCTGCGGAGAGCCCGGCGTGCGGATCGCCACCTGGAACGTCAATTCGCTGCGAATCCGGTTGGACCAGGTGCTCGCCTGGTTGGCGGAGGAGAGTCCTGACGTCCTCTGCCTGCAGGAAACCAAGGTCAGTGATGACCTTTTTCCTTGGCAGCCGATCGAGGCCCTTGGTTACAGGGCAGTTTTCAGTGGCCAGAAGGCCTACAACGGTGTGGCGATCCTCAGCCGTCTGCCTTTAGAGGACCTGCGTATCGGCTTTGAAGGATTGCTGAACGGCGATGCGCAGGCTGAGGACCTGGCCGATCAGAAGCGGGTCATCAGTGCCCTCATTGATGGGGTCCGGGTGGTCAATCTCTATGTTCCCAACGGCGCCTCGCTGAAATCCCCGAAGTACGCCTACAAGCTGGAATGGCTGGCCTGCCTGCAAAGGGCCCTGGAGGCCCTCAGGTGCCAAGGGGATCCGCTGGTGGTGGTAGGGGATTTCAACATCGCCCTTGAGGACCGGGATATGCATGCGCCCGAGCGTCTCAGTGGCGGCATAATGGCCAGTGAAGCTGAACGTCAAGCCCTGAGGCAGGCGCTGGGGCCAGAGCTCATAGATGTCTTTCGGGTGTTTGAACCAGCCAGCGGCCATTGGAGCTGGTGGGATTACCGCAGCGGCGGCTGGGAGACGGGTCGGGGTTGGCGGATCGACCACATCTACTTAGATGATCAGCTGTTGGAATTTGCCACTGGCTGCGTGATCCATCAACGGCTGCGGGGCAACCCCCAGCCAAGTGACCACGCGCCAGTGGTTGCGCACTTGGCCTGGCCGCCCGCCGAGGTTGACCAGGACGAGGAGGCGGACGAGTTTTAAGCCGGTACAACACTCCCAGGTATATGGGTTTGTATGGCTTGGCAAGGCAGGGGCCGCTATGTCACTTTTGGGACTTGCGTTGGGCTGGCATGGCTGGCGCTGCCACCGGCTCTAGCCAACGAAGCGCTCCAGGGTTCGCTGGTTCGACCCGCCCCAGTCGCCGCCTCGGTGGTGGCCAACCTGGCCCCTGGCAGCCTCGCTGCTGGGGTGGAGCCAGGCCGTTGTCCTGCTGCATCGATGGCCCGGGGCAGGCGCTCGGTGGCCGGGGCCAGGTTGCGTTACCCCTTGACCCGCTGGGCCGGGGAAATCTCCCCATTCGGTTGGCGTTACTCCAGTGCCCGTGGCGCCTGGCGCCTACATACCGGCATCGATCTGATTAGCCCGCCCGGAACGCCGGTGTTGGCGGTGATGGCGGGCCAGGTGGCCCGGGTTGACACCATCGGTGGCTACGGAATTGCGGTGATTGTGGACCACGGCAACGGCTGGCAAAGCCTGTATGCCCATCTGCAGGCGGTGGCGGTGCGTCCCTGCACGGTGCTGCCGGCGGGGGGCCAATTGGGGTGGGTGGGCCGGAGCGGCAGTGCCAGCACGGACCATCTCCACCTGGAACTGAGGAGTGGTACGGGGCCCTCCCAGGTGGCGGTGGACCCGGCGAAGTATCTACCCAGGCCTTAGGTCCTCAGTCTTTGGGAATCGCTTCGGCCAGGAGCCGGGGCCGCCTGGATGGTTGGGCTGAGTCGAAATACTCACCGCTGACAAAGAGTCATGGCGGCGACTACGTCAACCAAAACCTGATGGCTGGATAGAAGAACGCATTTCTTGGCCCCATGACTTCCCTGCTCTGCTGTTATCGCAATAACGGCAACCAGTTGCTGACCTTGCGCTGCTGCGGCCCTGGGGAATTTTTTCTGGAGCGGGTGGTGTTTCCCTTCGAATTGCTGACTTTCGCCTGTCCGGCCGACGCCGAGGTCAAGATCTGGCACCTGAATGGCGCTGGGCCGACGCTGGTCGATTGCTGCCTCGCCGAGGCCATGCTCTGTGGCGATGCGCCGGAGGAAATGGCAGTGGCCGAGTTGTGATCATCCCAGTCATGGCCCTTGTGGAAAAGGGCTGTGTTGAAGCTGAACCCGGTTTTTGGTGGCGCCTTGGGATCAGTCGCTATCCAGACCCAGCAGCAGCACCCGGGCGGCGTTAATTGCCTGCATGGTGTCATGGGCACCGCCCCGATCGGGGTGGTGCTCGGCCGCCGCCAGTTTCCAGGCACGGGTCACATCGCCTTCACGCAGCCGGCCGGCGAGGGCTAGGCCGAGGCGATGGCGGGCCTGCATCGCCTCCAGATCGGGACTGCGGCCCAGGGGGGAACGGTCGGCGGCACTCAAGCCGCTACCACGACGCTTGCGGCCAGCACCGCCCTTGTTGCCGGTCTCCTTGGCCTTGGCCTTGGCGCTGCCGCCGCCGCCAAAGCCCTTGGACTCCGGTTCGGTATGGGCCTGCTGTTGGCCAGGGGCCGATCCAGTGACAACCAGGGGCATGGACATGACAGGCAAAGCATCGGCCCCAGCAAGGCGGGCCTAACCTCACCTTTGCACGGCCCCGTCTTTCAGGTTTGCATCGCAGCCAACCTGGGATGCCACCAGAGCCAGGCCTGGCGATTGATCAAGAGCCCGATCAGGAGCAAAAGTGCCATCAAGAACACCTGATCACCACGGGAATCGGGGATGAAAATATCTGCGATCAAATGGATTAAGTTGGTGACGCTATAAATGACGCTCAGCCAGAAATGCCAGCGGCGCCAGGGGCGCCAGAGAGCATCACCGCGGCCATCACTGGCCGCCCAGCTGATCATTAGGAGGGCCGCCAGTGGCAGCAAAAAATAGCCCATCATGGACCAATAGACTAAAGTCAATCGTGACGGATTGACGGTATTGCCGATGACTACCGAGAGGCCATGGAAGAGTGGCATCAGGCCAAGTTGAACATGAAATAACATCGCCAGCAGATAGGCTATCCAGAGGCTGCGCAGCCGCAGCGCATGGTCGATGCAGCGGGGGTTTGCGGGATCGCCGCTGGCGGAATGGGCAGGAGTCATGGCCGTAGGCTGGCTGGTTTCCCTGTCCAGCATTCTCATTGACCAGGCCGTAAAAGCGCCCTTGCTAGAGTTAGTCTGCTAGGTGCTAGCGCTGTCAGGATCAAATTGCGCGAATGTGATCAGATTACGGGAATCAGTATGGCAATTTGTATCACTTGCCCCAGCTCTGGCCAAGGGGGTTAAGGGCCGGGCAGATTGTTAAAAAGTCCTGCCGAAGGCGGTCCTCTGTCAGGATTCCTGCCAACCATCCGGACTTTGTCCCTGAGATTTCTTTACATGCCGTCTTTTCCGAGCCATCGCCGCACCGGTTGTCGGGCGGTGGCAGCTTGTTCCTGGCTCGGTAGCGTTGTCCTACTGGGCACTCTGACGCCTTTACCCCTGCTGGCCGCCGCCCCGGCCCCGGGTCCATCGCTGCTCTACAGATTGGACACCACCTGTGCCGTGGCAGGGGCGCCGCCCGTCAATTGCAGGGTCGAAGCGGTGGATGAAGGCACCAGCACCCTCTATCGCCACAGCATTGGCAAGGACACCCAGATCGTGCGCATCACCGACGACCCGGTGACCATGACGCTGTGGAATGAGTCTGCCAAGAAATGGGAAACGCTGCGCAACGCCTCGGCGCGCTTCTCCACCAACACGGTGTGCTTCAACGATCGCGAGATCTGCGTGATCAATCCCAATTACCTCAACAGCATCCGCCAGGACGATCTCAAGGGGCGTTTCCGGGGCCGGGACCTGATCAAGGTTCACTTTGATGCGGCAGGACGCATTGATGCCTCCTGCTACGACGACGCCTGTGCCCTGGTGAAGCCATGAAGCGGTTCGCCAAGCTTTGTCTTGTCATGGCCGGTGTACTGGCCATGCCTGCGGTGCCCTCGCGGGCGGCCCTGGCTCCCGCTCAAGACGCTACTGCCGTGGCAAGTCCACACTTGATCGCCCGTGGCGGCGGCGGCGGGCGGGGTGGCGGTGGCCGTGGCGGTGGCGGCCGTGGCGTTGGTGGTGGCGGCCGTGCTGGTGGCTTCTCGGGCGGCGGCGGCCACAGCGGCTTCAGTGGTGCCGGTTCGGCAAATGGGCTCAATCGGGGTGCCAGTCGGCCCCAGGGGGGCTGGGCCGATAACAGCCGCGGCACGCGCGCGGGCGGCGGCCCCTCCCTCGATCGCCAGCCGATCAGTCGGCCCAGCGGCGGCTACCAACGACCCGAAGGCGGCTTGGGCTCAAACCGGCCCGCCGGATTACCCAGCTTGGGGGATCGCACCATCAACGGCGGCGACCGCAACTTCAATACGGGAGATCGCCGTTACAACGCGGGCGATAGAAACTTCAACGGCCAGGTGAATCGCAATTGGCAGGTGAATCGCAACTGGGATCGCACCGTCAACATCAACAATGTGAATCTCAATCCCGGTTGGGCGCGTCCTGGCTGGGGTTATGCCCGGCCCTGGAATTACGGTTGGTATGGCGGCTGGGCTACTCCCAGCTGGGGTTGGTGGGGGGCTTCGGCGGCTGTCTGGGGGGTCACCACCTTGGCGACGGCAGCGATCATCAATGCCGCTGTCGATAACGCCGTGGCCAATAGCACGACCTACATCGTGGTACCAAATACCGGATACCAGCTGCAATTCGGCACGGTGCAGCCCTACGGCACCACCGGGGTCAGCTTTGTAATGACGGCCAACAACGTCAGTTACCAGATGACAGCCGACTGCAATAACGGCACGCTCAACGGTGTCCAACCCGCCAGTGCCGCGGAGGCGGAATTGCTGAATTCCGCCTGTCAGGTGGCCTTTGGCAACGCCAGCTGACGCCTCAGGCCTTCGCACCCGCTGAGGACGAATCGATCGCCGGCTCGCTCCTCAGCCAGCGCAGGAAGGGGATGGAAAGAAGCGTATTGATTAAGAGGTAACAAAGAATCCCCACCTTTACCGGTTCTGGGGTTTGGACATAAAGGGACGTGAACAATAGGGCGAGGCCGGGATTGCGCATTGAGGTTAACAACGACCCTGTGATCCGATGGGACCTGCCTGGCCCCCCCAGCCCATAACCCACGACCAGGGAACCCAGCACCACTAACGCCATCGCCAGCAGGGCAGGTCCGTTGGCAGGGACATAACCCGCCAGCAGGGGGAAGGTCCTGATCAGCACTAACACGATTAACAACATCAGCAACAGGCCCGCCAGCTTCTCGATGGGACCTTCGAAACGGTTTGCTAGATCAGGGCGCCAGCGACGCACCAGTAAGGCCAACCCCAGGGGTAATAATTGAACCGAGATGATCTGTTTGGCAATCTGCTGGGGTTTGATATCCCAATCCTGGACTCCAAAGCTGCTGCTATAAAGATCGGCCAGCAGCGGGATCGATACGATCGCCGTGATGGCCGCCAGCACCTGGATGAGAGCGGCCAGATTCCAATTGCCCTTATGTTCTTTCGCCTTGCGCAAGGTGAGGGGTGCGCTGGGACAGGCCGCAATCAGAGCGATCGATAGCCGGGCGGGGGGCGCCATGGCGGCACCGAGGGGTCCCTTCAACACCAGCAGGGCGAGTAAGGGCACAAGGATGCAGGAACCAAACAGCAGCCTGGCAATCAGGCCAGGGCGAGTGCGGAAAATGGCTAAAGCATCTCCTTTCAAGCCCAGGCCCAGGGCAAACATCAGGGCAAAGACCGGGAGCTTGAAGATCAGCTGAGCCACGGGTGAAATCCTGGAACCATCCAGGGGCAAGGGGTTGGCAACCGCGCCAAGGGCCCGGCGCGGGTCTGGGGCCGACAGGGCCGGCGGCCCGGCCAGCCACCTGGCAGGGGGCGAGGGCCAGGAAAGAAACCTGGCAATTGGCGCTTAGCGATCGCTGGATCCCGGCTGGGGCCACCAGGGAGGCAGGCGGCCCGGAGCGGTTCTCTCCCCCTCCAGGCGCTGTTCGCTTTCAATCTCCTTGGCTAGAAACACATTCAAGAACGTGCGGATTACGGCCACCAGCGCCAACTGCAGCAAATTGCGCTCCGAGGGGCTGGTGGTGGTGCTGACGATGTCGGCGCCGAGCTGGAATTCCAGGGCCATCGCCAGCCAGCTGGCAAAGGTCAACCTGGCCCGGGTGGAGGGCCGTAGGGAGGGGCCCCGCACCAGGGTGGGCCGCAGCTGGCCGAGGGTGACCAGGAGCCCCACCAGCACGGTGATTACCGAAAGACCCTCCAATAGCAGGCGGGTCGTACGGGCCAGGTCCAGCAGCAAGGGCTCGGCCATCTCGGTGATCGACATCGGGCGCCATGGGCTTTAGGGCCATGCTGCCCCAGGAGCCTGGGGCATGCTTGCTGAAATCCCTGTTCCGTTGCTGCCCATGGCTCCCCTGCCCGATAGTGCCGAACTGCTGAAGCTGGAACGGGGCAGCCGGCGCCAAGGAACGGGTTTGGTGGCGGCCGATCTGATCGGCATCTGGCGGTTGCATCGGGTCTGGCCCCGCCAGGGCGGCGAGCCCTCGGGCCCCAGCAGTGCGCTGTTGCGGGGCCTGGGGGCCCGCCTGGAAATCAACGCCACGGAGGTCCCGTCTGCCGCCCTGGACACCCCCAGGCCTGGGTCCGCTAACGCCCCTGGCCTGGGGGAGGGGGGGTTGGGGCTGGTCAATGCGGTGCGATTGGGGCCCCTGGAATTGCGCTTTGAGGGGCGTGCCCGGCTGGCGGGTTCGCGGCCGTTGCTGTGGTTCGGGTTTGATCAATTGCAACTGCGCTTTGGCAACCAGGTGGTGCTGCAACGGTCCTTGCCGCCAGCGGCAGCCAAGCGCCAACCGTTTTTTGCCCTGATCGGCAAGGGGCCTGGCTGGTTGGCGGCCCGGGGCCGCGGCGGTGGTCTGGCCCTTTGGCAGTTGCAGATTCCCGCCCAGCAGTTGGGGGCGGATCCGGGCTGAGGGGGGCAAGTAGGGCTGGAGTGGCGGGTTCAAGGCCGCAGGCGCCGCAGTGGGCCAGATGGGGGCTCCCCGAAGCGCTGTTGATAATCGCGTCGGAAGCTGGCGACGCTGAGGTAACCGCATTCATGGGCCACCGAGGTCACGGTGGTTCCGGGTAGGGGGGCGTGCAAGCGTTGCTTTGCCAGCGCCAGCCGTTGCCGGCGGATGTACTGCATCGGCCCGCAGCCAAAGCGTTGGCGGAAGGCGTACTGGAGGCTGCGGCGGGAGTAATTGGATTGGCGTTCCAAGTCGCTGAGGCTGAGGGGGCGATGGCAATTGGCTTCGATCCACTCGATCAGGGCCTCGAAGGGTTCGTCCCGGCCGCAGCGGAGCGGTGGGTTCTCGCTGGGCAGGGGGCCAAGCAACAGCCCCACAAGCCGCAGCAGTAGGTCATCGAGCCGCAGGCTCTCGGGCAAGGTGCCGCTGGCCAATGTGGTCGCATTGAGCAGGGCCAAAGCCCGGTAAAGGCTGGGGAAAAGGGCAGCTTGTTGCGATTGGTGGTACTCCAGGAGCTTGGGGGACTCCAGGAGGCCCGGCGGTTCGCCGGGGGCCGCCGGGCCCGCCATTACCCGCCGCACCTTGGCAATGGCGTTACGGGGCAAGCGCAGTACCACTCCGGCCAGCACATCGCTGCTGACCCGCCAATCCCCGCCTGGCAGATACAACAGCGTGGCACCGGCCCGATTGTCGAGTCGCCAGCCGCCGATATCAAAATGTCCCACCCCCTGGTAGGGGACGATCAGCTGGGCGTCGTCCATGCCCTCAACCCGGCCCAAAATGCCACTGCCCCAGTTGCTGATCACGGTGACGGCGCCGAATCGCACCCCGCCGCTCATCACTTGGAAGGTCTGATCTTGATGGAGTGCATCGCAGCTGCGCACCGGTAATAGGGCTTGGAGCCTCTCGGCGAATTGAACCGGATCGTTGCAGCTGTGGGTCTGGGGCAGGGTTAGCAGGGGCAAACCGGCGGGGTTTGTACTGCTGGCCTGCCAGAGGGCGGGGATTGAAACCAGGCTCAAAAAGGACTGGCGCAGGGGGATAGACGCGCCATTTTGAAGGGGTAGGCGTAATCAGGGGTTGAGTTGCAGCAGATCTCGGCAACCGGTGATTGCTTGCACGGCCATCAACAGGGCGACAAGAACATTGGCCGCCAGGTGCAGGCGGCGCAGAAGCGGCCTGCTGCGGATTTCCGGCGCCGCCGCCATGGCAAAGAGCAACAGGCCGCAGAGCAGCCAACCGCCCCAGAAATGGGAGCGCCAGAAGGTCCAATCCAGGGGATTGTCACTCCAGCGGGGCACCTCCGGCTGGAGTCCCAGCCCCAGCAGGGCCAGCCAGCAGCTGAGGGTGAAGCAGGCGCGCAACCAGGGCCGTTTGACACGCCATAGCGCCAGGCAGGAGGCCAGGGCTGCGGCGGCCCCCAGGGCCAGGGCCAGGGGCCGCTTGGGCCAGTCGGCTCCTGGGACCGTGCCCATGGCAGCCGTGCCCATTGCACCTGTGCCTGTGGCACCTGTGCCAGTGGCACCGGCGTGGAGGAAGGACCAGCACAGGGCCAGTAGCACCGCCAGCACCATGGCGGTGGTCAGCCAGCGGCCGTGGTCGAGGTGTTCGGGGCCCACCGAGGCCGGCAGGGGGTATTGACCCAAGCGCCGCTCCCGCACGTGGATGCCGATGCGGATCGTGGCGCCGATGACGGGATAGACGAACAGCACCATCAGCAGGGGATGGAGCAACGAGAGCCACTGCAGGGCCGAAAGGGGTTGCGGTGTCATGGGCAGAAGCGGGGTCATGGCAGCACCGCGGGCCAGCCCTGGCGAATCAGCAACAGGGAGAAGTAGGGGGCCTCCAGGGCCGCCACCTCAACTGCCGGCTGCAGCTGCTGGTCAGGCCAGCCGACCCGCATTGCGAACAGGGCCTGTTCCAGCAGGCCCCGCTGCTCCAACAAGGGCCGCACCCAGGGCCAGCGACGGCCCAGCTTGAGCAGGGCCAGCACCCAGCCGCCGCTGGCTGCTTGGGCCAGCAATTGGTCAAGTTCGGCGGCGGTGTCTGGGGTCGGCAGCAGCAGCAGGCCCTGGCGTTGCAGGGCCAGGGGCCAGGCGGCGGCGGCAGCTGCCGCCGCCACGGAGGTGATTCCGGGGATCAGGCGCACCTCCAGGGCTGGATGGCGTTGCTGCAGGGCGAGCAGCACATAGCTGGCACTGGCAAATAGGGAGACATCGCCTTCGCAGAGCAGCACCACCCGCTGCCCGGCGGCCCGTTCGGCGGCGATGCGGTCGGCGGCTAGTGCCCAGGCTGCTTGGAGGCTGGCGGGTTCTGCCACCATCGGCAACAGCAGGGGCAGGTGCCGCTGACGGTCGTGCAGCCAGGGCTTGGCAATTGTGGCGGCCATGCCCTCGGCGCCCTGGCGGGCCACCGGGTAGGCGACGGTGTCGGCGGCGGCGATGGCCCGCACCGCAGCGACGGTGAGCAGGTCGGGATCGCCCGGACCCACCCCCACCAGGGTGAGGCCAGGGCTGGTCGCTTCAGCTGGCACAGGCAAGCGGTTGATGGCGAAGGCCAGTTGCTGCCACCCTTTCTAGGCTGGGCTTATCCCTGGGCCGAGCTGGCTCCCAACCTGGCGCCAACTCTCCTTTCCCCTTCGCCCCTGCTGCCATGAGTCTGCTTGTGATCCATCCTGCGGCGGCTCAACCGCCAGGCCCCGCCATGCGCACGGCGGATGCGGGCCAAATCAAGGCAGAACTGGCTGGCCGCGGCATCCGCTTCGAGCGCTGGTCAGCGGCGCTGGATCTGCCGGCCGAGGCCGACCAGGAGGCGATTTTGGCGGCCTATGGGCCCGAGATTGCCCGGGTGCAGGCAAACGGCAACTACCCCACGGTGGATGCGATCCGGCTGGCGCCGGACCACCCCGATCGGGCCAGCCTGCGGCAGAAGTTTTTGGCCGAGCACACCCACAGCGAGGACGAGGTGCGCTTTTTTGTCGAGGGGCGGGGGCTGTTCTGCCTGCATGTCGGCGAGGAGGTGCTGCAGGTGTTGTGCGAGCGCAACGACTGGATTGCGGTGCCGGCCGGCACCCGCCATTGGTTCGATATGGGTCCCGAGCCCCAGTTCTGCGCCCTGCGCTTCTTCGCCAATCCAGACGGTTGGGTGGCGAACTTCACCGGTGATGCCATCGCCCAGAACTTCCCGCTGCTCGACGAGCTGCTGGGCGAGCAGCAGCTCAGCGCCTGATCTCAGCTGTGCATGCGCGGCTGCGGGTGCAGTTGGGCTAGCAGGGCGGCCTCGTCCTGGGCTAGCTCCTCCAGCCGGTTGATCAGTTGGGGGCGGGGAAAGCGCCGCTCGGCCAGCACCCAGTACAGCCCGAAATGGCGGGCCTCGCTGGCCAGCAGGTCGCCGTAGAGGGCCGCTAATTCCGGGTCGGGGCTATGGGCTGCCAGCAGGGCCATGCGCTCGTGGCTGCGGGCCTCGATCAGGCCGGCGACAAGCAGGCTGTCCAGCAGCCGCTGGGGTTCTTGGCGCCGCACCAGGCGGGCCAGGCCGGCGCCGTAGGGAGGTGCGGCCAGGGGCCGCAGGGGGATCTGGCGGCGGATCAGCAGGCGTTGCACCAACTCGAAATGCTCCAGCTCCTCGCGGGCCAGGGGGCTGAGCACGGCGGCCAGCTCGCCATCGCAGGGGTAGCGAAACATCAGCTGCAGGGCGGCGCCCGCCGCTTTGCGCTCGCAGTGGGCGTGGTCGATCAGCACGGTGTCGGGGTGGGCCAGGGCCTGCTCCAGCCAGGCGGACCCCGAGGGGGCCGCCAACCATTTGACCCGTTCCGCGGCGCTGCCGATCCGGGTCATGAGGAGACCCGCAGGTGATCGATCAGCCCCTCCAGGGCCAGGCTGTAGCTGGCGGGCCCGAAGCCGCAGATCACCCCCAGGGCCTTGTCGGCCAAATAGGAGTGGTGGCGAAAGGGCTCGCGGGCGTGGACGTTGCTCAGGTGCACCTCCACAAACGGGATCGCCACGGCCAGCAGGGCATCACGCAGGGCGATGGAGGTGTGGGTGTAGGCGCCGGCATTGATCAGCAGGCCTGCGCATTGGCCCCGGGCCGCCTGGATGCGATCCACCAGGACCCCCTCGTGGTTGCTCTGGAAGCACTCCAGCTCGGCCCCCAGGGCCTGGGCCCGGGCCGTCAGGGCGCTGTTGATCTGGTCGAGGCTGCGGCTGCCGTAGAGGCCGGGCTCCCGTTGGCCCAGCAGGTTGAGGTTGGGACCGTGAAGCACGAGCAGGCGCATGGGGGCAGGGGGACAGGCGGGCTGGTAAGTTCTGAGGGTGTGGTTCGGGTCGGTGCCCGAGTGGTTAATGGGGGCGGACTGTAAATCCGCTGGCTCTGCCTACGTTGGTTCAAATCCAACCCGGCCCACCTTTCCACATGCCCTTGTAGCTCAGCGGTAGAGCACTCCCTTGGTAAGGGAGAGGTCACGAGTTCAAGTCTCGTCAAGGGCTTTCTCAAAACCTGATTGCTCTGGGAGCTTGGGCTGGGCGGATCAATCACCATCAAAGCCCCCATACCGGCGTTGGCTGCAGGTCTTTGGTAACTATCTGCGGGCGTTGGCCCCGCCGCGGGGTCTCAGTTACGCGATGCCACCCGCCTGGCTCTTCAGAACGGCTTGATCGCAGCTGCTGAACTTTTGGTGAAGATGATTTGCTGCCGCCACCAGTCGTCGCGCCCTTACAACCTCGAACAGGCCCAGATAATCGCCCGCGATGTGACCGACCGCTTGCATGGGGTCTTCGGAGACTAGAAGGATCACTTCGCCGCCCTGGCTGAGGCCCAGCGATGACGACCACCTCCCAGCCCCAGACTCTGCGGCGCTAAGGCCTGCCCGAATCAGCGATCGACACCATCCAGCGGCTTCTGGTCGCCCATCCTCAGTACGAGCAGGTGATTATTGATGGCTTCCGCGCCATAGGCAGCAACCGCCCCGCCTCCGACATCGACTTCACCCTGATCGGAGCCGCGATCAGCTTGGCGACCCTGGGGCAGATTGATGCCGAGATCGATGATCTGCTGTTGCCCTGGATGATCGAGCTCTCGCGTCATGGTGATCTCAGCCAGCCATCCTTGCTGGATCACATCGAGCGGGTGGGATAGGTTTGGTTTTGTAGGGCGAATCTGACAGGCTAATCCCGTGAACCATCGCTCGCCCTACCATCTAGCATTACTACGTTATTGGAGTGGCTGATTGTGTTGGGACTAACAAGTTATCTGAAGCCCAGGGCGGCAGAAGAACTTCATCTTTGATTTTTGCAATGTAGTCAAACTTGGTGCCACCCAAATCCGCGAAGGCAACTTTTGTCATTCCGGCTACATTTCTTGCATTCAAAAGATAATTGGCAAGCTTTTCCTTTTCAGGTGCTGAACCGTTTAATGTTGATGCTTTTAAATCCTTTTCCAAGTTTACAAGATCAGAAATTTTATCGTTGAGCTCTGGCATGCCAGTTGGAGTGACTACTTTGCCTAACACATAGGCGATGTTACTCAAGCCAAGCAACTGCGGGAAGTTTTCAGGAATTTTGAAGCCCAAAAGATTATTGCCTCCGGATAACACCAATGTGATACCAACTAAGATGCTGCTAAAAAGTAATTGAAATTTATATATATTAAGGCTGCCATCGTCGTCCAGAAACAGATCGGTCCAACGAGTTGGAGTTGGATTTTCGTAGAGCCAACCCTGATCTTTAAGCCACTGCCAATTTTCAAAACTTAGCCTATTTTTATTTGCATTAGTTAAACCTGACAATATCGTCCCCGAAGCACTTACCCCAAGCAAAGCTAATACACTCTCGGGAAGATCTGAGAGACTGCCTGTCTGAACAAAAAGCAAGACTAAGATCGACATAACCAGAATTGTAAACCACAGTAGCTGAAGCCTTGACAAACTGACCTTGCCATTTGTTCCTGATGCTATGAATAAAGGATTGAAATCACGAAAAGATATATTTTTATTTTCACGCTCTTTTGATTGGCTAATACGTGTTCTGTACCAGAAGGCTGCCAAACCTATCACGAAATAGGATAAAAGTGCAGTCATTAAGGCGTAGAAACGGGACCAATTAGTGTTGCTAATTGACAGTTCGCTACGATGATAGTAATTTGTCTTTAGCATATTCTCGGTTTTGTTGACAATCCATTCATTTGTATTCGCAGTTTGCTTTAATTCAACTCTGCCAATTACCTGTCTTCCCAAGCTAACAGTCATATGGATTTCTTTGGCATTACTCTGTGCTGGTGGTGATTTTAAGCTTAGTGTGCCAAATTGATTTATATTCCCTGAATTTGTGATCTGTAAAATATCGGGACTTACATTCCAGGAAAAAGTCTGATTTTCATTTGGGACATTTGAATTGCCCACAAACTCTGGGGCATTCTTAACTTCAAAGTGAATAGAATTTGCTGTGTTAAGGACTTGCGTTGCTGCGGCATCACCTGATGAAGTGCTTTCAGTTGTAATTGTGGGTGGCGAGGCCTCAACTACAAGTTCTCCCTTAGGGCTATTGGGCTTAGGTTCCAAAATAATACTGCTACGTTCGCCATCTTTGCGAATAATTTCCTTAAGCTCACTCTTGTTGTTAGTTTTTTTATCTTGAAAATATGCTTTTGTAATTTGATATGGATAAGGTGGATTGCCAACGATGATAGGAGAGCCGGAGGGTACGGCGAAAGACTCGCCAATGCCAACCGGTTGAAATGAAATTTGTTCATTATTATTTACCATGCTTAAACGCTCTCTGAATATGATTAGTGGTAACTTAATTGCTTCCTCGGCTTCGCTAGCTTTGCTATTGTCCACTGCTTGAGAGAGTACGGGCCGAATTGTTGCTACACTAATTAATGTCAAAATAATCAGTAGAAATATCGTAAATGGCTTAGTAACCTGAGCCAGCAATCTTGATAATGGAGTCCAAGGTAGGCGTGTTTTTAAAGTTTGCATTTTCATGAGATTAGTGAATTGGTGAACGCTGTTTGACATTACATGGGTTGAGTGCATTCATTCATACTGCGACCGAAAGTTTCAATATTGCCGTTTTAAGATAAGGGCACCGCGCAAATTTGCTTCTGCATATCCGTTTGCAGTAAGTGTCACAAGTTCCCGCAAGGGTTTTCATATTACGGGGCGATAATGAGCTAGGAATATTTGAGGTGCCCGTAATCCATGCGAGGCTTCATTTATCAAGTTCAGTCCATGTCTTGGGTCCGACCAATCCATCTACAACTAAGTTACGGGATGCCTGAAAGGCTTTGACGGCTTCGTAAGTTTGCTTGCCAAAAACTCCATCGCCGCTTAGTGCGTATCCTTTTGATATTAGTTTTTCTTGTAACCTTCTTACCAAATCCCCACGTTCGCCACGAATAAGAATTGGTAGTTCGGCATCAGCGATTGTCCCTGTGAGAAATAATGCTCTCTCATCCTCTCGGCGACGCAACAAGCCAAGCAAAACTCTTCCGCCACCTATATTCCAACGAAGTAACTGGTCTGCAGCACCTTGATAGTCGCCTAAATTAAGCATTCGCAGCAGCGTTGAATCACCAAACGCGCCTGCACCAACATTGTAGATGAATGAAACTAATGCATCGTATTGATTTTGCTGTAGGGGTACTTTGACAAGCCTTTCAATCGTAGATTCACAGGATTCATTTACTTCATGTTTTAATAGATCTTCTGCTTCCTCAATAGTGATTACGTCGGGTGCCTCCCGACTGTATTTTACGGGTCTGCCATCCATATAGTGCGTGCTTCCTATGCCGATAGTCGGTACACCTGCTGGACAAAGATAGGAGGCCACCTTGCCTGGCACTCTCGTCAAGTCATAGCAGCCTTCCCACTTTCTGATCATGTCAAGACCGGCTCCGGAGGTTTTCATGGGCTTTGAATCAATGGGACAACGTTACTATGATATGCCGAAGTGTGGCTGCTGAGGCGGCCATGGGCTTGTTGTTAAATCTTTACGTTTGTGCCTGCCCAAAATCGGCTTTGACTGCGCGAGGCAATTGGGATTGATTGCAATGCGGGAACTAGGCTTGCTAGTCAGGACTCCACTGATCAAGGCTCTTCAGGCCCTAGGTACGGGCTGCGGAGCGGGTTACGGCAACAAAAGCAAGTGCAAGTGCAAGTGCACGTGGGAATGGGATTGGGCCAAGTCTTGTGCCTGCGCATGTGCACGGCGACATTTAGATAGGCGGGCCCCCGAGGGGCCTGGCGGCCCTACCCCAACTCGACATCCTCGAACACCATCTGAGCAGCTATGGCGAACTCCAGGATGGAGCCCCCGAGCCGGCCGGCACTAAAAAATACCCTGCCATCACTTCTGAAACAGTTGAAAATGGCGCGGTTCCGTAGCCAGTGGCAGACGGCCGAGCAGCAGGCCACAGCCGATGCCTGGAGTCCGGCCAGCTACCTCTATGGGTTGGCTGAGCAGGAACACCAGCAGCGTCACCAGGCAAGGCGGCGGCGGCGGCCGCCAAGCTGGATCGTTACGCCCTGCTGGTGATCGACGACAACCGCTTCGCGGAAGCCAAGGGCTACGGCTACGTACACAAGGACGAAGCCGAAACCTCGGTGCTGTTCAAATTGGTGATGCACTGCAAGCGGAAATCCCTGTTGGTCACCTCAAACCAGCCCTTCAGCGGGTGGGAGAACGTCTTTTCCCCAGCGCCATGACCGTGGCAGCTGTGGACCGATTGGTGGACCACAGCACGATCATCCAGATCGATAGCGTGAGCTACCGCCGCAAGCGGGCACGGTCTGATGGAGGCCCTGGCAGCAGCTGACTTTTCGCCCAGACCAGACGTCAAATACCCCCTAACCGCCTCATACCCCTGCGCTGGCGGCCTTGTGCCTTGTCACGTCGGACTCCGATCCATTGCCAACCCTGCAACTGCCCCTCGATCTGCGGCTTTCTCCCGAGCAATTCACCCAGGTGCGCGCGGCAAATCCTCATGACTTCCACAGGGGGCGGCATCGGCCGCTATGTCACTCCTCTGCTGTCAAGGCTTTTGGTCTGGGCTGGGCGCCAATGGTGCCCGACTGGGCTGGTTTCTGTTTCCCGCAGAGCGGGCGGGGGAGATCTGGGGGGCGTAGGCATGTTGTTGATCTCCAAATAGGGCGATGCCGCCGAGGCGAATCCCGCCAATCGCTCTTTGTTCAGCCCATCAGAGTCTCGCTTGATGCGCAATGCAGCGGCAGCTGCCTCAGCATCAAAAGAAGAACTTCACCCCCACTTCAATACCATTTTGATCAATGGTGTAGGCGGCATTCGGCGTTTGGCCGTTATCGCGGGCCAGATAGAGATAACGCCAGGAGAGATCCAGCTGGGTGGAATTGCCGATGGCATAGCCCACGCCAACCTGGGCATTGCCGGACATGTCCACATCGCCATTGGCGCCGAAGCCACCGAGGTCGCCCCGGGCGAACAGGCGCAACCGGGGCGCCACGAACACCTGGCCCTGCAAACCGATCAGGGGCTGGGTGATGGGCTCACCGAAGCTGAAATCCCGGGTCCGCAGTACCAAGGGACCTTGGAAGGTGTTGGTGGTCTCGACGCCCACATCCACCACTCGCACTCCGGCATAGGGGATCACGGTCACCGACCCCGGGGTCCCGATCGCCCGTTCCCGTTCACCGAAGCGATAGCGGAGGGCGAAGTCGTAGATGCCCTGGGTTACGGCCACCTGGGTTTTCAGCGTGCGAGTCGGCACGGGCAGATCTGGAAAGAAACGGCGAGTGCGCGTGAATCTTTTGGCTGTCTCCCCGGCCAGACCCACATAGCTCAGGTCGCTTTGGAAGCCGATCCGTTTGTACTCCACGCTGCCGCGCATTGAAAAGATGTCGGTCAGGTGCGCCAGGATGGCGCCGAGCCCTACATCGGTTGTGGCGGTGAAGCCAGGCAGCTCAATTTGCTTGGGAAACGATCGTCCTGAAAGGTTTCCCAGCGGTCTTTCACCTGGATTAGGAAACGTCAGGTCTGGGAACCGTTCGCCAAGGCCATCGGTAATTCCTGCCGGCAGCTCCAGGTTGCCCTCGCCACTGCGGTTGCCCTGCAGGCCAGGCAGATCGCGCTGGCTGGCACCGCGACTTACGGTGGTAGTTGTCCGCAGTGGGCTGAAGCCGTAGATCTCCAGGGTCCCCGCCCAGTCGGACACAGCCGCCTGTGGGAGCGCCTCTGGCTGTGGCTTCTCTTGCAGGGGCTGGGGCTCGACCGGCAGCGGCAAGGGCTGCTGGGCGATGGGAGCGATAGCGTTGGCTTGCGCCAGCCTTACCTCCGCCAGCGTGATCGGCGTGATTGCCGCAGCCGCCTGGCCCCGCGAGGCTTCGGTAGCCACCGCTGGCAGCACCATCAAGCTGGGGACGATGGCAGTGAAACCAAGTAAAACGTTTCGAGGCATGGGCAGCAGCAAGGGGAAGCCCAGCGGGCTATCCACACTAGCTATCCAAAATCTGTTGGCCACTTCCAGCCTGTCCCAACAGCAACCTGGAGATGGTTGGCTCAGTCCCTGCCGTTTGCCAGGTCAACGGAGGGCTTGGCGGGCGTTGACCCGCATGGCTCAAACGGCAGCAGAGCCATCCAGGATGCATAGCCAGAGTCCATAGCCAGGAGGCGTCAAAGTAATCGAGACCGCCTTAAGCATTACTTTATAGATCATAAGTAATCTGGGGTAAAATGACGCATACTGTTCACTCGAATATAGCTTGAAAATGCCCATCTCTCATCTTCCCCATGCGGGCTTTTATTCCTCAGGCACACAAGTATTGCGCTGCACTCATGGTGGCATCCATCGCCACCCTCGCTCCCCAGTCCGCCAGGGCCGTGGTCCTCTACAGCAACAATTTCGATACGACGCCCACCGTGGCAGCTGGTGTGAGCGCTACCCTCACTCCAGGCCTCATATTTACTTCGATCCCCTTGAGCCCATGGTGGACGGGTGATTACTACGCCAATCAAACCTTAACGTCCTCCATTTTGAGTCTTACGGGTGCAGTTCCCTCTGGCCCCGTTGACATCGATTTCACCCTCGGTTTTCTCGGATCCTGGGATTCCAGCGATGGTGAGCCACAGCCGGATTATCTTAAAATCTCAATCAATGGTAACCCCGTCCTGATGGAGCTCACCACCAATAACGCCAGTGGCACCATTCAAAACTACGGAGGCGGTACTGTAGTAGGCAAACCAGTGATTGCCACCACTAATTATCTACAAAGTCCGGGTTTGATTGAGGATACGATTGTTAATATGTCAACAGCACCTAGTCTCTCTTTCAACCATCCCGGTGGTCCTCTCACCCTTGAGATCTTGGGCTATGGCGGAGGCTACACACCCACGGTTACCTGGCCTCCAAATGGAGTCTATGACGAGGGTTGGGGCATCGATAATCTCGTCATTACAGCTACCAATAACCAGTCTGTCCCCGCCCCCCTGCCCCTACTCGGGGCAGCTTCGGCCTACCGCTTCAGTCGCCGCCTCAAGGGTCGCATTCGCCGAGGTAACCAGCAAAAAATTTCCAAGGTTGATGCCCAAGCATCGGTTTGAAGCTGCCCAAAACGTTGTCCAGCCTTGATTGGCTGGACTTTGTTGTCCAAATCCTTCTCGAGCGATTTTCAAGCAGAAAACCGTGTCTTGGGGTGCCGTCAGGAGGAGTTACTTAGGCGAGATCTGGTTTCAGGCCTGGATCATTGATGCTTTTCCGGCTCTGCCTCGTTTTGGTCACGGCCCGACTTCAATGCCCAGATTCCAGTTGCTGCAGTCAATCAAGGCAATGGGCTTTGCTTCGAAAAGACATCGGACCATGTGCCAAAAGCAAGAGTGGTCCGTGGTATGGGGGCGAAAGCGGGTTCTGGGGTGTTATGTTTTTGGACTGCGCGGTTGAGGCGAGAGCCCAACGGTGCGGCCTACATACCCCGGAAGCGCGAGCGACCGATGTTGTAGGGTTTGGAAGTCGTCGAGAGACGACGAGCCAGAGGGACCTGAGAGGGACCCAAGCTGGCAGAACCTGGACAATCAAAGAAGTTTAGGAACTGACGCCTTTGCTGCGTCGGATCGAGTGACCTTCCAAGGCTAAAG
>JBKDVK010000130.1:0-3567 GCA_046338875.1 Cyanobacteriota bacterium | reverse complement strand
GCCGGGGCCGCCGCCGACGGCATTGCCCCGCCAGCGGAGGCAGGCGCCAAGACTGCAGGATCGGCGCCCTGGGAGGCGGGCACCGCCACTGGAGCCTCCAATGAGGCAGGCGGAACAATCGTGTCTGGCTGGGCCTGCACCAAAGGGATGCTGACCAAGGGGAGCATCCCCACGGATGTCAGGGCCAGCAACAAATTGGAACGCCGGGGAACCATGGGGAAGGTGGGGGGGACAGCAATCCCTGTTAAGCCGGGCCAATCTAATGGCCCGTCCCCAGGGGATAACCGCCCCTGGGGGATGGGGGTTCAGGGCCCTCGTCAAAGCGCCGGTGCCACACCCGAATCCTTCCCTGGCAGCCCAGGACCACCCCCCCATCACGGTGCAGCCCAAGCGGTTGCCAGGACTCCCCTTCCAGCTGGATCGCTTGGGTTGGCCACCACAGACGCTGCTCCGCCATAACCCTCACCGCCTCGGGACGATCCGCCCAGGCCATGGCCCAATCAAGGGCTCGCAGAACCCGGGCGCTGAGGCGCCAGGGGCAGGCCTGGTGGCGACCCGCCGCCATCGCCACATTGGTGGCCCCGCTGGGGAATCGATTGCGGGCATTCAAGCCCACACCCACCCGGGCCCAGCGCACCTGATGGCCCTGGAGTCTTTGGCCGGGCAGCACCCCGGCCAGCTTGGCCATGGCCCCGCTGGGCCCAAGCAAGTACACATCATTGGGCCACTTGATGCGCACGGGGAGGCCCAGGTCCTCCAATTGCATGGCCAAACCCACTGCCACCGCAAGTCCCACCGCGGCGGCCCCCAGGGGCTCTGGAGGCCAGGGCAAGGCGGCACTCAGCCAGACACCCCCGGGCGGTGAACTCCAGCTACGTCCGCGTTGACCCCGACCAAAGCGTTGCTGACCGGCGAGCAAGGCCAGGGGAGCCCGCAGCCGCGGCCCCTGGGCGCAAGGCGCTTGGATCAACCAATCGTCCAAAAGGCGTTCGGTGCTGCCACAAACCGGCACATAACGCAGGTGCCAGGCACAAAGATGATCTGCTGACCCAGAAGCATGTCCAGGCCCCAGGAACCTGCGGGCGGCACCGAGGCGTCCGCTCACAGCTGGCCCAACCAGGCCCCCATGCGAGTGGCGGCGGCCTCCAGTTGCGGCAGGGGATGGACCAACGCCAACCGCAGCCAACTCTCCCCCCCTGGGCCGAAACCGATGCCAGGGGTGAGACAGACCCCTGTCGCCTCCAACAGGGCGGCACAGAAACCCTCGGAATCCAACCCCCGCTCCTTGGCCACCGGCGGCAGCTCCAGCCAGAGATAGAGGGCCATCGAAGGCTGGCTCACGCTCCAGCCGGCGGCCGCCAGTGCCCGCACCATGCCATCGCGCCGCTGCCGGTACACCTCACGCAGCTGCTGGGGCCAATCGGGCGCCTGCTCCAAAGCAGCAATGGCCCCCGCCTGAAGGGCCAGGGACTGGTTGAAATCAACCACGGATTTCAGCTGGCGCAGGCCGGCGATCAAGGGCGCAGCCCCAATGGCAAAAGCCAAGCGATAGCCGCCAAGACACCAACTCTTGGAGAAGGAAAAGAATTCGATGCCCTGGCGCCGCCAATCCGGATGGCGTAGCAGGGCCGGCGCCTCCCCCTCCAGGGCGAGATCGACATAGGGATTGTCGTGGGCCAGCACGATGTCATGGTCGATGGCGCGAGCCATGGCGCCATCCAGCCAGCTTTGGTCGCCGGTGGTGGCCGTGGGGTTGTGGGGAAACCCGAGCACCATCAATTTCAACTGGTCCCAGACGCTGGCTGGCAGTTGGTCGAAATCGGGGCGCCACCCCTGATCGGCGCGCAGGGGCAGCAGGGTGGGGCGCACTGAGGCCAACACCAGCCCGCCCCGATGGGAGGGATAACAAGGATCAAGAAGCAAGGCAGCATCGCCCGGATCGGTGACGACAAGGGGCAAATGGGCCGTGGCTTCCTGGGAACCCACCAGTAGCTGGACCTCGGTTTCCGGATCGACTGTGATGCCGAAGCGACGCAGGGCCCAAGCGGCCGCCGCCTCGCGAAACGGCAAGGTGGCGCCGTGCAGGCAGTAGGAGGCACTGGCAGGGTGATGCAAGCTTTGGGCGATGGCCTCGATCGCCGCCGGCGGTGGCGGCAGATCGGTGGAACCCAGGGAAAGATCGAGTAATGCAGGGCGGCCGTTCAAGCAACCCTTTGCAGCGCTTCGGTCTTGGCCATAGGCCAGCTTGCGGGCGTCATTGCGGCTGAAGACGCCGCTGCCCAGCAGGGCAACCCGCTCAGAGATGGGCATCCAGTAAAGCCATCAGCTGGGGCTTGGCGATGGCCCCCTCCTGGCGGGCCACCTCCACACCAGCACGGAACACGAGCAGGGTGGGAAGACCTTGAATTCGATAAGCATCGCGACTGACGGGGTTATCATCTACCTCCAATTTGGTCACCTTGAGCCTGCTGCCATAGGTCTCAGCGGCCCATGACATCAAGGGAGCCATCAAACGGCAAGGACCACACCAGGACGCCCAGACATCCACCAAAACGGGCAACGGCGATTCGAGCACCTCTCGGGCAAAAGAAGAATCCGTGACATCCAGCACTGCGGCGCTGGTTGAATCGGTGGCCAAGGGCCTGGTTGCGGCGTCTTTGAATTGTATGGAGCAGGGGGACCTACTCGGGAGGCCCGCATGGATATCCCCCTGACTTGGAGCTCAGATAACTTGGAGCTCAGAGCTTGTCGATGGACTTCTTCAGTTCTTCAAGCTCGGCGTTCACTTCCTGCTGTTGCACGGGTTGCAACTGGGGAACGGGACCATTGGGGGCCGGTAGCTGAATCGGATGGGCGCCCCCTTCCAGCCGGGTTTTGAGGGCGGCCAGCTCGTCGTCCACATCATTGCCCCCCTCCAGACTGGCGAATTGACTTTCCAGATCGGCGCCAGCCAGTTCGGCAGCAGCCTGGCTGCGGGCCTCGAGCACCTGCACCTTCTCCTCCATCTGCTCAAAGGCAGCCATCGAGGAATTGGTGCCGAGATTGCTGACCGCGCTCTGCAGCTGCTCTTGGGCCTGGGCAGCCTGGGCGCGGGCCTTGAGCATTTCCTTTTTGGTCTTGGCCTCGGCAATCTTGGCCTCAAGGGCCGTAAGACTCCGTTTAAGGGTGTCGACTTGGCCGGCCTGACTGTTTAGCTGGTTGTTGAGGGCAGTAAAAGTTTCTTGGTAGGTCTTACGCCTGGCCAGGGCCTCTCGGGCCACGTCCTCTTCGCTTTTCTTGAGGGCCAATTCCGCCCTTTCATACCAAGTTTTGGCCTGACTTTCGGCTTGCTCCGCCTGGTTCTGGATCCGCTTCTGGCTGGCGATCGCCGTGGCGACGGCCTGGCGCAGTTTGATCAGATCAGCCTGCATGTCGGCCACTGACTGATCCAGGATCAGGGCCGGATCTTCGGCCTTGCTGACCAGATCGTTGAGGTTGGCGCGCAGCAGTCGGCTGAGCCTGTCGAAAAAGCCCATGGTTTGGGATTAGGGGGCAAGGCCTGAACCTTAGCGATGAATGGCCCATTGC
>JBKDVK010000129.1:0-21578 GCA_046338875.1 Cyanobacteriota bacterium | reverse complement strand
GTGCCTCCCAGATCGACAACATCCTGTTGCTCCGGCAGCAGGGCGATGACCGGATGGTCTGTGGCGGCATCGATTTCGGTGCTGGTGGCCCCTTGCAAGCCGGCCTGGTTGCGGGCCCACTCGATCACGGCACACTGCATGCCGAGGCAGAGTCCCAGGAAGGGCACCCGCTGTTCCCGGGCCCAACGGATCGCCGCCACCTTGCCATCGACGCCACGGTTGCCGAACCCCCCGGGTACCACCACCGCATCCATGCCATGCAGCAGGGCCTCGGCCCCTTGTTCTTCAATCTGCTCGGCGCAGATCCAGCGCAGGTCGAGGCTCGCATCCAGCTCGATGCAGGCGTGGCGCAGGGCTTCCACCACCGAGAGGTAGGCGTCGTTGAGTTGGACGTATTTGCCCACCAACGCCACCTTGATGGCCGGTCCGGGACTGCGCAGCTTGCGCACCAGTTCGGCCCAGCGGGCCATGTCGCTGTCGTGGTCGGCCAGCTCGAGCACATCGAGCACCTGGCGGCAGAGCCCCTCCTGCTCCATCAGCAGGGGTACGGCATAAATGCTGTCCGCATCCAGGGCTGGAATCACCGCCCGGGTGGGCACCCCGCAGAAGCCGCCGATTTTGGCCTTGAGGTCGTCGCTGAAGGGCCGATCACTGCGGCAAACCAGCACATCTGGCTGGATGCCTATCGAACGCAGTTCCTTGACGGAGTGCTGGGTCGGTTTGGTCTTGAGTTCGCCGGAGGTGCCGATGTAGGGCAACAGGGTGACGTGCACATAGGCCAGATCGTGACGGCCCACGTCGCCCCTGAATTCACGGATGGCCTCTAGAAAAGGCAGGGATTCGATATCCCCCACCGTGCCACCGATCTCGGTGATCACCACATCGGCGCCGCTGTTGGCCGCGACCCGGTGGATGCGCTCGCGGATTTCACGGGTGATGTGGGGGATCACCTGCACAGTGCCGCCTTCGTAGTCACCGCGCCGTTCTTTGTTGATCACCGATTGGTAGATCGAGCCGGTGGTCACGCTGTTGAGGCGGGACATGGCCGTGTCCGTGAAGCGTTCGTAGTGCCCCAGGTCGAGATCGGTCTCGGCGCCGTCCTCGGTGACGAACACTTCGCCGTGCTGGTAAGGGCTCATGGTGCCCGGATCCACATTGAGGTAGGGATCGAGCTTGAGGATCGAGACGCTGTAACCCCGGGACTTGAGCAAACGTCCCAGGCTGGCCGCCACGATGCCCTTGCCGATGCTCGAGACCACCCCGCCTGTGACGAATACGAATTTGGGACCGTGCCCCGCCCTCGCGCCTGGCGCTAACGGGACGGTGGAGAGGGGCATGGGGAAAACGGCGATCCTTAATTTTAGCTGGCGGTGAATTTAGGTGTCTGGGGTTTGTTGGCCCTTGCGGCGACAGGGCCCGTGGGCAACCATGGCCCATGCTCAGCTCAATGGTCCCCTTGCTGCGGCCGCTTTGGTACCCCTTGAGGGCCTATCTCGCCCTGGTGGATCGGGATGGCCAACGCTGCAGCGCCCCCGTGCTCTTGAGCGGCGTGGTGGTGGGCACCGGGGTGGTGCGTCTGTTGGGCGAATCCCTGGCCCAGACCAGTCGCTTCAGCCTGGAGGTGTTGATGCTGATGGTGCTGCAGGTGTTTGGACCGATGCTGGTGGCGATGATCGCGATCATTCGCCTGACCCCGGATTGGGTGCAGCGGGCCGCAACGGCCAGGGGGAAGGCCTGGCACGCCGTTGTGCTGCCAGCCCTGCCCGTGGCCTTTGGGCTGATGCTGCAGTTCCTGGCGGTGAGCCTGATCAGTGGGGTGGCGGCCTCGCCCCGCGCTGATTTTGCTGGGGAGTTGGCGGAGGTGCTCGGCGGTTTGGAGTGGCCCGATCTGGTGCGGGCCATTTTGCGTTGTGCCTTGTTTTTAGCGGCCGGTGCCGCCTGGTGTCTGCGGGAGACCTTGGTGGGTTTGGCCCGGCGGCGGCCCCTGGCTGACATCGTTGGCGATGGTCTCCTCCATGCCCTCCTGCTGGTGCTTTTGCTCAAGTTGTTTTGGATCTTGGCGATCGATCCGCTGCGCCTGGGGCGGCCCCAATGAATCGGGAGAGTTCAGGGACGGGGTTGTTCCTGCTGACTGTCGTGCTGCTGGCGGTGGGTTCGCTGCTGGCCCTGGCCCGCGAGACGCATTGGGGTCAGCCCCGCTTTGAGGTGCTGCTGCGCACCTTCAACGCCGATGGTCTGCGGCCTGGCATGGAGGTGCGTCTCTCGGGGATGCCGGTCGGTCGGGTTGAGCAGCTGAGCTTGCAACCCGATGCCTCCGTGCTGGTGCGGTTGGCGGTGGAGCAACGGCACCGGCGGTTGATCGGCCCTGGCAGCCGGGCTTTCAAGGGGCAGGAGGGCCTGGTGGGGGACCACTACATCGGCATCGCCCCCCGGCCCCTTGGCCCCGGGGTGATGCCGGCGGCCCAGGACGTTCTGGCCCTCCCCTACGAGCCATCGCTGGATAGCCGCACCTTGATAGCCGGCCTGATGGCCAGCAAGTTGAAGGTGGATCGGACCCTGGAGCAGACGCGGCTCCTGGCCAGCAGCGACCTTCCCCGCACCCTGGCAGCCTTGCGCGGCACCATGGCTTCCGTGGATCGCCTCAGTGCCCAGACCGGGCAAGAGCTAAAACCGACCCTGGGCCGGGTGCGCCAGACCCTGGGCCAGGTGGATCGCCTGGCCAGCACCGTCAAGCAAGAGACGGCCCAGACCGGTCCCCAGCTGCGACGCACCCTCGGCCAGGCTGGCGTCGCCGCGCTGGCG
Organism: Cyanobacteriota bacterium; assembly: GCA_046338875.1. GTDB lineage: Bacteria > Cyanobacteriota > Cyanobacteriia > PCC-6307 > Cyanobiaceae > Cyanobium. The sequence continues at coordinate 18,776 of JBKDVK010000129.1, read as the reverse complement.
GCCCAGACCACGGCCCGGGAGGCCTCGACGGCGCTGCAGCAGGTGCGACCTCCCCTGCAGAGAACGGTCGGCGAGCTGGAGCAGTTGTCCCATGGGTTGAACCGCCTGCTAGCTCCCTTGCTGGGCAGCGGTTGGTTGGACCCCGCCGCTGAGCGCGGCGGGCGGGCGGGTCAACGGGGCGAGGGCAAGCCCGGAGCGGCGCACCTCGCTCCCGCCCAATCCCCTGGATCCGGGCCGGAGGATCCAGCTCGGGCCCATCCGCGCATGCCGCCCCTGCCTTGAGGTTGCGGGGCTTCAGCCCTCCAGCAGGCTGCGCAGCATCCAGGCGGTTTTTTCGTGGATCTGGAGCCGTTGGGTGAGCAGGTCGGCGGTGGGTTGGTCGCCCGCTGCATCGGCGATGCGGAAAACTCCGCGGATGGTCCTGGCCACGGCCTCATGGCCCTCCACCAGCTCCTTGACCATGGCCAGCGCGGCCGGAACCCCTTCGGCTTCGGCAATCGTGGCAAGCCGGCCGTAGGTGGCCCCGCCGTAGGGAGCCGGCAGACCCAAGGCGCGGATGCGTTCGGCGATGGCGTCGAGGGCGGTCCAGAGTTCGGTGTACTGCTCCATGAACATCAGGTGCAGGGTGTTGAACATCGGCCCGGTGACATTCCAGTGGAAGCCGTGGGTCTTGGCGTAAAGCACGGTGGAGTCGGCCAGCACCTGTCCCAACCCCTCGGCGATTTGGTGGCGCTGAGCTTCAGGGATGCCGATGTCGATCGGGGGTGCGCTGGGGGCCATGGCTAGGCGTCGGGGGCTGGACCCCAACCTAGGCGTGGGCCCCTTGAGGGGTGTCTCACCGCTGTACTGCAGCCCTGGTCATCCCTCGAAGCTGCCGAGATAGTCCCGCATCCGCTTGCGCCGTTGCGGTTGGCGCAGCTTGAGCAGGGCGCTGGCCTCGATCTGGCGGACCCTTTCGCGGGAGATGCCCATCTGCTCGCCGATTTCCGTGAGGGTGCGGGGCGTGTCGTCTTCGAGGCCGAAGCGCAGGCGGATGACGCTGGCCTCGCGGCTGCTGAGCTCTTCCAGCAGGGCCATCAGATCGGCGCGCAGCTGGGCCCGGGTGAGCACCTGCTCGGGGGTCGGGTGGTGGTCTTCGAGCAGGTCGCGCAGGTCGCTTTCCTGACCCTGGCCGACGGGGCGATCGAGGGAGATGGCCTGGGGCTGGCGCTGCATGGTCAATCGCACCATGGCTTCGCTGACGCCCAGTTCAAGGGCCAGCTCGGCCAGGCTGGGGCTGCGACCCAAGCGCAGCGAGAGTTCCCTTTGGGCCCGCTTGAGGCGATTCAGTTTTTCGGTGATATGTACCGGCAGGCGAATCGATCGGCTCTGGCTGGCGATGGCCCTGGTGATTCCCTGGCGAATCCACCAGTAGGCGTAGGTGCTGAAGCGGAAGCCCCGGGTGGGGTCGAAGCGCTCGACCGCCCGTTCCAGGCCCAGGGTGCCTTCCTGCACCAGATCCAGCAGCTCCAGGCCCCGCTGCTGGTACTTCTTGGCCACCGCCACCACCAGCCGCAGGTTGGCCTGGATCATGCGTTCCTTGGCGCGCCGTCCTTGGTGCAGGGCCAGGCGCAGTTCACTGGGCTTGAGGCCGCAGTCCCGGGCCAGCTGGTCGACCATCACCTCCGAGAGCGGCCTGCCCCGATCGGGGCGGCTCTGCTGGGCCAACAGGTGTTCGCGCCGTTGCACCAGCCGGGCCAGGGTTACTTCTTCTTCCGGGGTCAGCAGCTGGACCTTGCCGATGTCCCGCAGGTATTGCCGCACCAGGTCGGTGGAAAGGGCTGGGGGCAACGGATCAGGCCATGGTTGCAACCAATGTGGAGCGCTGCAGAGAGCCTGGCCGAGAATCACTGGTTTGACTTAGGAATTCGAGCCGTTTCTGTTCGCATTTCCCTTTCCCCATGCCCATACCCATGCCCATGCCCATGCAGTTGTTCCTGGTGGTGCTGGGCGGTCGTATCGAGGGCTGCCACATAGAGCTGCACGATGTCCGCTTTGTGGTGGGCACCAGCATTGAGGACACCCTGCCCCAGCTGCGCCAGCAGTGGTTTGGGCGGCGACGGGGCCTGCACATCGACAGTTGGCTGGCCGTGCGTGCTGTCGCCGGCTGGCGAGTGGAGCTGCACAGCGCACCCAGTGCCGGCCCCGAGAGGCTCTGGTTCGTCAATCGTGGCGGTTACGACCCCAGCCAGCTGGCCGAGCAGCACGCCTTTGGCTTGGTGGTGGCGACCTCGGCCCCGGCTGCCAAGGCCAAGGCCCGCTCGTTGCCGGTGCCCGGGGGAGTGCAGCCCCACACCGATGATCTGCATGCCATCGACGACTGCCTGCCGATCACCCTGCTGCAGGGCTGGCATGTGCACCTGATCGCCGATCCGCTCACCCCGACCCAGCCCCTGGTGCCTGACTGGTTCGGCTATCGGCGCATCGACCGCGGCTGAGGGGGCCCCCAGCTAGGGGGCCTGGGGCAGCAGGCAGCGGGGACGGGATCAGCTCGGAGGCGGGATCAGTCTTCCTGCTCCACCCAGGTGCTGGCCACATGCAGCTCTTCGAGTTGCTTGGCGGCCACATCGGCGGGGGCTCGGGTCATCAGGCAGCGGGCCTGCTGGGTTTTGGGGAAGGCGATCGTGTCGCGGATTGATTCCTCGCCAGCCAGCAGCATCACCAGGCGGTCAAGGCCGAAGGCGATGCCGCCGTGGGGTGGGGCGCCCATGTCGAGGGCCTCCATCAGGAAGCCGAACTGGCGCTCGGCCTCCTCCAGGGGCAGGCCGATGGCCTGCAGCACCTGGCGCTGCAGGGCCGAATCGTGGATGCGCAGCGAGCCGCCGCCCAGCTCCAGGCCGTTGAGCACCAGGTCGTAGGCCTGGGCGCGGGCCGTGGGCAAGGTGGTGGCCCATTGGGCCGGATCGTCGCCCAGGTCGGCGCTGTTGGGGGCGCAGAAGGGGTGGTGCAGGGCTTCGAGGCGGTTTTCGCCGGCGTTGAATTCGAACATCGGGAAATCCACCACCCAGAGGAAGTTCCAGCGGTCGTTGTCGCGGTCCTTGGGCACCAGGCCCAGCTCCCGCGCCAGGTACTGGCGCACCCGATCGAGGGCCTTGTTGACCGTGGCGGTGTCGCCGGCGCCGAACAGCAGCAGGGTGCCCGGCTTGGCGCCGGTGCGCTCCAGCAGCTCGGCCTTTTTGGCCTCGCTGAGGTTGTCCTTGATGGCGCCGATGCTGTCAATTTCGCCGTTCTCGCGCACCCGGATGAAGGCCAGGCCACCGGCGCCGGCCTTCTGGGCCTCGCTGAAGACATCGCCGCCGGGCTTGATGCGCACGTTGCTGATCGCCTCGTTGCCGCCGGGCACCGGCAGCACCTTGACCGAGCCCCCAGCCGCCACCGCCCCTGAGAACACCTTGAAGCCCATGTCTGCCACCAGATCCGACACGGTCACCAGCTCCATGCCGTAGCGGGTGTCGGGCCGGTCGGTGCCGTAGCGCTCCATCGCCTCGTGCCAGGTGAGGCGGGGGAAGGGCAGGGGCAGCTCGATCCCCTTGACGGCTTTCCAGATGGCGGCGATCAGGCGTTCGTTTAGATCCAGGATCTGCTCCTGGTCCACAAAGCTGAGCTCCATGTCCAGCTGGGTGAATTCCGGCTGGCGGTCGGCCCGCAGGTCTTCATCGCGGAAGCAGCGGGCGATTTGGTAGTAGCGCTCCAGGCCGCCGACCATCAGCAGTTGCTTGAACAGCTGGGGCGACTGGGGCAGGGCGAACCACTCGCCACCGCAGACCCGGCTGGGCACCAGGTAGTCGCGGGCGCCTTCGGGGGTGGAGCGGGTGAGCACGGGGGTCTCCACCTCAATGAAGCCCTCGGCTTCGACAAAGGCCCGGATCGCCTGCACGGTGCGGTGGCGCAGGCGCAGGTTGTGGTTCATGCGGGCGCGGCGCAGATCCAGGTAGCGGTGCCGCAGCCGCAGCTCCTCGCGGGTGTTCTCCTCGTCGTGCACCGACACGGGGAAGGGCAGGGTGCCCTTGACGGCATTGAGCACGGTGATCGTGCTGGCCAGAACCTCGATGGCGCCGGTGGCCAGCCGTTCGTTGATCGATGCGGCCGGCCGGGCCCGCAGCGTTCCTTGCACCTGGATCACGGTTTCGTTGCGCAGGTGGCTGGCGGTGGCGAAGGCCGCGGCGCAGGCGGCCTGGAGGCTGGCATCGGCACTGGCCAGTTCTGGATCGACGGTGATCTGCACACTGCCGCTGCGGTCGCGCAGGTCGATGAAAATGACGCCGCCGTGGTCGCGGCTGCGGTCCACCCAGCCGCAGAGCTGGACCGTCTGGCCGGCGTGGTCGGCACGTAGATCGCCGCATCCGTGGCTGCGCATGGTGGGAACGGCAAGCAATCGGGGATTTTCCCATGGCGGCGGCAGGGCCTGGCGGCCGTGCTGTTTGGTGACAAAGCACCGGGGGCCCGCAGCGGCGTGGGCTGCCGTGGCTACAGATAAGGGGTTGTTGCTGCGTCCTTGATGTGATATTCGCCCGTCGTCAATTCCTGGTGGGCTCTGCCCTCGGCATGGCAGTGGCTGCCTTCTCAATGCTGCGTCCCGAGGTTTCGCAGGCTGCTGGCACGACGGAGAAACTGCTGCACGAGAGCCTTCAGGTCTGCAGCCCCAAGGATGCGCTCACCCGCCTGCAGGAGGGCAACGCCCGCTTCGCCAAGGCCTGGACCACTGCCAGCGCCATGGGCACACCGGAACAGCGCATGCACCAGCTCAACAGCATCTGGGAGCAGAACTGCCAGATCGACCCGATCGCCCTGGCCAAGGGACAGGATCCTTTCGCGGCGATCCTCTCCTGCGCCGACTCCAGGGTGGACCCGGGCTGGCTGTTCGCCTGCGGTTCCGGTGAGTTGTTCCAGGTGCGCAGTGCCGGCAACACGGCCTTCGCTGAGGCGATTGCCTCGCTGGAATATGCCGTTGCCGTTCTGGGTACGCCGTTGGTGGTGGTGATGGGCCACAGCGCCTGTGGCGCCGTGCAGGCGGCGATCGCCAGCGAGCCACTCACGCCGCTGCTGGAGGTGCTGGTCAAGCCGATCCGGGCGAACCTCAAGAGCGGCGACAGTCTCACCCAGGCAATTGAGGCCAATGCCCGCTATGCCGCCGCCCAGCTCACCACCCGCAGCGCCGTGCTCAAAGAGGCGGTGGCTGCCGGCAAGCTCACCATCCGCAGTGCCTCGTTCGACATCGGCAGCGGGGTGGTGACCTGGTTGTGACGGCGGCAATAAATAGGCCTATTGGGATCATTGAAAAGCCGTGGCCATAAAATTGATTTCGATCTTTTTTGCACCGATCTTGAGCCTGAACCGCCATTGCCGTCACCATTGCCGCCGTCACCATCGCCTCCAATCCTTGCTGATCGCCCCATGGGCTCTGGCTGTCTTGGCTATGGCGCCAGAGATGGCCGGCGCCGCCGCGGCGCCGGCTGGGGTCAGGAGCGGTGCAGTCAAGGCCGGTGGGAGCAGGACCGTTTTCACCGGAGATGTGATCAACGGCAAGAAAGTGGTGAGTTCACTCAATACCGACGACCTGGAGCCCGGCCGCAAACACCTGCTTTATTTCCAGGGTGTGCAGATGGCCACGGGTCAGTATTGGTATGTCTCGGTGATTGTGGCCAAGGGGATCAGGCCTGGCAAGCGTTTCACCTTGACCAGTGGGGTCCATGGCGATGAGATGAGTTCGGTGCACACCGTCCAGACGATCATGGGTCGCCTTAAGCCGGCTGAAATGACAGGCACCGTGATGGCGGTTTTAGACATTGCCCGCCCGGCGGTGGAGAGCATGCAGCGGCGCTGGCCGAGTATGGGCCGGGGGCTGGAGTTGACCGACATGAACCGCGAGTGGCCCGGCAACGAACAGGGCATCGGTGCCGCCAGCCGCCAGGCCGGCCTGGTGTTCAATCGATTGCTCAGGCCCAATACCGATTTGGCGATTGATTTCCATACGGGCACCACTGGCATCGACGCTGCGGCCTTTCACATCGGCGACATGGGCATCCCCGATGTCAAGACCATGATGATGCTCTATCCCGTGCCGCTGATCTGGGACAATCCGGTTTATCCCAGTGTGCTCCACAACGCTTTCATCAAAGCCGGCATTCCCTGTTTCACGCCCGAGATTGGCCCGGCGCGGCGCCTGGATCTGGACATGATTCCCCTGTTCGTAGATGGCACGCTGAATGTCTTCAAGCACTACGGCGTGATTCCTGGCCCGATCGGGCGCACCGCCGTAGATGCCAATGTGTTGATTGGTAAGAATGTTTATACCGTGGTGAGTAGCCAGGGAGGCTTCATCGAATGGCTGGTCAAGATCACCGACAACGTGAGCGCTGGGCAAAAGCTGGCGATTCAGCGCAATGCCTTCGGTGAGGTGCTGGCTGAATACACCAGCCCCGTCCAGGGCCGGATCTCTGCCCTGCGCACCGACGCCACCTCGGAGCCCGGCAACGTGCTGGCGTTCATTCTCTCCACTTCAGCTCCAGCATCTGGCGCGGTTCCCTATGCGGAATAGCTGAGGTGATTTCAACCTCTGCCGCACTTGCACTGATCTCCCTTCCAATTGGAACCCTTGGGAGAAATGGGTGACGACTGGATTTCAGTCCAGCCGCCGCAATTAATGCGCCAGGGCGGAGACCCATCGCTAAACAATGCTGGGTAGCATTGGACATATCGATGCTTGAAGTCATGGCCGTTTCGCCGTTGAATTCCTCGCTCCCCGGGCTGACGGGCCCCGCCGGCAGAGCCGTGGCCCAGCCCATGGAAGCTGCCCTTGTGGAGACTTTGCATCAACACCTCACCTTGGAGCGCCAAGCCAGTGCCACCTACTTCGCCATGGCGATCTGGTTTGCCGAGCGTGAACTCAGGGGCTTTGCCCACTTCTTCAAGGGCGAATCCCGCGACGAGCAGGACCATGCCGCCACCTTTGCCGACTATTTGATCGCCCGTGGTCAGGCGGTGGTGCTGGAGGGCCTGGTGGCGCCGCGGCAGAACTGGTCGTCACCAGAGGAGATCATGGCCGCTTCGTTTCAGATGGAGGCCGATGTGACGACGTCGTTGCAGCAGATCTATGTCATGGCCGAGCGCAGCGGCGACCTGCGCTCGACCACCTTTCTGGATCCCCATATCAGCGGCCAACTGGCTTCCGAAAACCAATTCGCCCACCTGTTGGGGCGGGTGCGCCTGGCCCAGAATCAGGCCGCTGCCCTGTTGATCCTCGATGCTGAGCTGGCTGAGGGCCAGCACGACCCCGCCAAACTTGCCTGATGCTCAGTGGGCCCAGTGCCCCTCCAGCGGGGAACGGTTTGCCACCTCGATCAAAAACTCCAGCGCTAATTCATCCTTGACACCGGACTGCTTGCTCCAGGCTGTGGCGGTGCGCAGCAGTTCGCTGCGGCGTTGCTGCAGCTGGTGCAGCTCCACCCCCAGCCGGCGACTGAGAGCGGCGTCCTGACAGGAGCGCATCGCCAGCAGCACCTGGCTGGCGCGGCTCCTGATCCCATCCACCTCACGGCAGAGGCTGCCCACCAGGGAATCGGCCAAAAAAATCGCCTTGTTGAGAACAGATCGCAATCTAGGCCCCCGCCCCGCTTTCTTGCAATCTGTTCTCAACAGAGACATGCTCTCAACAGAGACCTGTTCTCAACAGGGTGCTGGCCATCAGGCCGCCCGGGCCCGGGGGGTGCTCACTTCAGCCTCCTGCCATGCCTGGTTGAGCCGATCCAGTTGCCGCACCAGCAGGCTCAGAAACAGACCCACATCCGTCACCACGCCCACCGATTCCAGCGAACCGCGGTCGCTGAGCTTGGTCACCACCGCTGGGTTGATGTCGACGCACACCAGCTTCACCCCGGCGGGGGTCATGTTGCCAACGCCGATGGAATGGAGCATTGAGGAGAGCATTAGCACCATTTCCGCCCCCTCCAGGGCCTGGGCATAGGCGGCCTGGGCGCGAATCAGGTCCATTTCGGTGTCGGGCAGGGGGCCGTCATCGCGGATCGAGCCGGCCAGCACAAACGGCACGCCCCGCCGCACGCAGGCGTGGATGATGCCCTGGTTGAGCACGCCTTGCTCGACGGCCGCCGCCAAGCTGCCGCAGCGGCGAATCGTGTTGATGGCTTTGAGGTGGTGGCGGTGGCCGCCATGGACCGCGAGCCCCTGCTGCAGATCCACCCCCAGGGAGGTGCCCATCAGGGCCTGCTCCACATCATGAACAGCTATGGCATTGCCGCCCAACAGGGCCTGCACGTAACCCTCGCGCACCAGCTGGGCCAGGTGGGCGCCGCCGCCGGTGTGGATCACCACGGGGCCGGCCACCACTACCACCTTGCCGCCCCGATCGCGGATGCGGCGCCACTCCCAGGCCATTTGCTCCACCACCAGCTCCACCCGCCGCTCGCTTGACACCCCCGCCGCCATAAAGCTGAAATCTGCCTGCCGCGCTTCTCTTCCCTCCCGTGCCGGCTCCGGTCGCAGGGTGCGCAGGCCCTCCACTCCCACCACCACCTGCTCTCCGGCCCGCAGATCCCGCAGCAGGCAGCACTCCACCCGGGCCATCGTTGTCGATTCCGGCCCGCCGGGCCTCAGCACCAGGGCCCCATCCATGCGTTGCCGCCCCACCCGATGCCAGCGGCCCGCCAGCCGCACCTCGGTGGGATAGATGGTGCTGACGTAGAAGTCGTCCGGCGCCACGCCGTCCTGCAGCACCTCCGCCAGGGCGGCATCACACTCCCCGTCCTCCGTGGCCAGGGCCCCGAGGGCAATCAACCGCGCCATCAGGTCGGCCATCACCTCGCCATCGGGGGCGCTGACCCGGATCGCGGCGCTGGAGGTGCTGTGGCGCTGCTGGCCCAGGGCGAAATCCAGCACCTGGAAGCTGCCGCCACCCTCCACGATGCGATCCAGGGCCCGATTGATCAGCCCACTGTCGAGCAGGTGCCCCTGCAGCCGGATCGTGCGGTTCAAGCTGGCCTGGGGTCGGCCCTGGTGCGCCAACCCCGCTCCCGTCTGCAGCCCAGCCGCCCCTGTCGACGCCCCTGTCGCCGTTCCTGTGGTCGTTGCGGTGACCAGGCGGGGCTCATCGAGCCGCAGGGTGAGGCATTTGGCGGCCCCACCCGCCTTGAGGAATTCGCTCAGCGGTGTTTCCACCACGTCGTAGCCCCGCGTTTGCAGTTGTTGGCGCAGCCCGGCGCTGGCCTGGTTGAGAATCACGCTGCGGCCCACATTCACGGCGTTGCAGGCGAAGGCCAGGGCGTCGGCTTCTCCCACCACCAGCCGCTTGGCGGCGGGCACGCGGGTTTCAATCAGGCGGTTGGAATAGAAATCAAACGCCGGCGGGTAATAGAGCAGGGTGCCGTCGCTGAGCGGGCAGAAGCAGGTATCCAGGTGGTAGAAGCGTTCGTCCATCAGGCGCAACGACAGCACCTCCACCGCCAGGGCCTCGGCCAGCAGGGGATGGGCAGCCAGTTCCGAGCGGAAGCCATAGCCGGCCCACAGCCAACCGCCGTTGCGATCCAGCAGGGCGTCGCCGGCCCCCTCAAAGGGCAGATCGGCGGGTAGCAGCGTGACCCGGTAGCCCTGGCTTTCAAACCACTGTTGGAACCAGGGTTCCTCCCCCTGGCGCTCCGGGTGGAAGAAGCGGGCCAGCACCACGCTGTCGTCCACCACCACGCCGGCATTGGCCGTGAACACCAGATCGGGCAGGCCCGGCTGGGGCTCCACCAGCTCCACCCGGGCATGGCCAGCCAGCACCTCCTGCAATTGCTGCCACTGGGCTACGGCCACCGCCTTGCTGGAGCGGTGTACGTTGCCTTCCATCCAGGGGTTGATGACGTAATCGACGTCGTAATGGCTGGGGGCGCACATCAGGATTCGGGGTTCGCCCATAGACGCCTTCGCTGCAAGGTGGCGTGATCGTGGCCTGGATCTGGGCTGAGAAGGGTTCACTGCGCACCGCCTCGGACGCTTCGCTACGACTTGCGCCCAGCCCAGGCTCGTTGACTCTCTACGGGTCCCGATCCGAAACCGTGGGCAACCCTGGTATCCCCCGAACTCCAAGTTGTTTGATAAGGGCTAACGGCTACCGCTTAGCCGGCGGCCAACTCGTCTAGCAAGCCCCTGCGAGTCCGTCCCCGGCCCTTGCGGGAAAGTCTCAGCTGTGCGTTGCTGCAAAGCATCTCCCCCAAAAAATATGCAAACATTGCATAGGTACCCCGGTTGTGGTGATGGGGTACTCATGCAGTAAGGGGCTGTTTCGCCATAGAACTGACATACTGGGTTAAAGCTGCGCCAATTAATGGCCAATGATGGGAGCGTTAGGGCTGCTCGTATGGTTCAAGTGCAGTTTCATTTCGTGCCTACTGGCAACTCTCCAGGCTGGTGGTGCGGCTTGACCAGGATCCTGCAGTGAGCGAGCGCTTCTTCAACGACCCGATCCTCAACTCCCCCTACGAGCGCCCCAGCCGGCATTGGGAGCTGGTGAAGGGAATCCCCACGCAAGTGGAGTTGGCGGGGCGGCGGGAGTCGCAGCTGATCACGCCGATCCCCAAGCCCAGGAAGCGGGGCGGCAAGGACGAGCAGCGCGAGCTGGAGTTCGGGGCCCAAGGACTGTCGGATAGCGACCAGCAGTACGAGGTCACCCAGCAGATCAACTCGATCCGGGCCCTGGTGGAGGAGTGGCGACAGGCGCCCGAGAGTCAGTGGAAGGTGTCGGCGGAGACGGCCAGGCTGCTGAAGCACTGGCGCCACCACGAGTTTCAGGGCATCCGGCCCTTCTACTGCCAGATCGAAGCGGCCGAGACGGCGATCTGGCTGACGGAGGTGGCACCGGAGAACAGAAATTACTATGCTGGCGGGAGGAAGATGAATGAATCCAATGATCGCCTCAATCGATTAATGTCATGAAATTATATGTTGGTATTACGGATGCCGATTGGTTTCGCTATCTACGACAGCGAAATGCCGAAGAGATGAATTTTTGGCGGCCTCGGGCAACAACCCAATTCAAAATTCTCGAAGCAAGCGAGCTCTTCTTGTTCAAATCCAAATACCCAGAAAACAAGATCGTGGGAGGTGCATTCTTTGTTAGGCACTCTACACTTCCGCTTGATCTTGCCTGGAAGGCATTTGGAGAAGCAAACGGAATGCCAAGCCTTACGTTGTTCCGCCAGAAGATTGTAAACCTGCGCCGTGATCAAGAGCTTAATCCCATCATTGGCTGCACAATACTCACCCAACCCTTTTATTTGGAACAAGCCATGTATATCGATCCTCCCCAAGACTGGCCATCCAATATTGTGACAGGGAAAAGCTTTGAGATTCTGCCTGGGAGTGAAGGATTGAGGCTATTCGAGCAAGCTCAACCATTCTTCTCTCATGTCGCCCAATCTGATCATGAGCACAGTGGGCCTGTTGGCGTCAGGTACGGCAAGGATCTCACCATCAGGCCAAGGCTTGGCCAAGGAGGTTTTCGTATCATGGTTTTGGATGAATACTCTCGTCGTTGTGCCATTACAGGCGAGAAGACGCTACCCGTTCTCGAGGCTGCGCATATCCAGCCTTATTCTGAAAATGGGCCGCACAAGGTATCGAACGGGATTCTTATGCGATCTGATCTGCATACGCTATTTGACAATGGCTATTTAACCCTGACGAAGGAGTTCCATGTTGAGGTGAGTAGGCGTATCAGGGAAGAATTCTCAAACGGTCGTGAGTACTATGCGCTCCATGGGAAAAAGTTGGTATCAATCCCCGATCAAGTCAGCAACAGGCCGGATCCTTTGTTTCTGGAGTGGCACCAAAATAATTGTTATCGAGGCTAATGGATACCTCGGCTTGGCCGTTTTCGATCCCTCCACTGGCGAAGTCCGCAGCGACGAGCCCGACAACATCGCCTGCTGGTTTATCGACAGCGACTACAACGGTGAGAGCTTCTTCGTGCGCCAGGCCTACTTCCTCGGCCAGAATGATCCCTACAAGAGCCTCAAAACCTCCCTCAAGGCCGAGATCGATCAGGAAGCCTGGGAATCGCTCAATTGTGATATCTCAGTGCCCTTTGCCAAACCCTCAACGGGGCGTATTGCGGTGAAGGTGATTAATCATTTGGGGGATGAGGTGATGAAGGTGTATCTGGTGTAGTTAGCCTCTTTTCTTGACCCGCTCGTCCAACAGCAGTGCGAGCAAAAAAAGACGTGCCTCCTCACTACCTTTGATCTTTTCCCAGAGTGTGAAAACGCGTTCAGCATCTTGGATTGCTTGGCGTGCATCTGTCTTATTAGGCTTTTGCAAGATGTTGTAATCTGCATCGTGGCGTGATTGACGCAAAGATTGAAAGGTTGCGGCAATGTCCTTCAAGTCCGTAGAAATGGCTGACTGCAGGCATGGTTTTAATCCTTTATTAAGGTTCCCACCTGCAAATCCCTTGCAAGCCTCAGCCATTTCATAGTGGTCAAATGCGCGAGCTACATATCCTCTGAGTTCTTTACTATATGATCCATTCCCAGCCAACATGCTGGCAGAAGCATGAACAAGAAGGCTGAAAACGGAGTAATACGCTGTAGAGATGGAGCGCTTCAAGGTCGCTGCGTCAGGGCGGCCCCGCTGCTTGTCTCCAGGGAGCATGTTCTTGCACAGAGCCAGCAAGTTCTGAGGTAAACCCATGAATTTCAACCCACGACAGGTGATTTATTCAGATCATCAGGCCACCCGGTCTCGTCTTCATCATCTTCGTCAGTGTCAGCATCCTCCTCACGGGTTCGAAATCTTACATAAACCCAACGTTCATCTCCCGCATCTGAGATCAAGTTCTGGATTTTTCTTTCGGCTTGATGGGCAGCATCTAAGTCTACTTCTTCAACATCGTAAACAACCCAAACCCAGAGTGCTTGATCGCCAATGGAATCAATGTCGCTCTCCACTCGCCAGGCGTGCACAGGAGGGTCCCAGTGCATACTTTCAAGCATGGCTTGAATCTTGTCTGTCTCGAGCTCATTCGTGCTGCGCGTTGGCATTGCAAACCTCCATCATGGCTTGACTCTAACCGCGCTCCAGTTACTGGAGTTGTTTCGCTCCTCAGCGAGCGGTCAACATCCCACACCCTTACATTTCTTACGATCAGGGACTAGGATAAGTAAGGTTCTTGGCGCAGCTCATGACCCCACAAGCTGAGTTTCAGGCCGCTGTTCTCGATCAGCTTCGCCGTGCTCCGCTCGATCCGCCAGCCCAAGCGGCACTGCTGCAGGCGCTGACCTCTGTGGCCCTGAGTGAAGGGCCCGCCAGCGCCAAGGCAGACGGCCCGCTCGCCCAATGGCTGGGAGAGCCCCCCGCCAATGCCGCCCAGCTCGAGTTCGAGGCACTCCGGCGCAGCTTTGCCCTACGCCGCCAGCTCTTGGCCAGCACCATCGGTACAGCCGAAGTGAACGAGCTCCTCGCCGCCGGCAGCCGCCAGACGGTGCACGACCGCCTCAGGGCCGGCACCCTGCTGGGGATCCTTGATCAGGGGAAATGGCGCTTCCCCCTCTGGCAGTTCGACGCCGATGGCCCCAACGGTGTGATCGACGGACTGGCCCAGGTGCTCCAGGCCCTGCAGGTCTCCAACCTGGCCAAGGCCCGCTGGCTGCAGAAGCCCCATCCGGTTTTCGGCGGCTCCACCCCCTTGGATCTGCTCCGCCAAGGCCGCCTTGAAGACGTCTTGGCTGAAGCGGGCCAGGTAGGTCGTGGTCAGGATTGATCCACCCCCTCCCCGCAGGTCCACGTCTCCGCTGATCGAGATCCTGCCCATGGCGGCTGCGTTGCTGCGCATCTACAGACCGGAGCCCTATGGCAGCAGTGCATGCGGCTTCCGATACGACGGGCCGTTCTCACGCTTTGATCACCACGCCAATGGCCATCCGCGTGGAATTCACTACAGCGCACCTTCTCTGTCGTCTTGCGTGGTCGAAGTCTTCGGAGACACAGGGGTCATTGATCCAAAGGGTTGCCAGCTGGCCTTGCTACGCACAAACCGCCCTATAGCCGTGCTGGATCTACGAGGCAGCGGCGCCATGAGAGCCGGATCTGTTGCGGCTCTCAATGCCACAGCTGATCGATCGCTGAGTCAGCAATGGTCTCGCTTTTTCTACGGCACAGCCGTAGCCGATGAAAGACCGATCGATGGCTTGCTCTACAGCAATGCCCACAACGGCGAAGCTGCCCTGGCCCTCTACGAGCGTGCCGAAGCAGCGATTCACTGTGCAGCCGAGCTGCCGCTTGCGGCGAACGAGCTTCGCAGCCGCCTGCTGGCTGTTGCCAACGACCACGGCATGACCATGGCCCCATTTGGCTTCTGAAACACAATCCCATGCCTTTCCTCCTCGCCGACAGCTTCCAATCCAGCCTGGACAAACTCAACGGCGAAGAGCAGAAAGCCGCCAAGCTCGCCGCTTTCGAGCTGCAAATCAACCCGGCCAATCCTGGTCTGCAGTGCCACAGGCTCGACAACATCAAAGACAAGATCTTCTGGTCTGCCCGCGCCAGCCGTGACATCCGGCTGATCTTCCATCGGGTTGAGAGCAGCATGATGCTCTGCTACGTCGACCATCACGATCCCGCTTACGACTGGGCCTCACGGCGCAAGATCGAAACCCATCCCGTCACCGGCGCCGCCCAGATCGTCGAGATCCGCGAAACGGTTCGCGAGATCCAGATCCCCCTGTTCGTCTCCCCCGAGGCCGCACCAGCCCCAGAATCCAATTGGCCCCTCTCCAACCTCACCGAAGAAGACCTGCTCAGTTACGGGGTTCCTGCGGAATGGATCCCTGATGTCCGTACGGCTGACGACGACATGCTGCTGGTGATCGCCTCCCACCTCCCCGGTGAGGCTGCCGAAGCGATCATTGACCTGGCGACTGGCACCACACCCACCAAGCCTGAGGTAAGGCAGCCAGACCAGAGCAATCCTTACGAACACCCTGATGCCCAGCGCCGCTTTCGGGTGCTCACCGGCACCGAAGAGCTAGCCCGAGCGTTGGACTACCCCTGGGAGCGCTGGATCATCTTCCTCCATCCCAGTCAGGCCGACTGGGTGAGTCGCTCCTTCAATGGCCCCACCCGCGTGCAGGGCTCTGCTGGTACGGGCAAAACCGTCGTGGCCCTGCACCGCGCTGTTCATCTTGTTCGCAGAAACCCCGAAGCCAGGGTGTTGCTGACCACCTTCTCCGAGCCCCTAGCGGCCCTACTGCAGGACAAACTCCATCGCCTTATCCAGGGGGAGCCCAGCCTGATTGAGCGCCTGGATGTGCTGGCAATGCAAGAACTTGGCGAGCGCATGCACGCCGCCCAGCTCGGTAAGCCGCAGCTCATCACTCCCGAGGACCTTCGCGACTTGATTCAGCGGCATGCGCCGGCGGAGATCAGCCGCGTCTATGGCGAGGCCTTCTTGGTGGAGGAGTTCAACGAGATCGTCGATGCTTTCGGGCTGCGCGACTGGGATAGCTACCGCGATGTGCGCCGCCTCGGACGCAAGAGTCGCCTCAATGAGGCCAAGCGCCGCCTGCTCTGGGATGGTTTTGCCGCTGTCCTCCAGGAGCTGGAAAGCACTGGCCAGATCACGCCCCACCAGCTCTTCCATCGCACCGCTGAGCAGCTCCACCGCAGCGGCGCCAGGCCCTATCAGCACATCGTGGTGGACGAATGCCAGGACATCACCGCTGGACAGCTCCGGCTCCTGGCCGCTCTGGCGGGCACCAGCACCGATGCCCTGTTCTTCGCGGGGGATCTCGGCCAGCGCATCTTCCAACAGCCCTTCTCCTGGACCCAGTACGGCGTGGACATCCGCGGCCGCTCGCGCACCCTGCGCATCAACTACCGCACCTCCCACCAGATCCGCAGCCAAGCCGATCAGCTGCTCGATCCCGAATCCCGCGACGTGGACGGCAACGTACAGGACCGGCGCGGCGCCATTTCCGTCTTCAACGGCCCGGAGCCTGCCATCCGGGAGTGCGAAGACTCAGACAGCGAGACCGAGCAGGTGGCCGCCTGGATTGAGCAGCGTCGCAGCGAAGGCCTCACCCCCAGGGAGTTCGGCATCTTCGTGCGCAGCGAGGCCGAGATCACCCGCGCCGAAGCGGCTCTGCAGCTTGCTGAGCTGCCCTACGAGCGCCTGCAGCCTTCGGCCATGCGCCTCGGCAGCAAGGCCACCCTCTCCACCATGCACCTGGCTAAAGGACTGGAGTTCCGGGCCGTGGTCGTGATGGCCTGCGATGAGGACGTGATCCCCAACACCGAGCGCATCAAGGCCATCACCGACGACAGCGACCTCGATGAGGTGGTGGCCACCGAACGCCACCTTCTTTACGTGGCCTGCACCCGTGCACGGGATCATCTGCTGATCACCAGCGGCGATACCTGCTCGGAGTTTGTGGAGGATCTTTTGCCCGGCCAACACAATGGACATCACAGGCGCGTCACTTTGCTGTCCCAACTAGCCAATTGAACGGGATACGTGTCTAGTTGGCAACTCTGCACTGTCAGCGTGGCCCGCGCGCCACGCATAGCCCTTTCGCTGGCTGCAATGTCCAATGCATGCTCAAGATGCGACTTGTCCGTTTTGGAGCTCAAGTCAAAGAAGCCTTCGGCTTCCGAAAGGGTGTCAAGGAATATGGATGAGGAAACCAGCAGCGATTACCCAGCCAAGCCGGCGACCAGGCGACGGTGAACATTTAGAGGGTCAGGGGGGCAGTTTCTCTGCTGTGGCCCAGCAGGAAAAAGGACCGGGTCAGTTTCCAGACAGTCGCCAACTCCATCTTTTTTTAGCTGCCTCACTTGCTGAAGTAGCTCCCCATCTCCCAAAACAACGAGCAGTCAAGCATCTATCGAGATGCTAATTCCTTTGCCTGAAATCCATTGGATCTCCTGTGCCAACTCTGCTTTCGAACCCGCCCCGACGACCACTGTCATTCGAAATCTCCACGACTGATTATGGATTACGGCATAACGGACGCCCGGGCCCGCTGCCCCTCTGCATCCCGTTGTACAATTGCGATGTACAATGGGATGCAGCCGGCATGTTCCGAGTCTCTGTCTCCGATCTGCGGCAGAATCTCCCCGCCTTCCTCAAGCGGGTTCAGGCCGGCGAGCAACTGCAAATCACCTCTCGCGGTCAGGTGATAGCCCGCATCGCTCCGGAGCGCGACCCCGCAGAAGAGTCACGCCAATGGCTCCACAACCTCAGAGATCGCGTCTCCCTGGGCGACGTGGTAAGTGGTCTTCCTGAGCTCGAATGGAGCGGTGATGCGGATCATCTGTGACACCCACATCCCCCTGTTCTGGGCTAACGCTCCCTCCCGCCTCAGCCCTCGTGCCGCCGCAGCTCTGGAGAAAGGGCGGCAAGACGGCCAGCTGGCGATCGCCGACATATCGCTGTGGGAGCTGGCCCTGCTTCACGAACGCGGCCGACTGCTGCTTCCCGAAGCTGTGTCAGCAGTTGAATACGTCTCCCGTCTCCTCCAGGCCCTCCGCCTTCAGGTCCTGCCGATCAGCGCTGATACCGCAGTCCTCTCCCGCAGCTCCCTCTTTCAGCACGGCGATCCAGCGGATCGCCTCATCGCGGCCACCGCACTCCATGGTCGCTGGCCGCTGATCACCGCCGATGAGAAGTTGCGTGCCCTGCCTGGACTGCACTGCATCTGGTAGCCGCCACTGTTCTCCAGGTACCCATGGTTTCCTACTCGCCAACAGCTTCCAATCCAGCCTGGTCAAGCTCAATGGCGAGGAGCAAAAAGCCGTGGATCCACTATCGAGCTGCAGCAGTTGCTCAACCCTGACCCGGCGGAACAGCCCGCCCAGATCCAGCACCAGCTCGGCTGTTTGCACGATCGAGCCCTTGAGATGTCTGACCATGAAGGTGAGCGTCGATCTCTGCCTGGTGCCGTTCATCCTGAGCTGCTGAAGGGCGCTGGCCAATGCACCGATGACTGTGGCTAAGTTGCTGGGCGGGGCTGGCTTGCTGGCCCTGGGCTACGCCGTTGTCTCCCTGCTGGTGTTCCTGAACCAGCGCTCGTTCATTTATTTCCCCCAGCCCGCCGCCGATTCATCCGGCCGGCTGGAGCTGCAGGTGGAGGGGAAGCGGGTGCTGGTGTCCCATCGGCCCCACCCCGGACCCCGGGCGCTGATCTACTTCGGCGGCAATGCCGAGGACGTTTCGCTCACCCGCCCCGAGCTGGCCGCCCTGCTGCCGGATACCGCCCTCTATCTGCTCCACTACCGCGGCTACGGCGGCAGCGAGGGCAGTCCGAGCGAAGCGGCCCTGCGCGCCGACGCCCAAGCCCTGTATGCCCACGTGGCCGAGCGCCACAGCGCGGTGACAGTGGTGGGCCGCAGCCTTGGCACCGGGCCGGCGGTGCATCTGGCTGCGACGCAGCCGGTGCAGCGGCTGGTGCTGCTGGTGCCGTTCGACAGCCTGCTGGCGGTGGCCCGCGGCACCATGCCGTGGCTGCCGGTCGATCTGCTGCTGCTCGATCGCTGGGATGCGGCCGCCGAGGCGCCCCTGGTGCGCGCCCCCACCACGATCGTGGCGGCGGCTGTCGATCGGGTGGTGCCCACCCGCCACGCCGTCGCCCTGCACCGCGCCTTCCAGCCCGGCGTGGCAGAGCTGGTTCTGGTGCCCGACCTCGACCACAACTCGCCGATCCTCAGCTCGGCGGCCTTCCGCGCTGCCCTGCAAGACCAGGAACCTGGCC
>JBKDVK010000128.1:0-4394 GCA_046338875.1 Cyanobacteriota bacterium | reverse complement strand
CCGATGCCGGGGAAGACGCCGGCGCCGCAGAGCACCAGGCCTTCGATGGGGGTGCCGCCGCCGGGGAAGGCGCCGCGGTTGGCGGGCCAGGCGGGGCCGTAGCTGCCGTGGTGCACGTGTAGAAAATCACGGTGGGTTAGTGGGGTGCCCTGCAGTTCGATTACGGCACGCTCGCGCCAGTCGGGCACCAGTTGCTCGAAGACGTCGTGGAACAGGCCACAGCGTTCGTTGCGCAGGGCCTCGTAGGCCGGGGTGCCGCGTTCCAGGTCTTGCCACAACTCCCACGGCTCGTTGGCCGGGGTGTAGCCGTGCAGTACTTGGTGGCCCGGTGGCGCCAGGGAGGCATCCAGCCGCGATGGCATCGACAGCACCGCCATGTTGCGCACGGCCCTGATGCCCCGCTGCCAATCCCCCACCCAGACATGGTGGATCGGCAGCTCGGGTAGGCCTTCGTCTTTGAGGGCCAGGTGCCAATGCAGAAAACTGGCGCAGGCCGGGGCGGCCAATAGCTTCTGGCGCCAGCGCTCCGGCGCACTGCCCTTGCCCAGCAGGGCGGCCGTATCCCAGGGGCTGGCATTGCTGATAACGCCGCGGCGGGCTTTCAGTTGTTCGCCGCTGGCCAGCCGCACCCCCGTAGCCCGTTGCCCCGACAACTCGATTGCGGCCACCGCCGCGCCCGTGCGCAGCTCGCCGCCATGGCGGCGGATGCCCCGCACCAGCGCCTCCACCACGGCGGGGCTGCCACCTAGGGGGTAATCCAGGCCGGCATCGGGCTCAAACCACTCGCCAAACAGGGTGGCCATGGCGGCGGCGCTGGTTTGATCCAGCTCCAACCCGGAGATCAAGAAACACAGCATCTCCACCCAATGGAGCAGGCAGGGATCCGTCAGGTGGCGGCGGGCGATCGGCCCGAAGCCTCCGCCCAGGGCCGCCAGCTGGCCCGCCTGACCAATCAGCCCGAAACCCTGGCTGCCCAGGGTGGTGAACATGCCAGCGCCGGGGCGCAGGGCCAATAGCGGCAGCGATCCGGCGGCACGGCACAGGGGGGCCAGGGCCAGCAAAAAGGCTTGCCATTCATCGGCAACCGCTGGCCCCCGCAGGGTTCGCAATAACTCCAGAAACGGCTCCAGGCCCACGCCCACCCGCAGGTTGCCTTCGGGTAACAGCAATCCCCATTCCGAATAGCGCGCCACCGGCACGCTTTCATCAACGGCCCGCAGCACCTGGGCCAGGGGGTTGGCACTGGGCCAGCGGCCCAGCCCACTCCACAGCGAAGGACCGGACTCGAAGTGGAAGGGGCCCCGGCGGAAGCCGTGGGCGGCGCCGCCGGGCTGGCTGTGGGCCTCCAGCACCAGCACCTCCAGCCCGTGGCGGCAGGCGATGGCGGCGGCGCAGAGGCCCCCCAGGCCACTGCCGACCACGATCAGATCCGGCATCGCCCCTCCCGCTCACGGCAGAGGGCCTCCAGGGGCGGCCGGCCGGTGAGGCGCAACCTCCAGGCGGCCCAAAGGCCGTAGGCCCAATCCGCCAAGCTGCTGACCAGGGGCCAACCGCTGGGGGCATAGAGCCATCCCAGTCCCACCAGGGCATAGGCGCGGCGGAAAACGGCCACATCGCGCAGCACTTCGCCATCTCCACCGCCCTTTGATGGGTCCTGGCCGGCCAGGGCATGAATACGGCCCATGGCCTCGGCGTAGCTGATGCCGCCATGGGCGGCGGGGTCGTAATCGGGCGCGTCGATATCGACAAAGGCGAGACGCGGCCGGTCGCCGTTGTGGCGCTGGTCGCGGCGGCGCAGCATGTCCACCTCCCGGCAGCAAAGCGGGCAGGCGCCGTCGTAAAGCAGGGTGAGATCGGCCATGCACGGGACCTTAGGGAGCCCGGCAGGGCGGTGGTCGATGCCACAGCCGCATTCCCTCGCCCAGGCAGACTCAGCTCCCCCCTTTGGCCGATGAGCCCCTCTTTGCCCCCCGATCGCCCTGCCGGCCCCCCCCGCTCCTGGCTGGCGCTGGCGGCGGCCGGCGGCTCTGCCCTGGTGGCGCTCACCTGGCTGGTCGCCCAGGGGGCCCTGCGGCAGCAGATGGCGACCATGCAAAGCGAGATCGACCTCTGCCGCAGCAGCCGGGGCATCAACCTGCCGGTGCTGCTCAAGGACCTCAACCGTTTTGCCGCCGCCGCGGCCTCCCGCCAGGAAAGCGAGCGGTTGCAGGAACGGCTGCAGGGGCTGGAGGCGGACCAGGGCCGCACGTTGGCGGAACTGGCCGAGCTGCGGCGGGCCAGCTCACCAGAAGAACGCTTCCACCTGGCCAGCGGCCGCAGCCACGACCTGCTGGCGGGCCAGGTGGCGGTGGCCGTGACGGCGGTGCGCGGCGATGGGGCCGATGTGGCGCTGGCGGGGGCCGCCGCCAGCCCCTGGAAGACCGGCGAATTTCGGGACCTGCGCATCGGCGAAGGCCCCTATCGCCTCAAGCTGGAGGCCAGCCGCCCCACCCCGCCCCGGGCCACCTTTCGCCTCGAGGCGCTCAAGGGGGCCGACACGGCGCCTCAAGCCAATTCAGCCCCCCCCTCGCCATGACCGTGCCACGGCTCAGCCCCGACGAAATCGACGCCCTGGCCACCGCGCTGCCGGCCTGGACGGTGCTGCCGGATCGGTTGCGGCGCCAATGGCGCTTTCGGGATTTCTCCGAGGCCTTTGGGTTCATGAGCCGGGTGGCCCTGGCCGCCGAAGCCCTGGACCACCATCCCGAATGGAGCAACGTCTGGAACCGGGTGACGATTGAGTTGACCACCCACGACTGCGGCGGCCTGTCGGCCAGGGACCTGGCCCTGGCCCGGCGCATTGATTCCCTCAGCCCCCCGTGAACAACCGCGCCATCAGGGCCGGCTCCCGACCCTGCAGGTTCATCAGGCCCCAGCGCACATCCCCCGGCGCCAGGGCAAACAACTGGGCCATGGCCTGCAACAGCTGGACGGGGGTGAGGGTGTTGGTCAAAAAGCCATACCACTGCTGGGGCGGCAGCGAAAAGAAACTGGCGAAGTGGTGGCGCAGCCGGGCTTCATCGAAGCGCATCAGTTTTTCGAGGCCAAAGCGATAAAAGCCGTGCTTCCAGCGCATTTCCGCCGGCCACAGGGCGCCCCAGGCGGCGGCGGCCACCGCTTCAGCCGAAGCAGTGCCATCCTCAAGGGCTGAGGCGATGGCGGCGGCCAGGCCGGGGGAGCGCCGCAACACGCTGCCCACCATGAAACCCGAGGCCGGGTGCACCATGCCCGCCGCCCCGCCGAAGCCCACCACCGGCTGGTTGAGGTCGGGCAGGGGGGGATTCATCGGAAACAGGCAGAATTCCTCGTGCTCGACCGCCTCCACCCGCACACCGCGATGGGCGAGGCGAGCCAGCAGGCGTTGGCGCAGGACGGGGAAGGAGACGGCGGGGGCGAGGGCCAGGGAGGTTTCCTCAACAAAGAAGCGACCATCGCCCAGGTCCATGGCATAGAGAAAGGTGGGGGGCTGGCGGCGTTCCTCCTCGCTGAGGTGATCGCAGCGGTAGTCCATGAACACGAATTGCCCCGGCCCAATCGGCGGGGCGCTGAAGCGGCCGACGATGCCGTAGGCGGCCTGGCCGGCCACGGGTCCATCCTGCCTTCGCCGCACAAAGACGCTCTGGTGGCCACTGGCATCCAGCACCAGCCGGGCCCGGTGCTGTTGGCCGGCGGTGGTGGTGACCACAAAAGTCTGATCCTGCTGCTGCCAGGAGGCCGCCTGGCCCTGCTGCCAGCGGACGGCGGCGGCGGCGCAGCGGTCCAGCCCATGGGTCTGCAGGGCCGCTTTATCGAAAAGGCCATAGGCGCGGCCATGTTGCAGGAGCCCGTCCTCTCCTGAGGCAGTACCTCCGGGGCCGAAGTAGCTGACGGTGTCGCTCCAGCGATGGGAGAGCAGGGAGCCGAGGCCGAGGCAATCAACCTCCTCGCACCAGATGCCGTAGGTATTGACCCAGGGCGTGTGGGGATCTGCCGCCGCCAGGGCGGTGATCGCCAAGCCCCGCTCGGCCAGGTCGGCGGCGATGGCCAGGGCCGCCGGACCGGCGCCGATTACCAGAACATCAGTCAGGAGTTTCAGCCTCCCCGGTCTCAGGCTCACCGGTCTCAGGCTCGCCGGTCCTGGGCTCGCCGGTCCTGGGCTCGCCGGTCTCAGGCTCGGCGCCTAGGTCGGCCAAGGAGTTCGTAGGGCCCGCCACTGGGGAAACGGCAGGGGACTCCAGCAGGTCAGGGTCGGCCACCGCTTCGCCGTCTTCGCCTTCAAGGGCGGGTGGTACCAGCACCACTTCGGCAAGGCGGTCGCCGCTGTCGAGCCGCTGCAAGCGGACGCCGGTGGCGGCGCGGGACTGCTGGGGCACGGC
>JBKDVK010000127.1:0-3376 GCA_046338875.1 Cyanobacteriota bacterium | reverse complement strand
TCCGGCGAGCTGATCCTGCTGGCCTTCCACGCCAGGGATCCGGTGGGGGTTGATGTGGAGCGTCAGCGCTCCGATTGGGACTGGCGGCCGATCGCGCGGCGCTGTCTTGACCCATCCACGGTTGAATCCCTGTTGGCCCTGGCACCGGCCGAGGCGGCCTCCGCCTTTGTCCAGGCCTGGTGCGATCTGGAGGCCGGCCTCAAGGCGCGGGGGGTCGGTTTGGTGGGGGCCAACGATGGTCAGGCCCAGGCAATGGAGCCGAGGCTGCGTCGCTGGCGGCTGGCCGTGCCTGCGGGCTATGCAGGGGCCGTGGCGCTCCTGGATCCCGGCTCAAGGCGTCAAGCTCCCTAAGTTGCCCTCAGGCCATCTTGACGCCCTCCCTCAAGGGCCCGGCGGCTCCTCCTCGGGCAGATCATCCTTGAGATCTTCGGGCTTGAGGGGCTGGCCCAGCAGTTGTTTCTCGGCGCGATTGACCGCCCGGGGACTGCTGAGCAGGTCCCATTTGGTCAATTGGGGCAGCGGATCGCGGTGGTCCTCAGCGCGCCTGGGGGGCGGCACCCAGACAAACCGGCTGCGGGGGGCCTTGTCCTGGCAGAGCTGGGCCATCTGGGCGCGCAGGGCCCAGCGCACCCGCCCCCGCCCCAGAGCCCCGTAGAACTCCTGGCGGGGCGCCCGCCCGCCGCTGTGGGGATTGGGCCCATCTCCCCCCATCAGGCGCGCCGCATCCGGATTCCAGCGGGGCCGGCAGATCCCCTCGGTTTCGGTGTCGGTGTCGAGCCAGATGTGCAACCCCTCCCCCCCGGGGCGCGTCACCACCGCCAGGCCATCGCCGCTGCGCTGGCGCGGCAAGGGAAACACCCTGCCGCTGCTGCGCTGGCTCAGGGGCACACAGCCGGCAAGCATCAACAGGGTCAGGGCCAGTGCAGCGATGCCCCGCTGGTGTGCGGAGGGACAAGGGCGCTGAAACCGACGGGGCGCCACGCGAAAACAGGGAATGCAATCCCGGCATGATCGCCCTTGATCCGCTCGCTGGCCCCATGGCCCTCACCGCCTCGACGATGCTGCCCCTGGGAACGGCCCTGCCGCTATCGCTGATGCAGGAGCAGCTCACCCCGGTGGTTGGCTCCCTGCCCCAAGCCTTGGCCCTGGAGGGCCGGCCGGTGCTGGTGATGTTTCTTTGCCCCCACTGCCCCTTTGTGAAGCACATCGAGGCCGAACTGGGCTGCCTGGGCCGCGATCTTGGCGCGCAGGCGGCCCTGATCGCCATCCGCAGCAACAGCCTCAGCAGCCACCCCCAGGACGGACCCGCTGAGATGGCCGCCCAGGCCCAGGCCCATGGCTGGACCTTTCCATATCTGGCCGACGACAGCCAGGCGGTGGCCAAGGCCTTTCGGGCGGCCTGCACGCCCGACCTGTTTCTGTTTGATCGGGCCCACCGGCTGGCCTATCGCGGCCAGCTCGATGGCAGCCGCCCCGGCCAGCCGACTCCCTGCGACGGCAGGGACCTGCGCGGCGCCCTGGCGGACCTGCTGGCCGGGCGGACGCCAGTGGCTGAGCAGATCGCGGCGATCGGCTGCAACATCAAATGGCACCCCGGCCAAGAGCCGGACTGGGCCTGAGCCACCCCTGGCGGGATCACCTGTTTGATTTAAGGTTGCCACCATGCCCGTTCCCCCCTTCAGCCTCGAAGAGCAGCTGAGGCAGCTCGGCGACAGCCTTGATGAGGCTGTTTTGCAGGTGCTGCGCAGTGGCCAGTACATCGGCGGGGGCGTGGTCAACGCCTTCGAGACCAGCTTCGCCGCGGCCTGCGCCGTCCCCCACGCGATCGGCTGCAACAGCGGCACCGATGCCCTCACCCTGGCCCTGCGGGCCCTGGACATCGGCCCGGGAGATGAGGTGATCACCTCTTCCTTCAGCTTTTTCGCCACCGCCGAGGCCATCAGCGCCGTGGGGGCCACGCCGGTGTTCGTGGACGTGGATCCGGCTACCTACCTGCTCGATCTCGATCGCATTGAGGCGGCCGTCACCCCCGCCACCCGTGCCCTGCTGCCGGTCCATCTCTTTGGCCGGCCGGTGGATATGGAACGCATCAACGCCATTGCCCTGCACCATGGCCTGCGGGTGATCGAAGACTGCGCCCAGGCCACCGGCGCTAGCTGGGCCGGGCGTCCGGTGGGTAGCTGGGGGGATGCCGGCTGCTTCAGCTTTTTCCCCACCAAGAACCTAGGGGCCGCCGGTGATGGCGGGGCGGTGGTCTGCCGCGACAGCAGCCTGGCCCAACGCATCCGGGAGCTGGCGGTGCATGGCATGCCGCGCCGTTATCTCCACACCGACCTTGGTTACAACAGCCGCCTTGATGCCATGCAGGCGGCAGTCCTTAACGTCAAGTTGCCCCACCTGCCCTTGTGGGTGGAGCGGCGCCGCCGCATCGCCGAGCGTTACCGAGAAGCCCTGGGCGACCTCCCCACCCTCCAGCTTGCCGATGCGGGCCCGGACGGCCACAGCTGGAACCAATTCGTAGTACGGGTACCTGGTTGTCCCGCCGCTCAGGCCCGCTGTGCCGGCCGCTGCACCCCCTCCAGCGATAGTGCCAACTTCGGCTTGCCGGAAGCCTGTTGCCGCGATTGGCTCAAGCAGCAGCTCCAGGACGAAGGGGTGATCACGATCATCTATTACCCGATTCCGATCCATCGCCAGCCGGCCTACGCCGAACTGGGCTACGGACCCGGCAGCCTGCCGGTCACCGAGCGCCTCTGCGTCGAAGTCCTCAGCCTGCCGATCTTCCCCGAACTGGACGATGAGCAACAGGAGCGGGTGATCACCACCCTGCGCCAGTTGGTGGGTACCGCGTCGCCGGTGTTGGCGGCCTGAGGCGCCCCCCATGGCCCTGATCGCCCGCCTGCAGGAGCTGGCCCCCATCATGGCCGCCTGGCGGCGGGACCTGCACGCCCATCCCGAAACGGCCTTCGCAGAACACCGCACCGCCGCCCTGGTGGCCGAGCGGCTCGCCAGCTTCGGCTGCGAGGTACACACCGGCCTGGCCGGCACCGGCGTTGTCGGGGTGCTGCGGGCCGGTGCCGGCCTTGCCGGCGCCAGCCAAGACGGCACCGGCATGCCCGGGAGTCCGGCCCGCAGCATCGGCCTGCGGGCCGACATGGATGCCCTGCCAATCACGGAGGCCAACACCTTTGCCCATGGCTCCCGCCACCCGGGCCGCATGCACGCCTGTGGCCACGACGGCCACACCACCATGCTGCTGGGGGCCGCCCAGTACCTGGCCGAAACCCGACGCTTTGACGGCACCGTGGTGCTGATCTTCCAGCCGGCCGAAGAAAACGAGGGCGGCGGCCGGGTGATGGTGCAGGAGGGCCTGTTC
>JBKDVK010000126.1:0-8661 GCA_046338875.1 Cyanobacteriota bacterium | reverse complement strand
AGGGACTGTAGGCTCTCCTGGTAGCGCTCGATTAGTTCGTCAGCGTGACTGCCGTACTTCTGATTTTGGTCTAGTTGGAGCTTGACCTGTTGCTCCTGTTGTTTCTGCTGTTCGAGGCGAATACCCTGGGCCTCAATGATCTTGGTATAGGTTTGCGTGGCCATGAGTCCTACAGCACTGATAATTGTTGTGATTTGTATGGCTTGTCCAGGGATATCCATCTGATTTTGGATGAAATCAATCAAGCCTTTGAACTTCGCTCCAATCAATGCCAGGAAACGTTCGAGGATCCCTTTACCATTCCCGCTGGCCACTCCAACAAGCAGGAGGCTAAGAGCAGTGATGAATGCAAGAACAATAAGGATGAAGGTGAATTTTGCTAACAAATCAATTATCTTTTGCACAAAGTTATTGATGGCTCCAACAGATGCTTCCAAGGTTGAGTAGAAAAAGTTGCGACCAAACAGGTCTGAGCTAATGAGTTCGACGAGGCCGTAGATAAGTGAGATGGCGAGAATCCCTGCAATCAGATATTGGCTGTATTGGCGGATTTTTCTCAATAGAGTATCAAGCGAACTTGGGAGGCTCGAGGTTTCGTGATTCGAGGCCTTTAGGTATGAGATAGACAGATCTATTCGGGCGATAAAAAATAAAAGAATCCCAGTCACGCCGCTGCCAACAAGTAATATCCCAAAGATAATTGCACCCACTAGGTTTTCATTGTCTATCTCGAGGACAAAATGGATTAGGCAGGCTCTCAGAATCAGATTAGATAGGTACAGAAGCAAGCCAGGTACCGCCAGTAGGGTGAGAAAATGGAGTGGATCTTGGCTGACCTTGCGAAAACTACTGCGGAAGCCCATCAATATGGAACCCCACAGCGTCTGTTCCGATTTCTCTGCCATCAGGGACTCGATCCCTGCAAACACGAGGAACATGGCTAACAGAGGCAGAACGGTGCTCAGGGAGCTCAGAACACTGAGCATCAGGCTGAACAGGACGCCAGTCCACAGTTCCAGGGTCACCCGGCGTTGCCAGGCCATTTTGGGGATGGTCTTTATGGTTCGACTGAGCTGATACCCCTCCTCACACCAGCCGACCCAGAACAGCACAAGCAGACCGAGAACCAGGTATTCGTACATCAAACGGGGCACCTGCACGCTTATTGCACCCTTGGAATCAAAAATGTGCCTTTGAAAGTGAATTAGAAGGTGACTTAGAAGGTGCCTTAGTGGGGGGACGATAACAACTGCGACTAGCGCGATCACTTGCAGAACAAGCAGGACCCCATAAATAGAGTTCTCATCCTCCCAATGCCACCACACCTTATGGAGATCGATACAGGCCGATAGCCATTCAGGCCTGTCTTCTCCGTGGTTGTTCTGGATCCCTGGTTTTGTCATGCACCCTCAGGTGTCAAAGGGTCTGCATCTACACATTGAGATCTAGAGGATTGCCCCTCGGTTCACAAGATGTCTTTGGATTTCTTCATTCCCCATCGGCCGGGATCCCGATGATCGGATGATCGTGTGGGATCTTGCTGCTACGGCGCGCAGCATTTTCAATGATGCGAAATGTTGTTGAGGTTTTGATGCCAAACGGCCAGTTTTGGTGGAGAGACCACGACACAGGCTTTGCTTGGTTTTGGCGGCATTCCCCACACCGCCCTGCTCAATCCGTCCGCAACGCCGTGATCGGATCGAGCTTGGCCGCCTTTTGGGCCGGGTAGGCGCCGAAGAAGACGCCGATGAACAGGCTGAACAGCAGGGAGCCCAGCACCGCATCGAGGGCGACGCCGCCGGGCCAGGCGAACAGGCGCTTGGCCAGCAGGGAGGTCGCCACCCCCAGGGTCACCCCCAGCAGGCCGCCGACCAACGACAGGGTGATGGCTTCGATCAGGAACTGGCGCAGGATGTGGCCGGCGCGGGCGCCGAGGGCGCGGCGGATGCCGATTTCGCGGGTGCGCTCGCTCACCGATACCAACATGATGTTCATGATGCCGATGCCTCCCACCACCAGCGAGATGGCGGCGGATCCGCCCAGCAGGCTGGTGAAGATTTGGGTGACCGAATTGGAAGCGCTGACCAGATCGGCCTGGTTGCGAATGATGAAATCGTCCTTGCGGGGCGGCGTGATCTTGTGGCGCAGGCGCAGCAGGTTGCCGATTTGAAATTCCGCCGCTGCCATTTGATCAGGGTGGCGCGCCGACACCGAGATGCTGTCCAGGGCGATGCCGCTGATGGCATTCACCCCCACGATGCGACCGGCCATGGTGGTCAGGGGGATGAACACCTGGTCATCCGCGTCGCGGAAGGAATTGACACCCTTGTATTCCATGGTGCCGATGACGGTGAAGGATTCGCCCTGGATGCGGATCGTCTGGCGCAACGCCTCCGTAGCCGACAACCCCAGGCTGTCCAGCACCGTTTGGCCCAGCACCGCCACCCGTTCGGCCCGCTCCAGCTCGGCGTCATTGAAGAAGCGGCCCGTCAGCGGCAGGAAATCGCGCACCTGTTGGTAGGCGGGGGTGGTGCCCACCACCGAGGTGTTGGTGTTGCGCTCCGCCCACACCACCTGCACGCGCCGATTCAGGACCGGCGCCACATCGGCCACCGCCGGCGCCGAGGCCAGAATCGCCCTGGCGTCATCCCACACCAGCGTCGAGGCGGAACCCGCCCCCTGGGAGGCGGCGCTGCCGGTGGTGGCCACGCCGCTCTGGACGAACAACAAATTCGAGCCCAGGGATTTGAGTTGGCTTTCGGCCTGGGTCTGGGCGCCCCGGCCTACGGTCACCATCGTGATCACGGCGGCGATGCCGATGATCACCCCCAGCATTGTCAGAATCGAGCGCAGGCGATTGGCCACCAGGGACTGCCAGGCCAGGGGCACCGTTTCGCGCAAATCCGCCAAAATCGGCGCCCGGCCCAGTTCCTGCACCCCCCGCCGCAGCTCCGGCCAGCCGCCGCGCCGTAGCCGTCCCCAGCCACGTCGCCAAGACGCCAGCCCGCCGCGCCTGCCGCAGCGGGCCACCGGGCCGCCCGACCAGCGGCCGGACTCCGGTCGGCGGCCCGCACGCCGCCGTCTCATCGAATCCCGCGGCCGCCACCGGCGGGTTGGAACGGAGATCCGCTCCTGACCGGCTTGTTATTCGGTTTGCGTTGCCCCGGAAAGCTGATATAAACCCGCTGGCCCTCCTTGATGCCGCTCTTCACCTCTGTTTGGGATCCCACCGTGGCCCCCACCCGCACTGGCTGGAAGCGGGGTTTGCTGCCGGCCTGGTGCAGCAGCACGCCCGTGCCGCCCTCCTGGCTGACGATCGCCGAGGTGGGCACCAGCAGGGCGTTGTCATGGCGTCCCACCAAAAAGTTGGCGGTGAAATTCATGCCGGACATCAGCTTCGGGCCGCCTTCTTTGGGCAGACTCAACCGCACCTGGAAGCTGGTGACGTTCTGCACCACCACCGATTCCGGGGCGATCAGCCGCACCCGTGCCGGCACCGGACGACGGGGGTAGGCATCCACCAGCAGTTCCACCGCCTGGCCGGGATGGATGCTGCCGATGTCCACTTCCGACACATTGGCCAGGCCTTCGAGGGCTCCGGCCAGCGCCACGATCGAGCTGGAGGTGGCCGAGCTGGTGGCGCTGGCGGAGGTGGTCGGCGTCACGAAGGCCCCCACATCGGCGAATTTCTGGGTGATGACCCCGGCGAACGGCGCCCTGATCAAGGTGTCCTCAATCAGGCTATTGATGGTCTGCAGGCTGCCCTTCGCCTTGAGCACCTGGGCGCGGGCCAGGGCGATGTCCTCCTTGCGAAAACCGGCCTGCAGCAGCTCCAACTGCGACTGGCTGGCCTGGACTTTTTCCTGGGCAGCCCGGTACTGGGCGGCGCTGGCATCAAAGGCCACCCGCCCCAGCGCCCCGGCCTCATACAGCTTTTTATTGCTGGTGTATGCCGATCGGATGGCCACCAGTTGGGCTCGGGCGTCGTTGGCCCCATTGCGGGCCTGGGCGATTTCTTCGGGACGGTTGCCGGCCACCAGCTTGCTGAGGTTGGCCTCGGCGGCGGCCAGCTCGCCCATGGCACTGAGGCGCTGGCCCTGCAAATTGCTGGCATCCATCTGGGCCAGTAACTGGCCGGCCGTCACCCGATCCCCCTGCTCCACCAGCAGCTGCTGAATCCGCCCCGGTTGCTTGGGGCTGATGTTCACCGGCGCCACCGGCCGGATGACGCCGGTGGCGCTCACCTTGACCGTGATGTCCTGGCGCACGACCGCCGCGGTTTCCCGCTCCACGGCCTGCTGGCGTTTCTGGGCCCCATTGCGTTGCCATTGCCAGGCCCCGACAGCAGCGAGGCCCGCCAGCAGCACCAAGGCGAGAGCCAAGGCGGGGGCCAGCTTGGCTTTGGGGGCGTTCTGGGCGGGTGCTGCCACGAGGACGCTGCGGGGGCCGAAGTGCCGGAGATCAACATTAGGCCGTTCGTAGCGTGACTGGTCTCGGCGCCGCTGTGCCTTGGATCACTCGCGACCCGGACGGCCGCCTGTGGCTTTGGTAGGGGGTGGGGGACGGCTGATCTCAGGCGAGGGATTCCAGTTCGGCGAGCAGAGCCCGGGTGGCATCGAAGGCGGCTTGGGCCTCGTCCATGAGCTCCTCTTCCTCTTTGGCGCTCAGCAGCAACCGTTCAATGCCCTTATGCAAGGCCTCTTTCAGGTCGATGCTGGGGCGGCTGAACGACCAGAACGACAGAGCTGGCAGGCCCAGGCCCGCCAGGATGGCATCGGCTTGGGGAGCCAGTTGCCGGCCGCCGGAGAGGTCGCCGCCGTAGCGCACGTAGGCGTGGGCCAACAGACGGTGCGGCGCCTGTCCCGCCAGCCCCTTCAGGTGTTCGCACCAGGCTGCGGCGACTGGCGAATCAGGCGTGGCGGGCACATTCGCCAGCAAGGCCAGATCATGAACCAGGGCGGTCGAACGGGCCAGGTCGCTCCAGGGCAGATTGGTGGCGCCGAGTCCGGCGGCGGCGGCGGGAGCCAGCTCATCCAGCAGGTCATAGGCGGGGGCCAGGGCCCGCAGCAGGGCCGCCAGTTGCCTTGGTGAGGCTTGCCCCTCCAGCAGGGTTTGAGAGAAACCCATGCCCTCGGCCTGGTGATGGGCCTGGCCGATGCGGCTGTGCAGCCGCCGAACCCGGGGCCCGAAGCGGCTGTGCCGGCGGCTGTCGTTGACAGTGGCGTGCTTGGAGATGGGAGTTTGGGTGGCGGTGGTCATGGCGGCAACAGCAGAGGAAAGCGGCGCTATTTGCGAAAGCCGAAGCCCCGGGCGAAAGCCGAAGCCGCTCGCTTGATAGCGAAATAACACTAGCATTATACAAGTATTAGCTGTTGTTGGCGACAGGCATGGTCGGCGCGGTGGTCGGCGCGGCGGTAGGCGATGGCATCAGCTCCGTCGCGGTGGACGAGAAACCACTCCTGGAGGCCTTGCAACCACTCCAGCTGGGGGGTGGGATTGAGGTGGCTGTTTTGCTTGCAAGCTTCGGCCTGGCAGGCGGCGTTGCGGGCGAGACGATGGCTGGCCCGGTGGCCGCTGTTCAGGCAGCCCCACTGGGCCAGCCAGCGTTCTTCCAGGCGCAGGTGCAGGACCAGGGCCCTTTGCAGCCGGCGGCAATCGAGCTCCGCCGAGGCCATGGCAGCGGCACCGGCCAGGGGGCCCAGGGCACGGGCCTCGGCAATCAAAGTGTTGAGCATGACCTCCAGGCGATCGTGCTGGCGCTCCAGCAGGTGCTGTTGGCTGGGCCAGTCCCTGGGCCAGTGCCGAGATGGCGGGGCGCTGGCCTGGGTGGTTGGTTCGAGGCTCGTCGGGTCAGAGCCAGAGCGGCTCAGGCTGATGGTGCTCATGGCAAGGGCCCAGCTGTCCATTTGTATAACAGCATCATGATACCAGCTCAAAAGAGGATCGGGTATACGCGATGCCGTGGCAGCGGCCTGTCAAGCTCCCTTGATGTTGCGCTAACCTCTCGCTAAAATCCCCGCCCCAGACCTGCCGATGGACGTCTTGGCCGAATACTTCAAGGTGTTCTCCGAGCCCAACCGCTTGGCCGTGCTCGATGCCCTGCGCGAGGGTCCTCTCAATGTCACCGCCGTCGTCGAGCACACGGGACTCAGCCAGGCCCTGGTTTCCAAGCACCTCAAGCTGTTGACGATCGCCGGGGTGGTGCAGCGCCGGCCGCAGGGCTCCCTTGTTTTCTATGAAGTCAGTGATCGGGCCGTGTTTCGCTTGATCACCCAGGCCGAAAAGCTGCTGTTGGCCACCCGGCGGCAGCAGCTCGATGCCCTGGCCGCCAGCATCTGATGGCCGCTGACCACAGCGCCCCCCAGACCCTGGCAGAACTACGGGCCGCCCTGGCGGCGGGCCAGCGGCGCTTCACCGCCTTGCCCCTGCTGGATTTGAACGGCTGCGACAAAGCCGATCTCGATCTTACGGATTGCGATTTTTCCGGCTGCGACCTGCGGGGCGCTTGCTTTCAGGAGGCTCGTCTGGGCCATGCCCGCCTGCGGCAGGGGCGGGCCGATGGGACCCGATTCCAACAGGCCTTGCTCTGGGGCGCCGATCTTTCCGGCCTGCGGGCAGCGCTCTCCTTCTGGCACGAGGCGGATCTCTCCGGTGCGCGGTTGCAGGGGGCCGATTTCAGCGGCGCCTTTTTGCATCGCGCCTGCCTGCGGGGGGTGCTGGCCGCCGATAGTTGCTGGCGCCAGGCCCGGCTAGTGGAGGCGGATTTTCGCTCTGGTCTCGATCAGCTCACCGACCTGGGTCGAGCCGACCTGCGCGAGGCCGACCTCAGCTTTGCCCTGCTCAATGGCGCCAACCTGCGCGGTGCCGACCTGCGCGGCAGTTGTCTCTATGGCGCCAATCTCAGCCAGGCGGACCTGCGCCAGGCCCATTTGGAGGGTTGCGACCTGCGGGATACACGCTTGGCCGGGGCGCAATTGGACCAGGTTGCTTGAGGCCGGAGTGCCACAGACAGGATCCCAGCCTGCTGGCTTCCAATAAGGTGGCACCCAGCTAGCTGGCACCCAGCAGTCTGGATCCCGCAAGCTGGCAACCACGAGGCTGTACCCAGCAAGCTGGCTTCCAGCAAGCTGGCACCCAGCAGTCTGGACCCCGCAAGCTGGCAACCACGAGGCTGGACCCAGCAAGTTGGCACCTACC
The DNA here is from genome assembly GCA_046338875.1 of Cyanobacteriota bacterium. Taxonomy (GTDB): domain Bacteria; phylum Cyanobacteriota; class Cyanobacteriia; order PCC-6307; family Cyanobiaceae; genus Cyanobium. The sequence goes on along the minus strand of JBKDVK010000126.1, from coordinate 1,464 downwards.
ACTCTGGACCCAGCAGGCTGGGCTGAAATCCAATCACTTTCGGTACGAGAAAGCCCCGACGATCGGTGGGGCCAGCGGCGTTTGCCATGACCCCAGTTGAGTGGCCAAGGTCCCATTCCACCCTTGGGGCCCAATACGGTGAAGGCCTTGTTTTTGGCCCCACACAAGCCCCGTGAACCCCTCCGTTGCGATCGCCCCTGTCCCAGCCCGCTCCGGCCCCTGGACCGCTGGGGCGATTCCTGATCAGGGCGGTCGCCTGGCTTTGGTGACCGGGGCCAACAGTGGGCTGGGTCTGGAAACAGCTCGCGCCCTGGCAGCCCATGGGGCCACTGTGGTGTTGGCCTGCCGCTCGCCCCAGAAGGCGGCGGCGGCCCGGGCCCAACTCCTGGCCGACCTGGCCCAGCAGAGCTCTGCCACTCCTCACGGTGCCATCGATTGCCTCAGCCTGGATCTCGCCGATCTGGCCAGTGTCGCCGCCGCTGCCGACACCCTGGCCCAGCGCTACGGCCGCCTTGATCTGCTGATCAACAACGCCGGCGTCATGGCCCCACCCCGCACCCTGACCCGGGACGGCTTCGAGCTCCAGTTCGGCACCAACCACCTGGGCCATTTCGCCCTCACCCAGGCCCTTTTACCCCTGCTCAAGGGTCAAAGCGACGCCCGGGTCGTCAGTGTCACCTCCGGCGCCCAATACTTCGGTCGCATCGATTTCGATGATCTCCAGGGCGAGCGCCGATATGACCGCTGGAAGGCCTACAGCCAGAGCAAGTTGGCCAATGTGATGTTCACCCTGGAGCTCCAGCGCCGGCTGGATGCCGCCAACGCCGGCATCAATGCCCTGGCAGCCCATCCCGGCTTGGCCCGCACCTCCCTGCAGCCCTCCTCGGTGGCCGCCAGTGGCTCGTGGTTTGAACCGATCGCCTATCGACTCATGGACCCCCTGTTTCAAAGCGCCGCCATGGGGGCCCTGCCCCAGCTTTATGCAGCCACGGCCCCAGAAGCTTCGCCGGCTGGGCATTACGGCCCCGATGGTTTCGGGGGGATGGGGGGCTGGCCCAAGCCGGTGCCCGTCGCGGCCGCGGCCCTCGATACCAACAATTGCCAGCGCCTCTGGCAGGTGAGCCAGGAGCTGTTGGCCGGCTGTTCGGCTTGGCCCAAGGTGGATTCCATCTAAGGGCAGATCCAACCCAAGGCAAAATCAAAGGGCCCGGGCTGGGGATGGCCCCCTCAGCCGGGCGGGTGGCCCGCTGCCATGGCGAGCATGTCCGACTTCTGGTTCCCGGGACTGCTGGATTGGCAAAGGATTTGCTCGCCCCGCTGCCAGGCGCAGGTGCGCGAGAGGAGCTCCAAATCATCAAACCAGGGGGATTTCGTCATTTGATTGCCATGCATTCGATAGTAATAAACATAAGAATCGATTAAAATGCCCGGTGCCGTACAGGTCACTGCCATCATCATGCCGAG
>JBKDVK010000125.1:0-36428 GCA_046338875.1 Cyanobacteriota bacterium | reverse complement strand
TCCTACGACCTCTCGGCCCAACAGAGCATGGTCTACGGCGCCTTCCAGGGTCCGAAGTGGCATGGTTGGACCCCTGGCGCTTTCGCAATCTTCTGGTTGCAGGACAACATCCTGGCCGAGGGTTATCAATTCACCCCGGTGGTTTATTACGGCGAAATCAGTAATGGAACCTGGCGATTTGCCGCCGGTCAGGGATTCGATGTCTTCGCGCCCCGCGATCCCGACACCTTGCCCAATGGCAAATTGGCCGCCTCCGGCAACCCCGGCGCCTACCGGCCCCACTTCCGGCATGAAAACCACTTCCAGGCGGGAGAGGGTTTTGGTGGGGCCCTCCAGCTCGCCGCGTCCTCCCCTGTCACCACCGCCCTGCCCGATCAGGTCGACCTGTCCAATCTCCAAAGCCAAGAAATCGTCGAAGACAACGGGTGGCCCAATGTTGAAGGCCGCCTGTCCTTGGGATTCGGGGCCGCCAAGGAGCGGGCGGGGGGCCGCCAGCTCCGTCCCTTGGAGCTGGGCTTCTCCGGTGTAGTGGGCCATCTGCGCGTGCTCGACTACATCCGGGCCCTGACTCCCCTCACCTTGACCAGTGATCGCTCCGTGATCTCTGTTTGGGGAGCGGCCTTCGATGGCCAGCTGGCCCTGGGGCGGCGGCTGGGCATCTCCGGTGAGCTGTACACCGGCCAGGGCCTGGGGGAATACATGTCCGGCATCCTGCAGACCTACAACCGCAGCTCCAACCAGGCCGTACCGACCTCCGGGGGCTGGGCCCAGTTGTACGTATATCTAAGCGACAACCTACGCCTCAATCTCGGCTACGGCATCGACCATGCCCAGGATGGCGGCGCCTTCAGTTTGTTGCGTAACGCCACCGCCTTCACCAACCTCGTCTGGGACGTAAACCCCTGGTTGCAGCTTGGCCTCGAAGGCAATTACAAACTCACCACCTACGACACCTTTGGTGACAAGAACGCCTGGATTGTGATTACTCAAGTGATGTTCAGGCTGTGAGCCGCCCGGCTCCCAGGCTCATCGCCGCAGCAACCACAGCACCAAACTGAGGCCAGCTGACACCAACAGACCGCTGGTGATCGGGAAATAAAAGCTGAAGCCGGGCCGTTGAATGCTGATGTCCCCCGGCAGGCGCCCCAGGCCGCTGCTGCTGATCAGCGGCCAGAGCAGACCAACCACGAGCAAAAGGGCTCCAGCAGCGAGAAGAAGGCGTTGCATGGTTCGGGGGTGTACGGGTTAAAGGCGTTCAATGACCATGGCCATGACTATGGCCATGGTGGGCCAATTTGGGATTGGGGGCCACCTGGCTGGCGCTGTTCACCGCAGCTCGATCAAGACGATCGACCCCCAGCCGAAAGATGGGCCGCCCCTCCTTGATCGTTGCCAGCACCTTGATCGTGCCGATGCCGCTGGGATCTACCTTGAGCGGATCGCGCTCCAGGATCACCAGGTCGGCGCTTTTGCCCACCTCCAGGGTGCCCTTGTTCTTTTCTTCGAAATACTGATAAGCCGCCCAGTCCGTCATCGCCTTCAGGGCCACGTAGGCGGATACCCGCTCGGCGGGCCCCAGCACGAAACCGCTGCGGGTGGTGCGCTGCACGGCCGTCTGGGCCAGGCGCAGCATGTCGGGTGGCACCACGGGGGCATCATTGTGGTTGGTGAAGATCACCCCCTTGCCGTAGGCATAGCCCGTGGGGCTGATGCCCGCCGCCCGCTGCTCGCCGAAGCTCTGGCGGTGCCAGTCGCCCCAGAAAAAGGTGTGGGCGGTGAAGAAACTCGGCACTATGCCCAGGGCACCCATTTGGTCGACCTGGTCGTGGCGGGCGAGCTGGGCATGGATCGCCACGGACCGCAGATCCTTGGCGCCATAGGTGCTGCGGGCCTTGCGCACGGCGTTCAGCAACTGGTCGAGGGCGGCGTCGCCATTGGTGTGGGTGATCACCTGGATGTTGTTGCGGTAGCCGAAAGCCACCCAGTCGTCTACCTCCTGCTGGCTCATCACCGGGTAGGCGCGGTAATCGGCCTTCTGGCCGGCGGGCGGGCTGGCGTAGGGCTGGCTGACGAAGGCGGTTTTGCCTTGGGGCGAGCCATCGCCGGTGAGCTTGATGCCGCCGATCTTGAGGCGATTTTCATAAATCCCCACCTTCAGCTTCGCCGCCGTACCCGCCCCATCCAGCGGCGGCGCCGGGGCCGCCGTAGCTGCGCTGGCGAATTCGCGGCCGGCGTTTGACAGCATCGAACCCAGCGGGGCTGTGGAGCCGGGGGTATGAATCTCGATGCCCTTCAGCCTGCCATCAAGGGAATTGAGATCGCCAAGGACCCTGAAAAACGGATAGGCCACCACATCCACAATCAGGCGCCCCTGGCGACCCGCTTCGCGCAGCAGGGCAACGTTGGCGGCGTTGCTCAAGCCATCTTGGGCGGTGGTGATGCCGTAGCTGGCCCACCATTTCTGCACTTGATCCAAACGCCGCAGTTTCTCCGTCAGGCTGGGCTGGGGAATTAGCGGCATGAACGGCAGCCCCGCCGTTTCCTCCAGCACCCCGTTGGGTTCGCCCGTGGCGGCATCGCGCTGGATGAGGCCGCCTGCAGGATTCGGGGTGGCTTTGCTGATTTTCACCAGGGCCAGGGCGGGGCTGTTGGCCACCACCAGGTGGCCGGAGGCATGCATCAGCAGGATCGGCACCGTGGCACTCACCGCATCGAGATCGGCCCGGGTGGGGTGGCGGCGTTCTTTCAACAGGCTGTCGTCGTAGCCGACGAAGAACTGCAGCTGGCCCGCTGGGGCGGGATGGGCGGCCAGGTAGGCGCGCACCGTCGCCTGCAGTTCAGGGATGCTGCGGGTTTGTCCCACCGGCGGCGGACTCAGATCGGGCCGGCCCCAGGTGGCCACATAGTCGGGCAGATGGCCGTGGGCATCGATGAAACCCGGCAGTAGGGCATGGCCCGCCAGATCGAAACGCCGGACACCGGGCCCCGCAGCGGCCAGGGCACCAGCCAGGGAGCCCACATAGCGAATTTGGCCGCCCCGCTCCACCAGCGCCTCGGCGTAGCTAGGAGTGGGGCCGGCCATCGTCAGGATCGGTCCACCGGAGTAAAGAGTGGCGGCTGCCTGGGGGGCCGCAGCGGCAAGGCCAGCCCAGGCCAGGGATGAACAGGCCGCCAGCAGAACTACCGGCAAGCGGGCCCGACGGCCCAGGTATCCAGGGCGCGAAAACATCGGCGCAGGGAGATCTGGACCCTTTCTACTCAGACCTTTTGCCGTTGGCAGCCAGGGCCGCACCGCCTCGATCTGGCAGCCGGGGCCTGAGCGCAAGGACCTGGGCTGGAGGGATCAACGTCGCCCCAGGAGTTCCTCCCAGCTAGGAGAAGGAAGGGGCCCCGGCAGCAGACCTTCGCCGAGGCGATGGCGTTGGGGAGTGCTGGCCTCATGGCATTGGCCAGGCCAAACGGCACTGGCCTCACGGACAGCCCCGCGGCGGGGGGTGGGCAGGAGTCGGGCTGGGGGCAGGAGCGGGGGATGGTTGGAAAAGGACATGGTTGAACATTCGCGGATATGGATCTCGCACCTTGGGGTGAGCGCCCCTGGGGAGCGCGCCCGTTGTCGTGGACCTGGTGGGTCTCCTCCAGGAAGCGCAGGAGGCGGAACTCGGTGCTGGCTCCGGCATTGCGAGCCCAGATCACGGTGCTCGCCAGCTGCTACCGGAACTCTTACCTTACACACCCAAGACCCCCCCAACAGGAAGCGTCCCCCTCAACCATGCAATTCGCAATGATGATCGCAATGATGAGGGGGCAAGGCCGCAGACTATGCGTCTACGGTTTTAGGCAGGATTCAGGCTTTGCCTGTAATTCCTTTGAAAACATTGCCAATCGCTTCGGCGGCGTCGGCAACCTTGTCGCCAACGGCATCAGCAGCACCTGCCACCTTGTCGCCAACGGCATCGGCGGCACCGGCAACCTTGTCACCAACGGCACCGGCGGCACTGGCAACCGTGTCACCAACGGCATCGGCGGCGCCGGCGACCTTGTCACCCAGATCACCAGCGGCGTCAATCACCTTGGCTTGAACCTGCTTGGCATCCCCCTTGGCTTTGAGAAGGGGGTCATCGGTGAGCTCACCGGCGGCCGCCTGCAGCTTGCCTTCGATGTCCTTGGCGGCGGCGTTGATCTTGTCGTTGATGCCCATGGTGATGCAGCGGAGGGAGGGAGAGAGAGAAGCTGAATCCTTCTCGCTCTCAAAGCTAGCTAGGTAAAGGGGAACGGAGCCATTTTGTTGCGCGTATTAACTAGAAAAGGCTGGTTATCCAGGGCGGTGGCCGAGTCGATCGGCTGCGAGCAGCGCTGACACCAGGGCGCAGGCAGTGATGCTAAAGAGTTCGTTAAAGGTCGCTAAAGTCATGGCTACCGTGATTCAAACTCTTGGGTCAATAGATATGAAATCCAGACATCAATCCCGTATTCGCTTACTGCCTTGAGGGGCCAAGGCCACCCCACTGTGGTTGCGGGGCCAACAAAAATCCCCGGCCAAGGCCGGGGACTATCGCATCACATCGCTGGTCGCGATCCCCCCAGGATCAGCCTTCGACTTTGACGCTCACCGTGGTCATGGTCTGGGCCTTGGGCACCCGGACGCTGAGGAGACCACTTTGGTAATGGGCGCTGAGGTTCTCCCGGTCGATACCGCTGGGAAAACGGAAGCTCCGGCTCCAGGTGCCGTAGCGGAATTCACTCAGCAGCGGTCCGCGGCCGACCTTGGCCGGAGTTTCGGGGCTAGGGACTGCCTCGCTGGAATCCGGCTCGCTGGCCTGGGGCGACGCGTTTTGCTGGGGGTTGCGGCGCTCTGCACTGATCAACAGGGTGCGATCGGTGGCCTTGACGTCGATGGCATCTTTGTCAACTCCCGGGAGTTCAAGAACCACTTCGTAGGCATTGTCAGTCTCATGTACCTCGGCGGCGGGTACCCGCTCGGCGTTTTGCAGTTGCTGTTCGAGCCGCTCGAACAGGTCAAAGGGAGAGGGGGTGCGAAGGGTCAACATGGTGGCTTAGGGGTTGGCTGGTGCTCCGTCTTGGAGCGGTTCGGTGCGGGGTCATCTCCCCGTTGCAGACACTTTCGCCCTGATCGCTACGATCCGTTGCCGTAGGGACCGATCTGATCGGTACGGCCGCCACCACCCAGTTCGGCAGACCTCACCTTTTGGCAGTAGAACCGAACGCTGGCCAGCCCCCCTGGGGGCCAGCCCCAGGCCTCATGGCACCAGCTCCTGGTCGCGGCGGGGGGCCAGGGCCAGGTATGCCTCGCAGAACGATTCCCCCAGGGCCGCCCTCAGGTACCCATCGGCCTCGAAGGCGGCCAGGGCCTCCCCCAGGCTGCTGGGCAGGGCCCGCCAATCGCTGCCCGCAGGCGGCTCGGCTGCGGTGTTGCGCTCACTGCGCGGACCCGGATCCAGTTGGCGTTCGATGCCATCGAGTCCCGCCGCCAGCACGGCAGCCTGCAGCAGATAGGGGTTGGCGGCCCCATCCGGCAGCCGCAGTTCGAGCCGTTGGCTGTCGGGTAAGCGCACCATGTGGGTGCGGTTGTTGCCGCCATAGCTGATCCAACCCGGCGACCAGCTGGCGCCGGAGGTGGGTGTCGTTCGCGCCAACCGCTCATAGCTGTTGGCGATTGGATTGGTGATGGCGCAGAGGGCCGGCGCGTGCTCCAGCAGGCCAGCGAGAAAATGGTGGGCCAGGGGCGACAATCCCGAAGGCCCCTGGGGATCGGGGAAGAGATTGTGGCCTTGGGGATCCCACAGGGAGGCGTGCAGATGGGCACCGTTGCCCGTCAGTTCCGCCAAGGGCTTGGGCTTGAAGCTGGCTCGCAGGCCATGGCGTTCGGCGATCGCCGCCACCATCACCCGGAAAAAGGCATGGCGATCGGCTGTCAACAGCGCATCGGCATAGGTCCAGTTGATTTCGAATTGGCCGTTGGCATCTTCATGGTCAGCTTGATAGGGGCCCCAGCCCAGCTGCTCCATGCCATCCAACAACTCGGCAATCAGGGGGTAATGGCGCATCAGGGCCAGCTGGTCGTAGCAGGGTTTGCTCTGCCGGTCGCGGCCATCGGCGATGGCATCGGCCCCTTCTTCAAGCAGAAAGAACTCCGGTTCAACCCCGGTGCGCAACTGCAGCCCCAAGGCTGCGGAGCGTTGCAGCTGGCGTTGCAACACCAACCGAGGCGATTGCTCCAGGGCCACTCCCCCCACCTCCAAGTTGGTGGCCACCCAGGCCACCTGGGGCTGCCATGGCAACACCATCAAGCTGGCGGGATCGGGGATCGCCAGCACATCCGGGTCGGCTGGCGTCAGCGCCAGCCAGGCGGCGAAACCGGCGAATCCCGCCCCACTTTCGGCCAGGTCGGCGGCAGCAGCAGCGGGCACGAGCTTGGCCCGCTGCACCCCGAACAAATCGCAGAACGAAAACAAGAAATGGCGGATGCCATGGGCGGCGGCGAAGCGGACCAGATCGTGCATGGGGACGAGCTCAGGGAGTTGTTGTCGTAGGCGTGAAAAGCAGCTGAGGAGGCAGCCTCAGTCCTGGCAGAGCTGTTCGACGATCTGGCGCAGGCGGGCCTGCTCCGGCAGGGAGTCCCTGGGGTTGCCGGCCCGATGGCCCAGGGGCGACTCCAATGTTTCGAAGCGGGCTCCCGGGATCAAGGCCGCCTCAGCGGCGCAATCCTCGGGCGGAAAATACAGATCTTGACCGCAGGCCACCACGGTTGTGCGCGCCCTCACCCGCCCCAGGGCCCCGGCTAGATCCGCCTGTTCATCCCCGCTGGTCAGGCCCGCAGCCCTGGCTACATCACAGGCCAACCAAACATCGAGCATGGCCAGCAGATCGTGGGGATCGTGGCGGCGGTAGGCGGGTAACCAACTGCGCTCCACGTATTCGTCGACAGTGGCGTAACCAAGGCGACGATGGCCGCCCTGCCGGTAAAAGGCTTGGCTGGCTGCCCAGCTGGCATAGATGAGGGCAAAGCTGTGCAGTCCCCTCTCGGGCGGAGCCACAAACCGTTCGCCGTTCCAGGCGGGATCGCTGGTCAAGGCTGAACGCAGGCTGAGCAAAAACAAGCGGTTGTGGGCTGTGGTGCGGGCGGTGCCGCAGATGCAGCAGAGGCGCTGGCTGCGCTCCGGTTCAATCACGCCCCAGTGATAGGCCTGCTGGGCCCCCATCGACCAGCCATAGATCAGGGCCGGAGACTCCACCGCAAATACCTCTTCCAACAGACGACGCTGGGCACGCACGTTGTCGACGTGGCCGGTGGGCCAGCCGCCGTGGGGCAGGCCCCCTTTGGTGTTGCTGGGGCTGCTGGAGCGGCCGTTGCCAAATTGGCCCACCACCACCAGACACCAGCGTGCCGGGTCGAAAATGGTTCCCATCAGCCAGGTTTGATCCTGGGCCCAGGCGCCATAGGGGGTGGGCACCAGCACCAGATTGCTGCGATCGGGCCGCAGGCAGCCCAAGGTGCGATAACAAAGCTGGGCCTGGGGCAGTACGGGGCCGCCGGCAAGTTCGAAATCGCCCAGCTCAAACATTTGCTCGTCAGAGGAAGCCACCGCCACACCTCAAGCTTCCGAGCTGAGGCAGAGCTGGGCGGGCTGCCGCAAAAATGAGGCATGCAAAGCGCCATAACCCGGCTGCAGGTAGGCGAGTCGGGGGGCAAGGTGCTGGTGGGCTGCCGCCAGGGCATGGAAGGGAACGGCAGGCAGCAGGTGGTGTTCGGCGTGGAACGGCATGTTCCACATCAACCAACGCAGGGGAGCCAGGGTCAAGGTGGTGCGGGTGTTGCGCTCGCCATCGGGGATGCAGGGGCAGCCGCCGTGCTCGGCCAGCAACACAAAACGCAGCAGCGGTTGGCCAAGTGCCAGGGGCAGCAACCAGAAACGCCACACGCTGGCATCACCCATAACCAGGCTGACCAGCATCAGCAGTAGATAGACGGCCCACTGACGTTGGATTGAAGCTTGCACCGCCGGGGCCGCATCGGCTGGGATGTAAGGCGCGTCGTTGAAATCGCCGCGCAGGCCTCGCCAGTGGGAGCGCAGCTTGCCGATCCACCAGGGTAGGCCGCTCAGCTCAAGGAGATATCCCAGCCGGGTGGTGGGTGGTGCCTCCTCCAATTCGGGATCAAGCCCGGGGAGATGGGTGTAGCGGTGGTGCCATTGGTGATAGCGCCGGTAGAAATCAGCGTTGTAAAAACTCAGCACCCCGGCCCACCAGGCCACCGTGTCGTTGATGCGGCGGCCGGCGAACGCGGTGCGATGGCCACATTCGTGCATCGCGCAGAAGGCGAAGGCCAGGCCCCAACCCAAAAGCATCAACCCCAGAAGCTTCAGGCCCCAGGCCAGGCCGGGCTGCAGACCGTTAAGCGTCAGGGGCGGCAAGGCCCACAGGACACCACCCACCAGCAACACAAGCCCATGCAACAGCAGCTGACGCCAGCCCGGTCCATCGCGCCGTTGATTAAGCCCTTGCAGCACGGCCGTCGGCAGCAGGGGGGAGGGCGGGACAGCCTGGCCGGCGGCCCCGGAAGTTGAAAGGCTCAAACCAAGTGCCCAGGCGCCCTTTCACTGTGCCTGGGGGTTGCTATGTCCTCTGTTCGTGGCGAACGGCCGGTGATCAGATCTGGACCATGCCGCAGCGCATGCCCTTCAGCACGGCCTGGAGGCGGTTGTTGACCCCCAGGGTCTGGAGCAGGCGCTTGGTATAGGTGCGGGCGGTGGCTTCACTGACCATCAGTTGCCGGGCGATTTCCCGATCGCTCAGGCCGCTGGCCAGGCAATCGAGCACCTGATACTCCCTGGGCGTCAGGCGCGGACAGCTGAGATAGGGCAGGGCCCCACCCCGCAGGGAGGGGCTTCGGTAGGAGTGGTGGCCGATCACAGCCAGCAGGGCGGCCTGCAGCGGGCGCTGGTCCGCCACCACATCGGCTTCAGCCACCACCGCTTCCAACCAGGGTGCATCTGCATACTCGGCAGGAATCACGTCGCCAAGGGCCAGCACAACCACCTTGAGATCGGGCCAAAGGGCCTTGCCTTTACGAGCCAGCTCAAAGCCGCTGCCACTCTCCAGGTGGTCGGTGCAAATCAGCAGCTCCCAAGGTTCCTGGCCGGCCTCAGCCAGATAGCCAAGACAGATCTCCTCCTGGGTGACGGCGCAGCCAATACGGCTGCGGTCCTGCACGCTCTCGCAGAGGGCCCGCAACAGAAAGCGGCCTTTCATGGCAATCGCCACCCGACCCTTGACCGCCACTGAAAGCAGGGCTCCCTCTAGGCAGCCTCCTTCAAGAGTGGTGAGGTAGGGCGTGAAGTCCATGCCACACAACCCTATTCACCCTGCAGACCTTTTCTGCCACCCCGTGGCGCTGAGCACCATCACCACAATTCCAGTCGCGGTTCCTTGAGGTCTAGGCGCCAGAGCTGGGGGCGCTGCCGCAGCAGCTCTTGGCCCACAATCGCCGCCACGCCCAGCTGGCTGAAAATCGGATTTTCCGTGATGATCCCCTCCCTGGGCTGGTCCAGGCCAAGTGGCTCCAAGCCAAGTGGTTCAAGGGCGACGGGCTGTTTGGAATCCGGCTGACCATGGCTCGCCGAAACGTGGCTCGCCGAAACATGGCTCGCGGAAACGGGCGGGGCGAACGCCACGCCGGCAAAGGTCTGGCGCTGCACTGGCTGGGTGCCGCAAAACCCCACCATCGCAAGCGATTCGGCTTGATTGAGGGGATGGAGGCGGGCCGCCAGGGCTGGACTCAGGAAAAGCCCCTCAGCCCCAGTATCCGCCAGGGCTTCAACCCGACCGGCCACGGTGATGAGGCTCAACAGCGGCACCCCCCGATGCCAGCGCAGGGGCAGGGTTTGCCTCGGCTGGGACCGCAGGGCCCCGGGGCCCAGGCTGAGCTGTTGGGCCAGGGGGTCCACGGCCACCGGCATCAGCCGCAGGCTCGGCACCCCCAGCACCCCATCCACCCCCGCTGGCAGGGCCGCCACGGGCAACATCAAGGCCTCCACCCCATCCAAACTCAGCCCCACCATCCGTAGGGGCGGCAAGGGCAGGCGCTGGGGCCGCAGGGATTGGCAATCGGCTCCCCCCCCCGCCAGGCGAAACTCCTCCGGCGCCAGGGGGATGGGCCGCAGACCCAGCCGGGCTGCCAATTCGGGACGCACCATCGAGGATGTGGCGCCCGTATCCAGCAGCAGACGCACGGGGCCGCGATCCGTGGCGAATGTGAGCACGGGGGTGTCTCCACCGCTGGCCCTCTCAAGGGGCACCACGGCACTGCCGCTGACCCTGCCGCCGGCCAAAGGTTGGCCTTGCACCTGGATCAGGGCAGCGAGGCATTGGGCCGACACCGGTGCGGTACCCCATCCCTGCAGGACCACCAACCCGAAGCAAACTGACCCCCGGGCCAGATGGTGCCGAATCCCCATTCCCAGTCCCACTGCCCAGGCCATCGATTCAGAGCCGGGGAGTGGCTTCACGTTGCATCACCAGGGCTGCCAGCATGCCGCCCACAAAACCAGAAGCGTGGCCAATCCAGCTCACCCCAGCCGGACTCAGGAACGGCACCAGGGCAGGCAACATCCCCCCAAAAGCCACCACCGCCAGCAGGGAAAGCAAGAGCGAGATGAACCGCTTCTCTAGCCAACCAATCACCAGCAAATAGCCAAACAACCCGTAGATGACCCCGGATAGGCCGTGGCTGGCCGCGGGCCACCACAACCACACCGGCACGGCCATCGCATAAACACCAATCCACACCGCCCAATAGTCCCGACGCCCCCGCAGCAGCACCAGCCAGGAGAGCGGCAAAAAGGCGATCGAATTGCTGATCAGATGGCCAAAGCCGCTATGGCTGAAGGGGGCCGTCAACACCCCCAGCAGCGAACCGCCATTCACCATCGGCAGATTCCAACGGCCGCCGAAAAACACAGCATCCAGCAGTTCCTGGCCCCAAGCCAGGGCCAGAATCCCGATGGGGATCAAAGTGGTGGTACCGAGAACGGCCAGGGAACGGTCCAGCCGCTGGGCGAGGGAGGGGGCCATCAGGATGCAGGGTGGTCCCTGATACTCAAGCCGATTCCAGAGCAAACGCGGCGCATCGGTGGGAGCTTACCGATCCCGGAAAACCGCCCAGGGATCAGCTTCGGCCTGGGCCGAAGTCATTCACCAACGGCAGGGCCTGCGGCGCGGCGTGGATCTGCCATGCCATAGGTGCCGCCCCGGGCGCCAGGGCCTGGTGCCAGCACCTCGACGCTGTTGGCGGACCCCAGCGCTGGCACCAGCTGCCAACGGTGGCCTTTGGCCTTCAACAACTGCAGGGTGTCGGGACTGAACCCTTCTTCGACGCTGATTTGGTCGGGCCAGAGCTGGCTGTGGAGTCGGGGACTGCTGACCGCCGTGGCCAGGTTGAGGCCGTGCACCATGCGGTTCAACAGCACTTGCAGCACGGTGGTGATGATGCGACTGCCGCCGGGGCTGCCCGTAGCCAACCAGGGGGTCTGGTCGCTTCGTAAAACCAGCGTGGGGCTCATCGAGCTGAGCGGCCGGCGCCCCGGCGCGATGCGATTGGCCGGCCCCTGCACCAACCCAAAGGCATTGGCCTGGCCAGGGGCGGTGCTGAAATCATCCATCTCGTTGTTCAGCAGGAATCCGCCGCCCGGCACCAGGACCCCATTGCCGTAGGGAAAGTTGAGGGTGGTGGTCAGGGCTACCAAGCCCCCCTGGCGATCCGCCACCGACAGATGGGTGGTGTGGGTGCCTTCTCCGGGCAGGGCCGGTGCGGGGCCGATCCGGGCCGCCGGCCGATGGCGACGGGGGTTGATCTGGCGCCGCAGGCTGTCCAGGTAGGGCCGTTCCAGCAAGGCCTGCACCGGAATCTCCTGCTGCTCAGGATCACCAAGGCGGGCGTTGCGGTCGCGGAAGGCCAGGTTCATGGCCTCCACCATCGGGTGCAGGCTGGCGGCCCCGTTCAAGCCGGCCGCCGCCAGGTCAAAGGGCTCAAGCAAGGCCAGCAATTGCAGCAAAGTGAGGCCGCCGCCAGGGGGGGGCATCGTCAGCACCAGGTGGCCCCGGAAGCGGCCCATTAGTGGCGGCACCAACCGGGCCCGGTAGCGGCTGAGGTCGTCCCGCTGGATCAGCCCTCCCCGTTGCTCCATCAGTTGGAGCAGGGAGTCGGCCACGGGTCCTTCGTAGAAGCCTGCGGCTCCCCCTGAGGCGATGCGTGCCAGGCTGGCCGCCAGCTGGGGCTGGCGCAGGCGCTCGCCGGGTGCCAGGGGCCGCAGTCCCGTTGGGCTGGGCCGAAAGAAAAGGGCCCGGGAGCCAGGATCGGCCTGGAGGGTGGCCTTGGCCCTGAGCAGGGAGTCGCTCAATTCCAGGCCGACGGGAAAGCCCCGCTCAGCCAGCGCGATCGCCGGGGCAAGCACCTGCTGAAGGGGAAGGCGGCCATAACACCGCTGGGCCAGCACCAACCCGGCGACCGTCCCCGGCACGGCGGTACTGGCCAGGCTGCGGGTCGCTCTTTGCCGATCCAGCTGGCCGCCGGGACCAAGGAACATCTCGGCATCGGCGGCCAGGGGAGCGGTCTCACGAAAATTGACGGCCACGGCCGTGCCCAGGCCAAGCCGTCGCTCGGGATTGGCGGCCCCCTCCCCGCTCAAGCACCCCCGTGCCGCCGCCGGCGAGCGCCCAGGCAGCCACAAGACCAAAAAGCCACCGCCGCCGAGATTGCCCGCCTGGGGCAGGGTGACCGCCAGGGCGAAGGCACTGGCCACCGCCGCATCGAGGGCATTGCCGCCTTGGTTCAGCACGGCCCGGCCGGCTGCCGAGGCCCGCGGCTCGTCACTGGCCACCATGCCACCGGAGGACCAGACCGATTGGAAACGTTGATCCCTCTCCAGCAGGGGGTCGGCGGACTGGGGTCGGGGGGCTGGGGCCGGGGGGCGGCGAGCAGGGGGGGGACGCAGGGATGGGCTGGCCGGGGGGCCTGCAGCGATCTCGGCCAACGGGGCTGGCGGAACCACAAACACGAACAAAGGTGACGCCGTTAACGGTCTTCCGTATCGGGTCAAACCTTTTCTGTCGGTATCAACCGCTACTGTTTACAAGTCGTTGACCGTAGGCGGTGTTCGGGCTTTAGCCCTGGCTCTGTCCGCGGCGGAAGTAGGGGGGAGGGGTTTTTTGGCCCTATCCCGAAGCAACGCAATCCCCTCCTGCGGCTCTGCCGTCAGGCTCTCCTTTGAGGTCCTTCCATGTCCATCACCACAGCCCGCCAACTGGCCCGTCAGGCCGAACAAATCCGTCGCCTTGAGCGGGAACAGGCCTTCCTGGTCCAATCCCTGCGCCGCCGCCAGCTGATCGACTGAACCTGCGCCGACTTGCTTCAGCAGGTTGGCCCGGGTCCAGGATCCCTTAGAATCACCGGCGAGATGGGCGGTGACACCGCAAATTCCGTCTCGCCTTCCCTTTTTCTGTTTCCGAGAGGATTACCCATGGCGCTCGTTCCGCTCCGGCTGCTGTTAGACCACGCCGCTGAGAACGGCTACGGCATCCCGGCCTTCAACGTGAACAACCTGGAGCAAGTCCAGTCGATCATGGAGGCCGCCCATGAAACCGACAGCCCTGTGATCCTGCAGGCTTCCCGGGGAGCGCGTCAATACGCCGGTGAAAATTTTCTGCGCCACCTGATTCTGGCTGCCGTCGAAACATATCCGAACATTCCGGTGGTAATGCACCAGGACCACGGCAACAGTCCTGCCACTTGTTATGGCGCTGCCGCTAACGGTTTCACCTCGGTGATGATGGACGGCTCCCTGGAAGCCGACGCCAAGACCCCCGCCAGCTACGACTACAACGTCGCTGTCACTAAGGAAGTAGTGGATGTGGCCCACGCCATTGGCGTCAGCGTTGAAGGGGAGTTGGGCTGTCTGGGTTCGCTCGAAACCGGTAAGGGCGAAGCCGAAGACGGCCATGGCTTTGAAGGAGCCCTCGACCACAGCCAACTGCTGACCGACCCGGCTGAAGCCGCCGACTTCGTAGCCAAGACCAAGGTGGATGCCCTGGCCATCGCCATCGGCACCAGCCACGGCGCCTACAAATTCACCCGCAAGCCTACCGGCGAAGTGCTGGCGATCAGCCGCATCGCTGAGATTCACAAAGCCATCCCCAACACCCACCTGGTGATGCATGGTTCCAGCTCCGTTCCCCAAGAATGGCTGGATATGATCAACAAATTCGGCGGTGCAATCCCCGAGACCTACGGCGTGCCCGTCGAAGAAATTCAAGAAGGCATCCGCAACGGCGTGCGCAAGGTCAACATCGATACCGACAATCGCCTCGCCTTCACTGCTGCGGTCCGCGAAGCGGCCTTCAAGGATCCCGCCAATTTCGACCCCCGCCACTTCAACAAGCCTGCCCGGGCCTACATGAAGCAGGTGTGCCTCGACCGTTATCAACAGTTCTGGGCAGCTGGCAACGCCAGCAAGATCAAGCAACGCGACATCAACTACTACGCCACCCTTTATGCCAAGGGCGAGCTCGACCCCAAGACTGCAGTAGCCGCCTGATTCGGCCGCTGGCAGCTCCTCTCTATCCAAAAACCAACTAACCAAGAATCGGGGCCTGAGGCCCCTTTTTTTGTGTCCAAGTTGGGGCCGCTCTTCAAGCGGCAAGCCAGCAACTTGGCAGCCCTGGGTTCAGGGCATCGCCCCAGCCTTCAGACCTTCAGGCCTCACTAGCGCCGGCACGGTTAACGCCGCAGACCCAGAAACCAGCCGCCGGATCGCATCCCCCAGGTCCTGCTCCATCAGGAAACGACGCCCGTCGGTGACGACAACGCGCACAAGGGTAGGCAGATCGCTGCTTTTGGATTGCAAATAGACCGGCTCGACGTATAACAAACCATTGCCCATCGGCAGCACCAACATGTTGCCCCTAAACAATCTTGACCCCAGGCGATTCCAGAGTCCAAATTGCAGACTGATGGTGGGGTCCTGGTCGGTGAGGGCTGAAATCTGTTGGGGGCCCAGCAGGAGCCGTTGTTGGGGAAAACGCACCAGGACCAGTTCCCCATAGTTGGGAGTGTCATTGCGGGCTGCCAGCCAGCCCACCAGATTGGTGCGCTTCAGGGGTGTGAAGGGCAGCAGCAAAACGAATTCGCTTTGGCGCTCGCCGGGGAGTTGGAGCGTGACGTGATACGGACGAACTTCCGCATTGGTGGTGCCATAGACCTCCTGGGGGACGGCCCAGACGTCATCACCGTTGTAGAACGTGCGCACATCGGTGACGTGATATCTCAGCAGGCGCTCCGACTGAATCGAGAATTGCCGCTGCGGCACCCGGATGTGGCGCAGGAGTTCCGGGGGCATGGCCGACAGGGGCGCAAATAGCTCGGGGAAGGCTTTATGCCAGGTGCGAAGCACCGGGTCTTCGTCATCACTCACATACAGCCAAAGCCGGCCGTCATGGGCATCAACCACCGCCTTGACCGGATTGCGGAAATAGCGCAAACCCTTGGGGTTGGGGTCGCTGTAGGGATAGGAGCGGCTGCTGGTGAAGCCATCAAGAAGCCAGTACTGATGTTGTTCGGGCCGGTAGCCCGCCTGGGGCGCCAGGCGGGCCGTCACCAGGTAGGGCTCGCTATCGAAATCCAGAAATGGCGCCAGGGCCTCCAGCCGTTGCTTCACCTGCCGGCGCAGCAGCAGCAGCGAATTGGGTTTCAGGGAGCCCGTGAGCAGCACCCGCGCCTCCTGCAGATAGAGGGCGGCCGCCAGGCGGTGCCAACGGTTCCCCAAGGAGATGCCCTTGGTGCCGGAATAATGGTTGTAGACGTTGAGTTCGCCATCGGGGTAGTCGAATTCCTGCACCTTTGTCGGGGCGATGGCGTAGGGGGATGGCCCAGAGGAGTAATAGAGCTGGGGACGGCCCACCGGGAACGCCGCCTGGGCTTCGGCATCGCTGATGCCCAGTTGTGGCAGGCCCTGAACCCTGCGACTGCGGCCGAGATCCTTGACGAAGAAAAGCGGCAGGCCATCGCTGCCAAAGGCGTTCACCGGTGAGACCGTGAATCCGTGGCCATGGGTGAACACCAGGTGGCGGTTCAGCCAGGTGCGGGAGCCTGCGGGTAAAGCGCCACTATCCATTTCGCGAGCAGCGATCAGCACCTGGGTCGCCTCCCCCCGGCCCTTGGCGTCAGCGCGTAGGGGATAGCGATCGACAGCGGCGGAAGGAAAGGTGTAATAGAGCCGCAATTGCTGCAGTTGGCGATTGGCGGCCAACAGCGGCGTGCTGTCCCAGAGGCGGATGTTGGCCAGGGTGCCCGGCGCCGAGGCCAGGTCGGCGGCGGTGAGGCTCTGGCGCGGCTGCAGGGTCAGGGATCGCATCCGCTCTAGCCCGAAGGCCCGACGGGTGGCCCGGATGGTGCGTTTGAGATATGGCGTCTCCACCGCCAGCTCCCGGGGCTGAACCCAAAACCTTTGCACCAGGGGCGCCACCAACCATTCGGCCACCGGCACCATCAATAGGGTCGCCGCCAGCGGGATCAGGGCGCCCCGTCGCAGCCAGTCCTTGGGTAAGGGCACCAATAACCCCACCGCCGTCAGCAGCAGCAGCAGGGTCAGCAGCAACCGCAGCGGCAGCCGCACGTAGAGGTCCACATGGCCGGCGCCGGCGGCAATGCCACTGCCTTGAACCATCAGGTCGAAGGGGGCCAGACCCGTGGCGCATGCCGCCAGGATTGCCAGCAGGGCCAGCTGGGGCCGTAGCACCTTCTGCTGGGCACGGCTCAAGCCGACATAACGCAGATCACTCAAACTGGAGCCCTCTCCCAGGCTCAGCCAGAGCCCCCCCACCAGCCCAACGGCGACCTGGGCGATGGCCACGCTCAACAACAGATGCAGGGCCGGTAGCTGCAGCACCGTGAAGGCCAGGTCCAGGCCCGTCAACGGGTCCCTTTCCCCGAATGGTTCGGCCAGCAGGGCAGGTAACCAGAGACTCCAGCCCCGGGCGATCGCCGTGGCGGAAGCAGCCAGGGCCGCGGTCAGGGCCAGCCGCAGGCTGGTGAGGGGCCAGATCAACAGGGGGCCGATCAAGGCCATGGCCACCCCGGCCACCCATAAGGGAGACCAGGTGGAGGCGCCGGCCAACCCCGTAATCACCTCATCGCTGAAGGGGGAGCTGATCAAGCCTTTGGCTTGGATAAACAGGTAGGACAGGCCAAGGGCCAGGGCCAACAACAGACCCGTGAGGCAGGCCACAAGGCTGGGGCTTCCCAATCGCAGGATCGGATCGTTGGGAAGCTGTTTCTGGGCGACGGCCTGGCGCAGGCGCCAGCAACGTTGCAGTTGCTGCAGTTGCAGCCACAGCCCCAGACCAAAGACCAGACAGAACGCCAGCAGCTGCAGCAGCCAGCGCCGCAGCACAACAGCTTGGAGCCCGAACTGGGCAAACCATTGCCATTCAATTGCCAGTCGTGCCAAGCCAAACAGCAGCAGCAGTGCCAGCGCCGCTCCAGCCAGCAGGGCAACGGGGATCAAGCGTGGCGACCAGGGCCGTTCGGAAAGCACGCGGGCAAAAGCAACGCTCCAGGTCAGCGAGGCTAGGAAGGGACCCCGAAGATGGCCCGGGGATAGGCCAATTCAATTACCCGACCTGGAAAATCGGGTTTTAACGAGGCATCTCGCCGGCGCTGTTAACCTCAATAGATCGTCTGGCCGTGCGCCGTGACCGCCACCCTCTCTCGCTCCACCTTGATCGGTCTGCGCTGCAAGGAATGCGGCCACGCCTATGGCGCCGAAGCGCGTCACGTTTGCGAAGACGTTTGTTTTGGTCCCCTGGAGGTTGTTTACGACTACGACGCGATCCGTAGCCGCGTCAGTCGGGCCATCATCGAAGCCGGCCCCGTATCGATTTGGCGTTATCGCGATTTTCTGCCGATTGAGGGAGATCCGATTGATGTTGGCACTGGCTTCACCCCCCTGCTGAAGGCCAATCGCCTGGCCCAGCGCCTGGGCCTTAAACAGCTTTATATCAAGAATGACGGCGTCAACATGCCCACCCTGTCCTTCAAGGACCGGGTCGTATCGGTGGCCTTGACCCGGGCCCGGGAACTGGGATTTACCACCGTCAGTTGTGCCAGCACTGGCAATCTGGCCAATTCCACTGCGGCGATTGCAGCCTATGCCGGTCTCGAATGCTGTGTCTTCATTCCCTCCGACCTTGAACTGGGCAAGGTTCTTGGCACGCTCGTCTACAACCCAACCTTGATGGCCGTCAAGGGCAACTACGACCAGGTCAACCGGCTCTGCTCCGAGGTGGCGAATACCTATGGCTGGGGTTTTGTCAACATCAACCTGCGTCCTTACTACTCCGAGGGTTCCAAGACCCTTGGTTATGAAGTGATTGAGCAGCTTGGTTGGCAACTGCCTGACCACATTGTGGCCCCCCTGGCCTCCGGATCTCTGTTCACAAAAATCCGCAAAGGTTTTGACGAATTCATCAAGGTGGGCCTGGTGGATGAGAAGCCCGTGCGTTTTAGCGGCGCCCAGGCTGAAGGCTGTTCGCCGATTGCCCAGGCCTTTGCCGAAGGCAGGGACTTCATCAAGCCCGTCAAGCCCAACACCATTGCCAAGTCGATTGCCATTGGCAACCCTGCCGATGGTCCCTACGCCATTGATATTGCCCGCCGCACTGGTGGCAGCATCGCCGCGGTCACCGATGGGGAAATCATCGATGGCATCAAATTGCTAGCTGAAACCGAGGGGGTGTTTACCGAGACCGCCGGCGGAACCACCATCGCCGTGCTCAAGAAACTGGTGGAGCAGGGCAAAATTGATCCCGAAGAGACCACCGTCGCCTACATCACCGGCAACGGCCTCAAAACCACAGAAGCAATTGCCTCTTCGATTGGCGAACCCTTCTTGATTGAGGCCCAGCTCGACAGCTTCAACGCCGCTTGGAAACGGTCCCAGTCCCTGCACCGGGCCACTCCTTAAAGCCTCGCCTCGCCAGCACTGTTACCACTCCTTCACCCGCCCCCGATACCCCCATGGCCGTCCAGGTTCTAATCCCCACGCCCCTGCAAAAGTTCACCAACGATGAGGCCAGCGTCAGCGTTGAAGCCAGCAGCGTCGATGCCTTGCTGCAGGCCCTCGATGCCCGCTATCCCGGTATCCAGGGCCGTCTCTGTGATCAAGACGGCAAACTGCGGCGTTTTCTCAACGTATATGTCAACAGCGAAGACATCCGCTTCCTCGACAACCAGACCACGGCCCTGGCCGATGGCGATGAGGTCAGCATCGTGCCAGCCGTCGCTGGCGGCTGAAGGCGATAGTGATTTCGCCGCTCGCATGAGCAAGGACAAGCTTTAGCGTCAGCAACACTGATATTTGGAACCGTCGCAGATCGCGCTCGATCCCATAGGGTTCGCTCCATGCTTGGGAGGCAAAGATGAGCCAGAGTCCAACGCCATCACTGAGCCAGCACCAATGGCAGGCCGGCATCCAGATCTTTGATTACCGCCAAGCGGCGAATCCGATCCGCCCCGGCCTGACCGAACCGATCCCCTACCGGCAGTGGAACCCCGAGCTGCATGCTGCAGGACCCACGGCCATCCTGCCCCTCGATCTCAGTCCAGAACTGGGCTGCCCGGGACCGGCCACCAGTCCGGCTTTGGCGGCCCATTTCCTGCGGCTGCTGGCAGGGGAGCAACTCAAGGCCGCCGCCAGCGCCACCAGCTCTTTGTTTTATGTGCTGCGGGGCTCGGGCCAACTCCAACGTCCTGCCGCCCCGGATCAGTCGACACTGGAACTCAGCTGGGCAGCGGGCGATCTGTTTGTGCTGCCGGCCGGTCCAGATCCCTTGCTGCAGGCCGACAAGGAAAGCATTCTCTACTGGGTCCACGACGGGCCCCTGCTCAGCTATCTGGGAGTGAAGCCAAGCCAGCCCCGTTTTCGGGCCAGCCATTACCCCAGCGAATTGCTTGAGGCCGAACTGCAGACTCTGCTGCAGGACCCCAGCGCCGCCCGCAGCAACCGCTTAAGCATCCTGCTGGCCCATGAGGATTTGCCCGCCAGCCGTACGGTCAGTCACACCCTCTGGGCGATGCTGGGGTTGGTACCGGCCGGGGCCGTCCAGCCCCCGCATCGGCATCAATCCGTGGCTCTCGATCTGATCGTCGACTGTGATCCAGGCTGTTACACCCTGGCGGGCAAGGAACTCAGCGATGACGGCACAATTCTCGATCCCCATCGCATCGATTGGCAGGCCGGAGGAGCGTTCATCACCCCTCCTGGCCATTGGCATGCCCATGTCAATGAAAGCGGTCGCATGGCCCGGCTGCTGCCGATTCAGGACTCCGGGCTGCACACCTACCTCAGAAGCCTGGACATCCGCTTTGCCGGGACCCACTGATATCAGCTCTAGCAAAGCAGCCGCGAAAACAAGGCAGCCGCGGGATGCTCAGGTCTCGCCCACCGGCACCGCCAGCCGGGCAGCAGGCAGCGTCTGCCCGGCCACGGCCAGCTCTGGATGACTGGTCTCCCATGCCGCCACCGACTGGCGGAAGCTTTCTCCATCGATGGTTTCTTCGGCGATTAGACGATCGACCAATTGGTCCATCAGCTCGCGCCGTGGAGCCAGAATCGCGACAGCCCGCTCCAGGGACTGGCAGGCCAGCTCCCGCACCTTTCGGTCGATGCGATTTCCCGTATCGGCGGAGTAATGGGGCTGGGGTCGAAACAAGTCACGGCCAAGGAATACCTCGCCCTCGTCGCTTTCCAGGGCCATCGGTCCCAGCTCGGAGAATCCGTAGCGGGTCACCATTTCCCGGCTGATCTGGCTGACCATCTGCAGATCACTCGCCGCCCCCTGGGTGACTTCACTGGGACCAAACACCACCATTTCGGCAGCACGGCCCCCCAACACGACGACCAGTTTCGCCATCAAATAGGCGCGGCTGATCAGGCCAGAATCGAGGATGTCCTCAGTGGGCATCATCCGGGCAAAACCACCGACCCCTCCAGCGCGGGGCAGCAGGGTCACCTTGTCCAGCTTGTCAGCATGGGGCAGCAGGGAGGTGAGCAGGGCGTGGCCGACTTCGTGATATGCGATCAGACGCTTTTTGGCGTTGTCCTGCAACGGGGCAGCCGTCAATCCCATGGTGATTCTTTCGAGGGCATCACCGATGGCCTGGTTGTTGACCTGGGCCAGATGGCGCCTTGCCGTCAGGATCGCCGCCTCATTGAGCAAGTTGGCCAGGTCGGCGCCGGAAAAGCCCGGGGTGCGGATCGCCCAGTCCGCCAGACACACTTCATCGGCCAGGGGGCGGCTGCGGGCGTGGACTCCGAGGATCTGCTCACGGCCGCGGCGATCGGGCAGGTCTACGGTGATGCGTCGATCGAAACGGCCGGGTCGCATCAAGGCCGAATCCAGGACGTCGGGACGGTTGGTGGCGGCCAGCAGGATGACACCAGAATTTTCCTCAAAGCCATCCATCTCGGTCAAGAGTTGGTTGAGGGTCTGTTCGCGCTCATCGTTGCCCCCGCCAATACCTGCGCCCCGCTGCCGGCCGACCGCATCAATCTCGTCGATGAAAATAATGCAGGGGGCTTTGGCCTTGGCTTGGCGGAACAGGTCCCGCACCCGGCTGGCCCCCACTCCCACAAACATCTCGACGAATTCAGAAGCGGCCATCGAGAAGAACGGCACGCCTGCTTCGCCGGCAATCGCTCGGGCGAGCAGGGTCTTACCGGTTCCTGGAGGGCCGATCAACAACACACCTTTGGGGATCTTGGCGCCAACGGAGGTGAAACGCTCCGGAGCTTTCAAGAAGGTGACCACCTCCTGCAGCTCTTCCTTGGCCTCGGCAATGCCGGCCACATCCTCGAAGCGCACCGGCACACCCCCATCGGCCTGTAATCGGGGCTGGCTGCGGCCAAAGCCGAGATGGCGGTTGGCCACCTGGGCCGAACGACGCAGCAGCAGGGCCATTGCGGTCAGGAGCAGGGTCGCAAGCAGCAGATTGCTGACCAGACCAGCGACGGCGTCATCGCGGACCTCATCGCGCACGTTGAGCGGTACGCCCGCATCCTGGGCCGTCTGCAGCAGCAGTTGGTTGTCACTGAAAACGGGCACATCAGCCGAGCGCCCGTTGTGGAAGTAGACGGTGGCCAGCCGCTGGCGAGGCATGAGCTCCAGCTCTTTTACCTTGCCTGCTTTGAGATCACTTAGCAGTTGGCTAAAGGATGGTTTGGCCGCGTTTTCATTGGTCCGGCTGAGGGATC
Organism: Cyanobacteriota bacterium; assembly: GCA_046338875.1. Taxonomy (GTDB): domain Bacteria; phylum Cyanobacteriota; class Cyanobacteriia; order PCC-6307; family Cyanobiaceae; genus Cyanobium. The sequence goes on along the minus strand of JBKDVK010000125.1, from coordinate 14,106 downwards.
TCGCCGCTGGCTTGGAGTCAGTTTTGGGGGCTTGCCCAGGGGCCAAAGCCGGCGCCGCAGCGAGATGGGCGGCGGGAGGTTCGCCAGCGGGAATGACGGGCGGTGGGCTGCTGCTCACTGGAGATCACCACAGGAATCGATCTTAGCGATTTGACGAAAGGAGGGGCCGCATTGGAAGATGTTTGTTTGGCATAAAAGTTCTGAGATGGCCGTTCCTAAGAAGAAAACCTCCAAAGGCAAGCGCAATCAGCGGCATGCCCACTGGAAGGCCAAGGCCGGTGATGCCGCTGCCAAGGCCCTTTCCCTCGGCAAGTCGGTGCTGAGCGGTCGCGCCCGGGGCTTCGTCTACCCGATTGCCGAGGAAGCCGAAGAAGAGTGAGGGGCCGCTTGGCCACCAGTTAGGTTCCCAGCTTGAAAGCTTCAAGCACAACTGCATAAAGTGCTCCCAGTCTGAGGTTGTCGGCCACTACCCAGGCAAGGTTTGGTTCGCTAGTCACCAGCTGGGAGCGCAGGCGCACGATCGCCTCGACAATCAATACCAGGGCCAGCACCACCACGGGTCTGCCACCCGGAATCCGGATCACCAACACGGTCATCAGGTTTTGACACAGGTAATAGCCCACCAGCAGGCCGAGCAGGGCCAGGCTGCCGCCGCGCCAATTGCGCCTCACCTGGGTCAGCAAAGCTCCTGCCAGCTTGCGTTGGGCAAGCTCCAGACGGGTTGCTTGGCGCAGCTTGCCGTTCATCGCCGCTCCAGCAGCTGCTGCAAATAGGAAAGCGTTACCCGGGTTTGATCGCAAGCAGGGCCCCTTCGCACCTGCACTGGGCCCTTGGCCGGCTCCAGGTTGTCGACCACGGCCGCCGCCGCCAGGAAGTTTGCTGCTGGCTCCGCTCGGGACAGTTCACTGAGGGTGACAAGGCAGGGCAGAGCGGCCGCGGTGGCCGCCGCCAGGCCGGCGATGGAGTCTTCGAGCACAACAACGGCCCCTGCAGAAACCCCTAGCTGGTCGAGGGCGAGCTGGTAGCCCTGGGGATCGGGTTTCTTGCGCGCCACATCTTCGCCGCACACCCAAAAGGCAAAGGCTCCCGTGAGGTTGGGCGCCAGTGCCCCCAGCAGGGCGGCCACCGCCGAGCGCGAGCTGGTGGTGACGATCGCCTGGGGGATGCCGGCGGCCTGGGCCTCGGCGATCAAGGCGGCGACCCCCGGTCTGAAGGCCAAGCCGCCATCGGCCACCAGGCTCACGTAATGCCGTTGCTTGGCGGCCATGAGGGTTTCCAGCTTTTCCCGGGGCCATGGGGCCTCCCCTTGCTGGTGCCGATAGGCCGCCAACCGTTCACGGCCGCCGCTCACCGCCAACAAACCCCGATAGGTGTCCGGGTCCCAATGCCAGGGCACGCCGGCCTCCTTGAAGGCCAGGTTGAAGCCATGGCGGTGGCCCTCGAATTCGGTCTCGGCCATGGTGCCATCGACATCCCAGAGCAGGGCTTGCAGCCGCTGGCCCATGCCGTTCCTTCCCCTGCGCTGATCGGGGCCAGGCTAGGGGGGGCCTGGGTCAAGCCAGGTACCAAAATGCAGAACCGCAGTCCGTCAGCGTTGCCTCCCGCCTTCGATGAACCACGCTGGGTGTTGCCCGTGGCCTTGCCGGCCCGATCCCTGCAGGGCGGAGCCATGGCCAACCTGCCTCCAGAGCTCCTGGCGGTCCTGCTGCGCCGCGGCGTTGAGGGTCCCGAAGCCCTAGCGGACCTGCTGGATCCACCACCGGCCCCCGATCCCCTGCTCCATTTCGCCGATCTCAGTCGGGCCTTGACGCGGCTGGAGACCGCCTGCCGCCAGGGGGAAGCGGTGGCGATCTGCGGTGATTACGACGCCGATGGCATGACCAGCACGGCCCTGCTCACTGGGGTTCTCTCCCGCCTGGGGGCCCGTCCCAAACCGGCAATCCCCCGTCGCATGGAGGAGGGCTACGGCCTCAACGTGGCCATGGTCGAGCGCCTGGCGGCGGAGGGCATCGGCCTGCTGATCACCGTGGACAACGGCGTCAGCGCCCTGGCGGCCCTGGATCGTGCCGCCGAGCTGGCCGTCGAGGTGATCTTGACGGATCACCACAGCCTGCCGCCCCAATTGCCCCCCCATCTGGCCCTGCTGCATCCGGCCCTGACCCCCGCCGATTCCCCCTACCGAGGCTTGGCCGGCGTGGGGTTGGCCCATGTGCTGGCCATGGCCCTTTGCCAGCGGCTGGGGCGCCGGGATGGCCAGGCCATCTCCCTGAATCTGTTTTGTATCGGCACCATCGCCGACATGGCCCCCCTGACGGGGGTCAACCGCCGTTGGCTGCTGGATGGATTGCCCCGGTTGGCCGCCTCGCCGCTGCCCGGCCTGAAGGCGTTGCAGCAGTTGGCGGGACTGGGCGACCAGCCCCTGGATGCCGAGGCGGTGGCCTTCAAGCTGGCTCCGCGCATCAATGCGGTGGGCCGCCTGGGGGATCCGCTGCTGGTGGTTGATCTGCTGACCACCGAAGACCCGGATCGCGCCATGGATCTGGCCAGGCGCTGCGAGGCCCTGAATCGCCAACGGCGGGAGCTTTGCGATGCCATTGAAGCCGAAGCCTTGGCCCTGCTGGAGGCGGACGGACCCCAGTGGCCAGGTTTCTTGCTTCTGGCCCAGGGCCACTGGCATCACGGCGTCATCGGCATCGTCGCCGCCCGGTTGGTGGAACGTTGCGGCCGGCCGGTGGCCTTGCTGGCGGGGGAGGGGGGCGGCCAACTGCGGGCTTCGGTGCGGGCTCCCCGGGGCTTTCGCGTTGACGGGGCCCTGAGCGCCTGCGCCGATTTACTCGAGCGTTTCGGCGGCCACCCCGCTGCCGGCGGATTCACGGTGCAGGCCGCCAAGGTGCGGGAGCTGAAGGAGCGGCTGGAGGCCCTCGCCCAGGACTGGCTGGGGGAACAGGGCAGCGGTCGCAAGGTGGAGCCGGAGGCCCTGTTGCCGCTAGCACGCATCGATCGGGACTTTTTGATGCAGCTAAAGCGGCTGGAACCTTTCGGGATCGGCCACGGGGCGCCTGTTTTCTGGAGCCGCCATTGCCAGATTTCCAGCTGCAGGCTGTTGCGGGGTGGCCATCTCGAACTGCAACTCGCCCAGGGATCCCATCGACTGCGGGCGATGGCCTGGCGCTGGGAGGGTCCGGAGCTGCCGACGGGAGCTGTGGATGTGGCCTTTCGCCTGCGCATGGACCACTGGCAGGGAGAGGCAAGGCTGCAGCTTGAGGTTGTGGCCCTAAGGCCCAGCAGCGGCGACACGGTGGTGTTGATGCGCCGGCAACGGACCTACTGGTGTCAAAAGGAGGGGGATGGGGTGCTGATTCGCAATGACGCCGGCGAGCAAATCCGAGCCCAAAACCAGGAATGGCTGGAGGCCAGCCAACAAAACGGCACGGAACAAAACGGGACGCAACAAAACGGCGAGGAGAGAGCAAGCGGAACCTGCCACCCTTACCTGCAATCCCTGTTCCGGGACGCGGCCGTTGCCCTAGGACTTACGGCCTAACGTCTATTGCTTAACAGCCCTACGAATTAGCCCAAGGGCTGACGGTTGCCGCCGCAGGGATGATTCAGAGGGCGCCACGGCGATAGAAGAGGATGAAGATCACCGCTGGACCTGCCAAGGTGATCAGGGCTAGGGCGGCAAAGTTGGAGATGAGATGGAAATCGATCGACATAAACAGCTGCGCGACGGCCCTCGAAAAATCAATCCCATGGTAGTAGTTTCTCCACCCAGACCTCCCAACGGGTCCCCAGGCTGTGAAACGCTGTTACAGGCATGGTTAAAGGGATGGGATGGCGCCAGGTCCGGTGTCGGGTCGGTGCGGCAGAGGCGACCATGAGCAAGGGCTCACCCCTTTGGCAGTGCATCAGTGGCTGTGGCGCCTGTTGTCGGCTCGATCCCGAACGCCGTGGCGAAGCCTTGGCAGCCCTGAATGACGAGCAAAGGGCCACCTATATGGATTTGGTGGCTGCCGATGGCTGGTGCCGTCATTTTGATACCGGCAACCGCCGCTGTCGCATCTACGCCGATCGGCCGGACTTCTGCCGGGTGCAGCGGTTGTTGGCCCTGTTTGGCCAGGAGGGTGAGGATTTCGACAGCTTTGCCATTTCTTGTTGTCTCCAGCAAATCCGCAGTGAGGAAGGCGGCCGTGGCAGGGTGATGAAGCGCTTTAAGCGCGCCATCCGCCGCCAGCCATGAGCACCCCTGAGCCCTCCAGCCACGGGCCCTTGTCCTCTGGGGATCCCCTGGGGCAGACGTCACAAGCAGAGACGTCACTAGCAGAAACGTCACAAGCAGAACTGTCGCCCGAAAGCCTTGCTGTCCCGGACCCCAGCTCCGCCTCTGGCGCGGCCAGCACCCCCGCGGCACCGTCATCCCAGGCCTGGCTGCAGGTGTTTCTGGCCACCGCCACCACGGTTTTCTTAGCCGAATTGGGCGACAAAACCCAGCTGGCCGCCTTGTTGCTTTCTGCCCAGTCCGGCCGTCCTGCGGTGGTGTTTGTCGGTGCCTCCCTGGCCCTGATCTGCTCCAGCCTGGTGGGGGTTTTGCTGGGCCGCTGGCTTTCGCGGCTGATGGCGCCCGAGCAACTGGAGCGGGCCGCCGGGGTGCTCATGGTGGTGTTGGGCCTTTGGCTGGGCCGCCAGGCGGTATTGCAGCTGGCGGCCGATCACCTGCAGGCGAGTCCGGCCTTGGGATGAGTCGCCACTGATCCACTGCCCTGGTCCCGCCCCAGGGTTCGCGTCCAGGCCCTTTGCCGTTGCACCCCGCCCATGCTTGCCCTACTCGCCTCCACCTTCGTCACCGTGTTTCTGGCCGAACTAGGCGACAAAACCCAGCTGGCGATCGTCAGCCTGAGCGGCACCTCAAGCCGACCTGGTGCCGTTTTCGCCGGCAGTGCCTTGGCTTTGGTATTGGCGAGTTTGTTGGGCGCTGCTGCGGGAGGTTCGCTCTCCAGCGTTATTCCACCCCAGGCGTTGCAGCTAGCAGCCTCAGTGGGTTTTCTGATCCTGGGGGCCCGTCTGATCCTGCGCTCCATCGGGCCCCAGGACGGGCCTGCCGAGGCCATCGCCAATGGCTCCGATACCCCCGGTCCCTAAACTCCTTACACCGTTGTCCAGCGAATGGCCCACGCCCCAGGCTGGGGCCTTTGCCAGCGGTCCCAGTCCCTGACCTCCTCCACGGCGAGGTCAAACTGCCAGCGCTCCCTCCCTCCGCACCTGGAGCACGGGCTCCTGTGGCGCTGTTGCTTGTTCAACCCGTTCGGGCCCGCTGCACCCGATCTATCCCGATTCCCTCAACAGAACTGCGATGAAGTTCACGGTCGCTGACCTGCTTGATCAACTCTCCGCGACGGACTGGCTGTCGCTGGTCAAATTCCAGAAGGCCCTCTCCCTAAGCACCGACCTCGAGCTTGAGCAACTGGACATCGCCCTAGAAGCTCTCACCCGGCTGGCTCTGGTGGAATCCTCAGCCGAAGGCTGGCGTCGCCTGGAGACCCCCGATCTGGTTGCAGCCCGCTTGCGCTGTTCCACCAAGGGCTTCTGCTTTGCCCTGCGCGAAGACGGTGAGGAAGACATCTATATCCGTGATCACCAACTCAACCACGCCTGGAATGGCGATCGCGTTTTGGTGCGCATCACCCGGGAAGGCGCCCGCCGCCGCTCACCAGAGGGCGGTGTCGTCTGCATCCTTGAACGGCATGCCACCAGCCTGCTCGCCCAAGTTGAAGAACAGGACGGCCGCTTGTTGGCGGTTCCCCTCGACGACCGCCTGCTAACCACTGTCGAACTCACTGCCGCAGATGCTCAGCACCTGGCCCATCGCCAGGAGCAGTTGGTCGAGGTCCAGATCGACCGCTTTCCTGTTGGCCAGTTCGCGCCCCAGGGGCATGTGGCCCGCAGCTTGCCGGTGCGGGGCGGCGAGGCAGCCGACAAGGACCTGCTATTGGTCCGCCACCATCTCCAGTCGCTGCCTGCTCCCCCCCGCGCCACCCTGCGCACCCCGGTGGAGAAGGGCCGTGAGGATCTGACGGGGCTGCCGACCCTGCTGCCCCGTGGTTGGTCCGGGGCGAATGCACCGATACTGCCGGCCCTTTCCCTCGAGGAGCGGGAGGGGGGCTGGCGGCTGTGGCTGCACGCGCCAGCCGTGGCTGAGCGCTTCCCGATCGGCGGTCCCCTGGATTGCTGGTTGCGCCAGCAGGCCGAAACCCTCTCGGCGGGATCCCATTGGCTTCCCCTCCTCAGTCCAGCCATTGCCAAAGCCGCCGGCTTTGATGTGGGCATCCCCCAGGCGGCGGTTTCGGTGGCCCTCGACCTCGATGCCAACGGCGCCCTGGAGCACTACCGCTTCTGCCTCAGCCAGATCAAGCCCGATGCTGCGCTCACCGCGGAGGTCATGGCAGCCCTGGCAGAGCGCAAACCCAAGGCCCGGACTGTTCCTGCAGCCCTCAAGCCCCTGAAAGACCATCTGCCGCTGGTGGATCAGTTGGTGAGCCTCACCACCTTGGTGCGGCAGATCCGCCAGGCCAGCGGCGCGATCGATCTTGACCTGCCGGCGCCGCCCTTGCCCAGCCTGGCGGATCTGCAGATCCCGCCCCCGGATGCCCCACCCCAGGGATGGCTGGTGGCCTTGGCGGCGGACCACCCGATCAGTATTTTGCGCGAGACGGTTCTGCTGGCCCACCGTGCCCTTGGCCGGCACCTGGCGGCACTGGAGTTACCGGCTCTGTTTGCCCTCAATGACGCCCCAGACCAGGGGCAACTCAATGAGGTGGCTCGCATGGCGGTGGCACTCGACATTCCCCTGGAATTGGGTGCCGAGGGCCAGGCCAAGGCGGTCGACCTGTTGCCGTTGATCGTGGCCAGTGATCGCTGCCGAGCCTTGCAACAACAGCTGCGTGAGGCCTTGCAACCGCTCCGTTACGGGGCGCAACCCGGTGAAAATGCCCTGGCGGCTGAGACGGTGGCCTTCGCTCCGTGGAGCTGCGCCAGCCTGCATTACGCAGATATCTTCAACCAGCATCTGCTGGTCAGCCTGCTGGTGGATGGTAAGGACCGTCCCACCGTGCGCCACAAAGTTGCTGTCGCAGTGGCTTCTGATTCTTGCCACGGCGCCATCGATTGGGCCCTGCTGACGCCGTCCCAGCTGGCCCCGTTTCAGGACAGCCTCAGCCATGGGCTGGCCAACCGTCTCAACGGCCGTTGTCGGTTCGTTCAGGAGTTTCAAGACGACGTGGTGTCGATGGCCCAGGCCCGCGCCGCCGAACCACTGGTGGGTCAGACCCTGCCGGGTCGCATCAGCGGCGTTCAAAGCTACGGCTTCTTTGTGGAGGTGCCCCCTTCCCAGGTGGAAGGCCTGGTGCATGTCAGTTCGCTCAAGGATGATTGGTACGAATACCGTTCCCGCCAGAACCAGTTGGTGGGCCGCCGCTCTCGCCGGACCTACCTGCTTGGCGACATGGTGGAAGTCGAAATCCAACAGGTCGACGCCCTGCGCAACCAGATCGATCTGGTAGTGGATCAAACCGCTGCCCCTGCGCCTGAGGGCGTTGACGACACGTCACCCCTTCCCCCTGAAGCCGTCGAGCAGGGTCAACTGGCCTTGGCCGAATCCTGAGACGGCGTTGATGACTTCGGCTCTTCCGGTTGTACTGGCCGTATCCGGTGCCTCGGCCCAACCCCTGGCCGAAAGGGCCCTGGCCCTGTTGCTCCAGGCCGGCGAGACGGTCGAGATGGTTACCAGTCGGGGCGCCATCGCCGTCTGGCAGGCCGAGTTGGGCGTGCGGGTGCCCTCCGAACCCGAGGCCCAGGAAGCATTCTGGCGCCAGCGCACCGGCGAAGTCTCCGGCCAGCTGCGTTGCTATCGCTGGAATGACCAGGCGGCGGCGATCGCCAGCGGCAGCTACCGCACCCAGGGAATGGTGATTCTTCCGGCGAGCATGGGCACCGTGGGCCGGATTGCCAGTGGGGTGGCCCTTGACCTGATCGAGCGGGCCGCCGATGTTCACCTCAAAGAAGGGCGCACCCTGGTGATCGCTCCGCGGGAATTGCCCTGGAACCTTGTGCATTTGCGCAATCTCACCGCCTTGGCCGAAGCGGGAGCCCGGATCGCGCCGCCGGTGCCGGCCTGGTATCACCAGCCAACCAGCTTGGCGGAAATGGTGGACTTCCTGGTCATCCGCGTTTTTGATGTGTTGGGCCTGGACCTCGGTTCCCTGCGCCGCTGGCAGGGGCCGCTACCCCTGGTCGATCAGAACCCCCACCCCTCATCCCCTGCCCCCTGACCCCTGCCGCCCTTGCTGCGTCGTCTGCTGTTGTTGCCCCTGCTGTCGCCCCTGTTGGCGGCCGCCGTTCTTGGAGCGCTCAACCCAACGCCCGTGCTGAGCCTGCGATTGCTCACCTGGAGTAGTCCAGCTCTTCCCCTGGGTGCCTGGATCAGCGCGGCTGCCCTGGGGGGTGCTGTTTTGAGTGGTGCCGGCACCTCCCTGGCCCTGCGGCCGCCCGTTGCCGCCCTGCGCCGCCGGGTGCGCCTGGAGCGCTTCGGGCCGGGGTGGGAGGCAGCATCGCCGCAGGAGGAGGGCAATCGTCGCTACTCCCCAAGCCCGGGACGCGCCGCGAGGGGACGGGGACCGGATCCGACCGAGACCTACGGGCGCGGGTCCCGCGCCAGCGAATTCGCCGCCGCCACGCCCACCCCTGCCCCAGGCGAGCCCCTGCCAACGATGACGGTGCCATTCAGGGTGATTCGTCGCGCTGATGGGGCCCGGCCCCACGCCGCCCCAGTCGAGGTCGCCGGGCCCTGGTCGCGCTCTGCAGGGGCCAATCCCCAGGCGGGTGCCCAGCAGGAAGATTGGGACTCGCCCGCCGATGAAGACTGGTAAGGGCACGGACCCCCTGCGGGGCCCTGCCTAGAGTTGGCTCCTGCTGATTCGCCGAGCTCTCTCCGTGGCTGAACCCTCAACCCCCGCCTCGCCCGACAGCCCCTCCTCCGCCAGCGAGGCGCCTGCAGCCAAGACGCCTGCGGCCAAGACCCCTGGGGCCAAGACCCCCGGGGCCGCTGCGGAGGCCAAGGTCAAACCACCCGCACCGGAAGACAAGCCCTTCAACGAGTTTGTCCCCCAATTGCTGTTGCCGGCCTTGGCAAAGGAATGCCAGGCCTATGGCGGCCCAGCCCCAAGCCTGGCTTTTGAGGAGGGGCCGATGCCGGTGGTGGGAGGAAACTGCTGGATGGTCAAGGGTGATCTGCCGGGGGAGAGGCGGTTCTGGTTGTGCTTTGCCACTCCGGAACTGGGCGCCATCAAGACGATTGCCCTGGCTGAGGGGGGCAGCAGTGTGCCGAGTTTGCTGGAGTCGTTCCTGATTGACGAGAAAAAGATGACCCTGGCCCTGATCGTCTCCCGGCTGGTGCAACGGCTCAATGGTCAGAAGTGGCTGGGACCCAACTGATTCCCCCATCCCGCTTCACATGGGCGCCAGAGCGGCCCCGGCCCACCTACATTGGGCGTCAAGCCTGATCAGACTCCAGCGATGGTGCCTCCCGCCGCCACAGTTACCGGAGCCCCCGCCCCTGCAAGCGCCGTAGCGGGCCAGCGGGTTGGCACACCGGCATCACCAGAAATCAAGGATCCTGCCAAGGACACGATTCTGACGCCACGGTTTTATACAACCGATTTCGACGCCATGGCGGCGATGGACCTGCAGCCCAACCAGGCTGAACTGGAGGCAATCTGCGAAGAATTTCGCAAGGACTATAACCGCCATCATTTTGTACGCAACGACGAATTCATCGGCGCCGCCGAAAAGCTCGATCCAGATACCCGTCGCGTATTTGTTGAATTTCTAGAGCAAAGCTGCACCTCGGAATTTTCCGGGTTCCTGCTCTATAAAGAACTGAGCCGGCGCATCAAGACCAAAAATCCCCTTTTAGCCGAATGTTTTGCCCACATGGCCCGGGATGAAGCCCGCCATGCCGGCTTTCTCAACAAGGCCATGGCTGATTTCGGCCTGCAGCTCGATCTCGGCTTCCTGACGGCCAACAAGGCTTACACCTATTTCAAGCCTGCTTATATCTTCTATGCCACCTATCTTTCTGAGAAGATTGGTTATTGGCGCTATATTGCCATTTATCGCCATCTCGAAAAACACCCCGAAAGCAAAATCTTTCCTATTTTCAATTTCTTCGAAAACTGGTGCCAAGACGAGAATCGCCACGGTGATTTCTTTGACGCCCTGATGAAGTCCCAGCCCAAGACCGTCAATGGTCTTGCTGCGCGGCTTTGGTGTCGCTTCTTCCTGCTTGCTGTGTTCGCCACCATGTATGTGCGCGATGTGGCCCGCAAGGAGTTCTACGAATCCCTTGGCCTTGATGCTCGCCAATACGACAAGTATGTGATTGAAAAGACTAACGAAACCTCGGCCCGCATCTTTCCTGTGGTGCTTGCGGTTGATAAACCCGAATTCTGGCGCCGACTCGAGAATCTGGTCGACAACAACGCGGCCCTGAGCAAGGTGGCGGCCAGCGGTGGCCCGGCACCTATTCAGGCCCTGCGCAAGTTGCCCCACTGGGCTGCCAACGGCTACCAGATGGCGCGGCTGTTCTTGATGGCCCCGATCCGCAGCGACCGGTTCCAGCCGGCCGTCCGCTGAGCACCCCAGTGGTCCAATCCCCCCCCGCCCTGCGGCGCCACGACAGCCTCGCCAACCCCGATTGGCGCCCCCGTCTCGAATTGCTTTTGGCCCAAGGGGTCGCCGCCGGCGCTGACCTGGTTGAGGTCTTCCTGGAGCGCACCGATGCCCTCGGCGTTTTGGCCGAACAGGACACCATCACCAGCGTCAGTCCCTCCTTCGGGATGGGCGCCGGCGTGAGGGTGTTCCGGGGCCGCTTTGATGGCTTTGTTTCCACCAACGACCTCAGCGAAGCGGGTCTGTTGACGGCCCTTGACCAAGCGCTGGGCATGTTGGGGTTATTGCGCAGCAGCCACTCCCTCAATGCCTACGAAGGGCTGCCACCGCTGCAGGATTGGGCGGTGGCCAAGGGTGATTGGCTCGCTCAGTGCCCCAGCCTTCAAGAAGCCACCACTCGCCTGCTGGAAGGCACCGATCACCTCAGCCGCCTTGGCCAGCACCTGCAGGTGCGTCGCGGCAGCTATTCCCGCAACTGGCAGGACGTGTTGGTGGTCGCCAGCGATGGCACCCATGCCCACGACATTCGCTTGCACCAGTCCCTGGGTCTGAATGTATTGGCCGCCGATGGCGACCACCGCGCCAGCCTGGGCCGCCGCTACGGCTCCCATGGCCGCCCCGATGAGCTGCGCCAGTGGCAGGCCGAGGAGTCGGCCCGCGATCTCTGCGACAGCGCCGCCACCATGCTGCGGGCTGACTATGTCGAAGCGGGCCAGTTTCCGGTGGTGCTGGCGAACCGATTCGGCGGCGTCATTTTCCATGAAGCCTGCGGCCATCTGCTCGAAACCACCCAGATCGAGCGCGGCACCACCCCTTTTGCCGAGGAGTTGGGCCAGGAGATTGCCCACCCCGCCGTCACCGCCATTGACGAGGGTCTCACCGATGGGGCCTTTGGTTCCCTGGCCATGGACGATGAGGGCATGGCGCCCCAGCGCACCGTGCTGATCGAAAACGGCATCCTGCGCCGGTTCCTCAGCGATCGGGCCGGCGAGATTCGTACCGGCCACGGGCGCACCGGCAGTGGCCGTCGCCAGAGTCACGCCTTCGCCGCCGCCAGCCGCATGCGCAACACCTATATCGCCGCCGGCCCCCACAGTCCCGAAGCCCTGATCGGCTCGATTGACAAGGGCCTTTATTGCAAGTCAATGGGAGGGGGCAGCGTCGGACCGACGGGCCAGTTCAACTTTGCCGTGGAAGAGGGCTTCCTGATCGAAAACGGCCAGCTCACCAAGCCAGTCAAAGGTGCCACCTTGATTGGCGAGGCCAAGGAAGTCATGCCCCGCATCTCCATGTGTGCCAACGATCTGGAATTGGCGGCCGGCTTTTGCGGATCGGTGAGTGGCAGCATTTTTGTCACCGTCGGCCAGCCCCACATCAAGGTGGACACGATCACCGTGGGGGGCCGTTGATGACTATGGCCTCAGACAGCTCCGCAAGCGATTTTCCCGCACCGCTGGATGTGGCGTCCCTGCGCCAACGGCTGGAAACCCTGGCCAAAGCCGAAGGCGTGGGCCGTTGGGACCTGGGTGCTGGCTGCAGCACCGACACCTCGGTCCAGGTTGACCGCGGTGACGCCAAGCAGATGAAAGGGGCCCAGCGCAGCGCCATTACCTTGCGGGTCTGGAACGGGGCGGGGTTGGTGGGCATCACCTCCACCTCCGATCTTTCCGATTCGGGCCTGGCCCGGGCGATGGCCGGTGCCCGTGCCGCCAGCGACTTCGGCAACCCCGACGATGTGCCGGCCTTCTCACCGTTGGCCACCGCTCCCCTGCCGCCCCTCGATCAACCGCTGCAAGAGCCGCTGAGCATCCTCTCTTTGCTCGATACCCTCAAGGAGGCCGAAGCCGAGCTGCTGCAGCGCCACCCGGCCATCGCCACCGTGCCTTACAACGGCCTCAGCCAGCGCAGCAGCGAGCGCATCTATATCAACAGCGACGGTGCTTGCCGCCACCAGGAGCTGACCACCGCCAGCCTCTACCTCTATGCCCGCGCCGAGGAGGCGGGTCGCAAACCGCGCAGCAGTGGCGCCATGCGGGTGGCCTACGGCGCCAAGGACCTGGACGTGGCGGGTTGTGTGGCCGAAGCCGCCGAACGCACCATCGCCCACCTCAATTACGCCCCAATCGACACCGGCCGCTACACCTGCGTTTTTTCGCCAGAAGCCTTTCTCGACTTGATCGGCGCCTTCAGCAGCCTGTTCAATGCTCGGGCGGTGCTGGATGGGGTGAGCCTCAGCAAGCGGGAGTCCCTGGGCCAGCGCCTGGCCGTGCCTTTTCTGTCAATTCGCGATAACGGCTTGCATCCGGGCAATGTGGGCGCCGCGCGCTTTGATGGCGAAGGCACGCCCAGCCAATGTCTGCCCTTGGTGAGCGAAGGGTTACTGGTCAATTTCCTGCATTCCGAGGCCACGGCCCGCAGCTTTGGGGTCGCCCCCACGGGCCATGCCGGCCTGGGGGCCAAGGTGTCGGTCGGACCTGATTGGTTTGAGATCGGCCCCAGCGCCGGAGTGCCTGGCGGGGCAGAGGGACTTGATCACCGCACGGGCAGCGGTCCTGGTGTGGGCAGCGAAGGCCTGGTGGTGATCGATTCGCTTTCGGCTTTGCATGCGGGCGTCAAGGCCAGCCAGGGATCCTTCTCCCTGCCCTTTGATGGTTGGTGGATCCACGGCGGCGAAAGTCGCTCGATTGAGGCGGCCACCGTGGCGGGCGACATCCGTACGGTGCTGAATAGCTTGGTGGGTTTTGAAGGAATCGCCAAAGTCACCCCCGGTGGACTTTGTCCATGGGTGTGGGTGGAGGGATTGTCGGTTACGGGTGAGGCCTGAACGCCAGCATTGAAGATCCTTTATTGGGGCACCCCCGCCTACGCGGTGCCCACCCTGGACGCCTTGCACAGCGCCGGCCATCAGCTGGTGGGGGTGGTTAGCCAGCCCGACCGGCGCCGCGGCCGCGGCAGCCAAACCCAGCCCTCGGCGGTCAAGGCCCGGGCCCTTGAACTCGGCCTGCCGGTGTTCACCCCAGAGCGATTGCGCAAGCAGCCTGACATCCAGGCCCAGTTGGCTGCCCTGGGCGCTGATGTCTTCGTTGTGGTGGCCTACGGCCAGATCCTGCCGGCGCCAGTGCTGGCCCTGCCCCCATTGGGCTGCTGGAACGGCCACGGCTCCCTGCTGCCCCGCTGGCGCGGCGCCGCCCCGATTCAGTGGGCTCTGCTGGAGGGTGATGGCCAGAGCGGAGTGGGCATCATGGCCATGGAGGAGGGCCTCGATACCGGTGCAGTGCTGCTGGAAAGGGCGTTGGCGATCGGTTTGCGGGACAACGCCGAAGCGGTGGCCCTGGCCCTGGCCCAGCTCACCGCCAGCTTGATGCTGGAAGCCCTGGTGGCGAT